>DATAMY010000133.1:0-23938 GCA_036266535.1 Usitatibacter sp. | reverse complement strand
CGTGCGGACGGTCTCCAAGATGGCCGCGCGGTCGAGCGCTTCGAGGAAGGCATCGAGCTTCTCGGTGGTGCCGGTGAGCTCGATCGTGTACGACTTGTCGGTGACGTCGATGATGCGCCCGCGGAAGATGTCGGCGATGCGCTTCAGCTCCTCGCGGTCCTTGCCGGCCGCGCGCACCTTCACGAGCATGAGCTCGCGCTCGATGTGCTTGCCCTCGGAAAGGTCCACGACCTTCACGACGTCGACCAGCTTGTTCAGCTGCTTGGTGATCTGCTCGACGATCTCGTCCGAGCCCGTGGTGACGATGGTCATGCGGGAGAGGGTCGCGTCCTCGGTGGGCGCGACCGTGAGCGTCTCGATGTTGTAGCCGCGCGCGGAGAAGAGGCCGGCCACGCGGGAAAGCGCGCCGGCTTCGTTTTCGACCAGGATGGAAAGGATATGGCGCATTTGGCTCGGGTCGCGTGCGACCGTCATTCCCGTTGCGACGGGAATCCAGACAAATCGCTCGCGCGTTCTGGCTGGGCTCCCGTCTTCACGGGAGCGACGGGCTACAGTTCTTCGGAAAGGATCATCTCCGACATGCCCTTGCCGCCGGGCACCATCGGGAAGACGTTCTCGGTCTGGTCCGTGATGAAATCCATGAACACGAGGCGGTCCTTCATCGCGAACGCCTCGCGAAGCGCCCCCTCGACGTCGGCCGGCTTGTCGATGCGCATGCCCACGTGCCCGTAGGCCTCCGCGAGCTTGGTGAAATCCGGCAGCGAATCCATGTACGACTCGCTGTAGCGGTTGCCGTGGAAGAATTCCTGCCACTGGCGGACCATGCCCATGTAGCGGTTGTTCAGGTTCACGACCTTCACCGGGAGGTGGTACTGCTTGCAGGTGGAGAGCTCCTGGATGCACATCTGGATCGACGACTCGCCCGTCACGCACGCCACGTCCGCCTCCGGGAACGCGAGCTTCACGCCCATCGCGTAGGGAAGCCCCACGCCCATGGTCCCGAGGCCCCCGGAGTTGATCCACCGGCGCGGCTTGTCGAACTTGTAGAACTGCGCGGCCCACATCTGGTGCTGGCCCACGTCCGAGGTGACGAACGCATCTCCCTTGGTGATCTCGTAGAGCTTCTCGATCACGAACTGCGGCTTGATGAGCGCGGACTTGCGGTCGTACTTGAGGCAGTCCCGCGCGCGCCACGAATCGATCTGCTTCCACCACGCGGCGAGCGCCGCGGCGTCCGGCTTCTGCGGCGAGGCCTTCAGCTGCGCGAGGAGGTCCTGCAGCACCTCCTTCACGCCGCCCACGATCGGGACGTCGACCCGCACGCGCTTGGAGATGGACGACGGGTCCACGTCGATGTGGATGATCTTCCGGGCCGGGTTCCCCGCGGCGAAGTGCGCGGGATTGCCGATCACGCGGTCGTCGAAGCGCGCGCCCACGGCGAGGAGGACGTCGCAGCTCTGCATCGCGTTGTTCGCCTCGAAGGTCCCGTGCATGCCGAGCATGCCCACGAACTGCCGGTCCGTCGCGGGATACGCGCCCAGCCCCATCAGCGTGTTCGTGATCGGGAAGCCCAGGACGCGCGCGAGCTCCGTCACCTCCGCGGAGGCCTCGCCCAGGATGGCACCCCCGCCCACGTAGAGCATCGGCCGCTTCGCGTCCGTGAGGAGGTGGAGCGCCTTCTTGATCTGCCCCGCATGCCCCTTGGTGACGGGGTTGTACGAGCGCATGTGGAGCTTCTCGGGGTAGTGGTAGGGCGTGGGCGTGTTCGAGATGTCCTTCGGGATGTCCACGAGCACCGGCCCCGGCCGTCCCGTGGTCGCGATGTGGAAGGCCTTCTTGATGGTGATCGCGAGCTGGCTCACGTCCTTCACGAGGAAGTTGTGCTTGACCGTCGGGCGGGTGATGCCGACCGTGTCGCACTCCTGGAACGCGTCCTCGCCGATCGCGGCGGTGGGCACCTGGCCCGTGATCACGACGAGCGGGATCGAGTCCATGAAGGCGGTCGCGATGCCGGTCACGGCATTGGTCACCCCCGGGCCGCTCGTCACGAGCGCCACGCCCGGCTTCCCGGTCGCGCGCGCATAGCCGTCCGCCGCGTGGAGCGCGCCCTGCTCGTGCCGCACGAGGATGTGCTTGAGGTTCCCCTTGTGCTGCGCGAGGGCGTCGTAGATGTAGAGGACCGCCCCGCCCGGATAGCCGAATACGAACTCGACGCCCTCTTCCTCCAGGCAGCGGATGACGATTTCGGCGCCCGTGAGGGTTTCGCCGGCATCCAGGTTGGGAGGAAGCTTGAGTTCCATGCTAAGGCCTTGTAATTGGAGCGGTTTCGAGGGGGGAACCAGAAACATTAGCGGGTGGGGAGGGATTGGTCAAGCCGATATGGCACCGCTCGCGGCGGGAGATCGGGGGTCGGCGCGCCCGGCCGTTTGCTACCATTCGCGCGAACCCGGGCATCGCGCCCGTTTCCCCGGAGCATGCCCTGGCCACGCGCAAGGAGTTGTCGGATTTCCTCGCCTCCGTGGAGCGGCGCGCCTTCAAGCAATGCGTGTACGCGGTGCACGAGGACGAGGCCGCGCTCGATATCGTCCAGGACTCGATGATGAAGCTCTCGGAGAAGTACGCGGACCGACCGCCGGCGGAGCTTCCGCTCCTCTTCCAGCGGATCCTCCAGAACGGCGTGCGCGACCACTTCCGCCGGGGGAAGGTGCGCTCGACGTGGACCACGCTCCTCTCCAACCTGGGGATGGGCGGGGACGACGACGAGGGTGATCCCCTCGAGACGATGGACGTGGACGCGCACACCAACGTCCCGGCCTCGCCGGCGGACCGCCTGGAGCAGTCCCAGGTGATGGCCGCCATCGAGGAAGCGATCCGGACGCTCCCGGACCGTCAACGCGAGGCGTTCATGTTGCGTTACTGGGAAGAACTCGACGTGAGCGAGACCGCCAAAGCCATGGGATGCTCGGAAGGCAGCGTGAAGACACACTGCTCCCGGGCGACGCACGCTTTGGCGAAAATCCTGAAAGCCAAAGGGATAACGCTATGAACGAAAAGGAATTTGCGGAACGGCTGAAGCCCTGGCTCGCGCGCGCGGAGGCAGGGATCGGCGAGATCGAGGCCACCCGCCTGCGGGCGGCCCGGCTGCGGGCGCTCGACGCGTACCGGGAGCCGGTCCGCCTCTTCGGGCTCGTGAGCGTGAGCGCCTCCACCGCCCAGACGATCCAGTATTCGGTCGTCCAGCGCTCGCTCCTCTGGCTCCCCATGCTGGCGCTCCTGGCCACCCTCGCCTTCCAGTCGGTGCAGGAGTCGGACCCCGGCGAGATCGACGCCCAGCTCCTCACCCAGGAGCTCCCCCCGGACGCGTTCCTCGACCAGGACTTCCAGGCATGGCTGCAAAAGCCGCAAGGCTGATCGCCGCCGCGGGCCTGATGGCGTTCGCGCTGGGCGCGGGCGCCGCGAAGGACCTCAAGACGCCGCAGACCCCGTGGCGGAGCCTTTCCCCGGACCAGCAGCACATCCTGGGCCCGGTGGCGCCGGACTGGGAGCGGATGCCCGGCTACCAGCAGCAGCGGCTCCTGGGCGCGGCCCGGCAGTACCCCAACATGCGCCCCATCCAGCGGGAGCGCTTCGAGCAGCGCATCCGCGACTGGTCCGCCATGACGCCGGAGCAGCGCCGCGCCGCGCGCGAGACCTTCCAGGGCCTGCGGAAGCTCCCGCCGGAGCAGCAGCACGAGCTGCGCGAGCGCTGGCTTCGCACCCACCCGCGGGACTCCGGGCCGCGGTGACCGCGGCTCGGGCGCCGGCCCTTCCCCGCCGGCTCGCGAGCGGCGTCTACGAGCTCCTCATCGCGATCGCGATCGCCATGGCCGCGACCGTTCCCTTCGTGGTCCTCTTCGGCGACGCGAGCGCGGGCTGGCGCCGGCACGCACTCCAGGCGTGGCTCGTGGTCGTGCTGGGCCTCTACTTCACCTGGTTCTGGACGCGCGGGGGACAGACGCTCCCCATGCGCACCTGGCGAATCCGGCTCGTTCGCGCGAGCGACGGAGGCCCGGTGAACCCCGGCCGCGCGGCGCATCGCTTCGCGATCGCGGTGCTGGGATTCCTCGCGGCGGGCGTGGGCTTCGCCTGGGCGCTCGTCGACCGGGACCGGCAATTCCTGCACGACCGGCTCGCCGGGACGGCGCTCGTCGATGCCCGTTAGCGCCGCTCGGCGCGCCGCAGCCCTTCGGCGGCGACGGCCGCCACGATCGCGAGCGGGAGCCCCGCGGAGACGAGCGCCGGCCAGTCGTTGAGGAGGCCGATGTGCGAGAAGAGCCTCCCGGCGAAGTGGAAGCCCAGCCCGAGGAGGATGCCCATCACGATCTTCGCCCCCACGCCGCCCGCCCGCGCGGACGTGAGCGCGAAAGGAATGGCCATCACCATGAGCGTGATCGCCACCAGCGGGTAGAGGATCTTGTTCCAGAACGCGATCTCGTAGCGCGTCGCCTGCTGCCGGTTCTCCCGCAGGTGGTCGATGTACGCGAGCAGGTTCACGGCGGACATGCGCTCCGGCACGATCTTCAGCACCGAGAGGATGTCCGGCGTGAGGACCGAGTTCCACGTCGCCTTCGGCAGCCGCTCGAGGACCGCCTGGTCGCCCTTGAAGCGCGTGAGCTCCACGTTGGAGAGCTCCCAGCGGTTCCCGCCCTCGTAGATGCCCTTCTCCGCGCGGCTGATGGCGGTCAACCGGAACGCCGGGTCGAACTCGTAGATCCTGAGGTTCAGGAGCGCGGTGTCCGGCGTCACGTCCTGGATGTTCACGAAGCTCCTCTCGTCCTTCACCCAGAAGCCGGAGCGGAACTCGCGCGCGACGATCGAGCGCGTGGCCTTCAACCGCAGGTCCTTCGCGGCCTCCTCGGTGAAGGGCGTGATGAATTCGCCCATCGCCACGGTCGCGAGCGCGATCGCGAGCCCCGCGCCCGCGACGTGCAGCGCGAGCTGCCTGAGCGACAGGCCCGAGGCGCGCATGACGGTGATCTCCGAGTGCTCGGACATGCGGGCGAGCGCGAAGAGCGTCCCGATGAGGCCCGCCGCGGGAAGGAGCACGTACGCGTGGGACGCGAGCGAGAGCCCGACGTACCCGAGCATCGCGGGGAGGCGGTAGCTTCCCTTGCCGAGGTCGTCCAGCTCGCGGATGAGGTCGAAGAAGCCGAAGAGCGCGAGGAGCGCCAGGAGCACGAAGAGGCTGGTCGCGAGGATCTCGCGGGAGACGTAGCGGAAGAGCATCCCGCCGATTCTCGCCCGGGCGGGCGGAAAAGACAAAGCCCCGCGGGATCGATTCCGCGGGGCTTTCCGTTTCCCGTACCGCTACTCGTTGATGTCGCGGTCCTTGTTGTCCCGGAGGAAGAGGAGCCCGATCACCACGGACATCATGGCGACCACGATCGGGTACCAGAGGCCGTAGTAGATGTTGCCGGACGCGGCGACCATCGCGGTCGCGAGCAGCGGCAGCATCCCCCCGAACCAGCCGTTCCCGATGTGGTACGGGAGCGACATGGACGTGTAGCGGATCTTCGCGGGGAACATCTCCACCAGGAACGCCGCGATCGGCCCGTACACCATCGTCACGTAGATCAGCATGATGAAGAGGATGAGGAGCGTCATCCCCCAGTTGATGCCGTTCGGATCCGCCTTCGTCGGGTACTTGAGGTCGGCGAGCGCCTTCTTGTAGTCGGCCTCCTTCCAGCCCTTGAGCTCCGTGGGGCCGATCTTGGTCACCACGGTGTCCGTCGATCCCGCCGCGAGGTCCGAGGACGTGAAGGACAGCCCCGACTTCGTGAGGAAATCCTTCGCCTTGTCGCAATCGCTGAACTTCGACCACGGGCCCACGAAGATGTGGAAGTTGCAGTCCTTCGCCTGCACCGTGATCGCGTTCTGCGTCGCGAACGCCTCGAGGCCAGGGTTCACGTAGTGCGTGAGGGCCTGGAAGAGCGGGAAGTACGTGAGCGCCGCGATGAGGCACCCGGCGAGGATGATCTTCAGCCGCCCGATCCGGTCCGAGAGCCACCCGAACACGATGAAGAAAGGCGTCCCCAGCAGGAGCGAGAGCCCGATCAGCGTGTACGCGGTCGCGCCGTCCACCTTGAGCGTGATGGTGAGGAAGAAGAGCGCGTAGAACTGGCCCGTGTACCAGACCACGCCCTGCCCGGCCGTGGCGCCGAGGAGCGCCAGGAGCACGTACTTGTTGTTCGGGTAGTGGAAGAAGCTCTCGGTCAACGGCGCCTTCGAGCCGCGCCCTTCCGCCTTCATGCGCTTGAAGACGGGCGACTCGTTCAGCTTCATCCGGATGTAGACCGAATACGCGAGGAGGATCGCGGAGAACCAGAACGGGATCCGCCAGCCCCAGTCCGCGAATGACTTCGCGTCCATCACGCCGCTGAAGCGGCAGACGCCGATGATCGCGAGCGAGAGGAAGAAGCCCAAGGTCGCCGTGGTCTGGATCCAGCTCGTGTCGTAGCCGCGCTTCCCCGGGCCCGCGTGCTCCGCCACGTAGGTCGCCGCCCCGCCGTACTCGCCGCCGAGGGCCAGGCCCTGCACGAGGCGCAGCGTCACGAGGAGGATGGGCGCCAGCCAGCCGATGGTCTCGAACTTGGGCAGGAGGCCCACCGCGAAGGTCGAGAAGCCCATGAAGAGGATCGTCACGAGGAACGTGTACTTGCGCCCCACGAGGTCGCCGATGCGGCCGAAGATCACCGCGCCGAACGGGCGCACCAGGAAGCCCGCGGCGTAGGCCGCGAAGGCCGAGAGGAGGGCCGCCGTGGCGTTGCCGGGCGGGAAGAAGAGCGCCGCGAAGAAGGGCGCGAGCGTCGCATACAGGTAGAAGTCGTACCACTCGAATACCGTGCCCAGGGAGGACGCGAAGATGACGCGTCGCTCCTCCTGGCGCTCTACGCTTCCGAACGTCGCTGCAGCCGTTGCCATTTTCATGTCCTCCGTGGGGCGGTGGGCGGCGCGGACGGATGCGCCGGGGGCGGGGCGCCTCTCTTGGGAAGGCTTCCCGCGGACTGTGCCGACATCCGGCCGCCATACGTTGACGCACATCAAACGAAACGGGCTTCCCGAGGGAAGCCCGTGTCCTGGCGGCCGGGGAGCCCCTAGAGGTTCTTCTTGAGCTGCTCGAGGATCGCGGGATTCTCGAGCGTGGAGACGTCCTGCGTGATGTCCTCGCCCTTGGCGATCGAGCGCAGCAACCGGCGCATGATCTTGCCCGAGCGCGTCTTGGGGAGGTTGTCCCCGAAGCGGATGTCGCGCGGCTTCGCGATCGCGCCGATCTCGTGCGCCACCCACTCGCGCAGCTCCGCCGCCATCTTCTTCGCGTTCTCGCCCGTGGGCGTGGCCCCCTTCAGCACCACGAATGCCACGACCGCCTCGCCCGTGAGGTCGTCCGGGCGGCCCACCACCGCCGCCTCCGCGACCAGCTTCGAGTTGGCGACCAACGCGCTCTCGATCTCCATCGTGCCCAGGCGGTGGCCCGAGACGTTCAGCACGTCGTCGATGCGGCCCATGATGCGGTAGTACCCGTCCTCGTCCGTGCTGGCGCCGTCGCCCGCGAGGTAGTACTTGCCCTTGAACTCGTCCGGGTAGTAGCTCTTCTTGAACCGCTCCGGGTCGCCCCAGATGGTGCGGATCATCGAGGGCCACGGGCGCTTGATCACGAGGATTCCGCCCTTGCCGCGGCCGACCGGCTGCCCCGTCTCGTCCACGATGTCGACGATGATGCCGGGGAGCGGCAGCGTGCACGAGCCCGGCTTCAACGGCGTGGCTCCCGGGAGCGGCGTGATCATGTGCCCGCCGGTCTCGGTCTGCCACCAGGTGTCGACGATCGGGCAGCGCGACTGGCCCACGGTCTCGTAGTACCACATCCACGCCTCCGGGTTGATCGGCTCGCCGACCGTCCCCAGGATCCGGAGCGACTCGAGGTCGTACTTCCGCGGCTGGTCGTGGCCCGCCTTGATGAGCGAGCGGATCGCGGTGGGCGCCGTGTAGAAGACGCTCACCTTGTGGTCCTGGATCATCTTCCAGAAGCGCCCCGCGTCCGGATAGGTCGGCACGCCCTCGAAGATCACCTCGGTCGCGCCGATCCCGAGCGGGCCGTAGACCACGTACGAGTGGCCGGTGACCCAGCCCACGTCCGCGGTGCACCAGAAGACGTCCGTGGGCTTGTGGTCGAAGACCCAGCGCATCGTGAGGATGCAGTGGAGGAGGTAGCCGCCGGTGGAGTGCTGCACGCCCTTGGGCTTCCCCGTCGAGCCGGACGTATAGAGGATGAAGAGCGGGTGCTCCGCGTTCACGGGCGTGGGGGGGCACTCGTTCGGCTGCCCCTTCACGACGTCGTGCCACCAGCGGTCGCGCCCTTCCTTCATCGCGATGGCCGAGCCCGTGCGGCGGTAGACGATCACGTTCTTCACGCTGTCGCAGCCGCCCATGCCGAGCGCCTCGTCGCACGCGGGCTTGAGGGGAATCTCCTTCCCGCCGCGCATCTGGCCGTCCGCCGTGATGAGCGCCACCGCCCCGGCGTCGATCGTGCGCTCGTGCACGCTCTTCGCGGAGAAGCCGCCGAAGACCACGGAGTGCGTGGCCCCGATGCGCGCGCAGGCGAGCATCGCGACCGCCGCCTCGACCGACATCGGCATGTAGATGAGGACGCGCTCGCCCGGCCGGATGCCCATCGCCTTCAGCGCGTTGGCGAACTGGCAGACGCGGTGGTAGAGCTCGCGGTAGGTGACGCGGGTCACCTTCCCGTCGTCCGCCTCGAAGATGATCGCGACCTTGTCGCCCAGCGTCTTCAGGTGCCGGTCCAGGCAGTTCTCGGAGGCGTTGAGCTCGCCATCGTGGAACCACCTGTAGAACGGCGCGTTCGACTCGTCGAGGGTCTTCGTGAAGGGACGGGTCCAGAGCAATTCGTTGCGCGCGTGCTTCGCCCAGAAGCCCTCGAAATCCACCTCGGCCTCCTTGCACATCGCCTCGTACGCCGCCATCCCGGGCACGTTCGCCTGCTTCGCGAGCGCCGCCGGAGGGTGGAAGACGCGGGTTTCCTGGAGCACCGATTCGATGGTGGACGACATGGCTTCTCCTCACGTTATCGAGGGATTTATAGCACACGGGCCGCGCGCGGGTCCCCCTCGCGGCCCGATGGAAAATGCTGCCTTTTTGACGCACCGCAACAAAGGGTGCTAGCTTCGGCCCATCCATTGCAGCGCGAGCCCGCCGGACGAACGATGAGCGCCCTGCCCTTCCCCAGCCCCCGCGCCGCGAACGGCCCGTCCGCGGGCGAGGCGGCGAGCCCCGCGGACATCCTGGGCGACTACTGGCCCGGGATCCAGATCTACCACCCGCCGGTCAAGTACGCGCCCTCGCTCGGCATCTACGAGGACCTCGAGCAGGCGGCCCAGAGGCTGCGCAAGCACGGCTGGAACACGAGCGCGCACACCCTCCTCTTCGACCTGGAGGACGGCTGCCGGCAGAAGGAGATGAGCCGCGAGCTCCTGCGCCGGGAGCTCCCGCTCATGCCGAGGCGGAAGGAAGTGCAGGTGGCCGTGCGCATCAATCCCTTCCGCACCGAGGAGTACGACCTCGACCTCGCGCTCGTCCGCGACCTGGCGGACAGCTTCGACGTCGTGATGCTCGCCAAGGCGGGCGAGGCGTACGGCGCGCCGGAGATCCGCGATCTTTCCGCCGTGCTCGCCGGGCTGAACCACCGGATCAGCATCCAGCCGATCATCGAGCATCCGAAGTCGCTCAAGATCGCGCCGGACCTCATGCAATACCCCACGGTGAAGCACGTGGTCTTCGGCATCCACGACTTCTCGAAGGCGATGGGCATCCACATCACGCCGCACGACTGGATCGAGAAGCTCGAGTTCTACCTCCACGACCTCCTCTTCGAGGCCCGGATCGCGGGGAAGGGCGTGATCGGCGCGGTGGAGACGCTGATCGGCGAGGCGACGATGCCGGAGGAGTGCGTGGAGCCGCACGACGTGCGGCGCTGGCTGGACCTGCACGGCGACGACGAGTCGCGCGTGGTCTACCGCCACGCCTGCCGCGAAGCCTCGCTCGGGCTTTCGGGGAAGCAGGTGATCCACCCGTCGCACATCCATCCCTGCAAGGTCGCCTTCACGCCGTCGCCTTCCGAGATCGGGACGCGAATCCGCATCCTGCAGGCGGCGATCGAGGCGGATGCGCTCCTGGGCGGGGCGATCCGGTTCGAGGGCGAGATGCTGGACCCGCCCATGTTCGGCAAGGCGCTGCAGACGCTCCTTCGCGCGCATGCGCTCCACGCGCTCTCGCCCGCGGATACCGCGTTCGCGATGGACGTCCTCAAGAAGCTTCCGGAGCAGGTCGTCCGGGAGAACTGGCCCTACGGCGTAATCCTCTGACGGCGCCGCCGGACGCGGACGCGATGAAGGGCGACGTGTCCGGCGAGCAGGCGATCCGGCGCGCGCTCGAGGAGGGGATGGCGCACCACGACGCGGGCCGCCTCGCCGAGGCCGAATCGACCTACCGGCGAGTGCTCGCGGCCGCGCCCGGCCGCCCGGACGCGCTCGTGCTCCTGGGGGCGCTCGCCCACGGCCGCGGAAACCTCGACTCCGCCGTCGCGGCCTACCGGCAAGCCACCGCCCACGCGCCCGGCTTCCTGCCCGCGTGGATCAACCTCGCGAACGCGCTCGAGGAGCAGGGCCGCTTCGACGAGGCGCTCGGCGCCCACCGCGCGGCGCTCGCGATCGAGGACCGTGGCGAGCTCCGCGCCCGCTTCGCGCGCTGCGCGGCGCGCGCGGCGCACCTTCCCGCGGACGCGGCATTTCGCGCCCTCGTGACGCGCGCGCTCGCCGAAGCGTGGGTCCGTCCCTCGGAGCTCGCCTTGACCGCGTGCCGGCTTGTCGCGCCCGGGGCGCTCACGGAGCTCTCCGCGGATACGCTCCTCCTCGCGCTCCTCGAGAATGCGCAGGTTTGCGACCCCGCCCTGGAGCGCTTCCTCACGCAGGCCCGCCGGGCGTTGCTCGACCGCGTCGACGATCCCGGCTCCGCGGACACGCTTGCCTTCGCGGGCGCCCTCGCGCGCCAATGTTTCCTGAACGATTACGTCTTCTCCGCGAGCCCCGAAGAGTGGGCGCGCGCCGCGGAGCTGCGCGATGCGCTCGGGGCGGAGCTCGCGAAGGGCGGGGACGTTTCGCCTGCCGCGCTCGCCGCGGTCGCGGCATACTTCCCGCTCGCCTCGGTGCCGTCGGCCGAGCGCCTCGCCGAACGGGCATGGCCCGAGCCGGTCGCGCGCCTCGTCGTCCAGCACCTCGACGATCCTCGGGTGGAGCGCGAGCTCCGGGAGGCGATTTCCGCGTGGACGCCGGTCGCGCAGGAAGTGTCGCGGCGTGTCCAGCGCCAATACGAGGAGAGCCCCTATCCGCGCTGGGTCCGGTGCCCGGCGGGCGAGGCGCTGCCGCTCGCGGCGTACCTGCAGCGGTTCTTTCCGGACACCGCGTTCGATCCTCCCATCGCCGGCGGCGCGATCGACGTGCTGGTCGCGGGATGCGGCACGGGCCAGGAGCCGGTCGCCCTCGCACGCGAGCTGGCCGATGCGCGAATCTCGGCGATCGACTTGAGCCGCGTGAGCCTCGCCTACGCGATGCGGAAGACGCGCGAGCTGGGGCTTCCCGTGGAGTACGCGCAGGCGGACATCGTGGAGCTGGCCTCGCTCGGCCGGTCGTTCGACGTGATCTCCTCGGCGGGCGTGCTCCATCACCTGGCCGATCCGCAGGCCGGCTGGCGGACGCTCGCGGGAATGCTCCGGCCGGGCGGCTTCATGCGGATCGGCCTCTACAGCGAGCTGGGGCGCCGCGACCTCGCGCCGGTGCGGCAGCTCATCGCCGAGCGCGGCTACGAGGCCACGCCGGAAGGCATCCGCGCCTGCCGCCGCGAGATCCTCGATTCGGGGCGCTTTCCGCGCATCGCCGCCTTGCGGGACCTGTACGGCCTGAACGAGTGCCGCGACCTCCTCTTCCACGTCGAGGAGCATCGCTACGATCTTCCGCAAGTGGCGGGCATGCTGGCCGCCGCGGGCCTCGAGCTCGTGGGACTCCTGGTCGAGCCCGCGGTGCGCCGCCGTTTCCGCGCGCGCTTTCCCGAGGCCGGCTCCGATGCCGATCTCGATCGCTGGCACGCGTTCGAGCAGGACAACCCGGATACCTTTTCCGGCATGTACCTCTTCTGGGCCCGCAAGCGCGGGGGCTGAGCGCGCCGCGGCCGTACAATGGCGGCCCGTACAATATCCCCGATGGAAAGCGCTCCCGTGAGCCGCCCGCGCCCCCTCGACGGCATCACCGTCGTGTCGCTCGAGCATGCGATCGCGGCGCCCTTCTGCACGCGCCAGCTCGCGGACCTGGGCGCGCGCGTGATCAAGGTGGAGCGCGCCGGCGAAGGCGATTTCGCGCGGCACTACGACGGGCGCGTGGCCGGCCTTTCCTCCCATTTCGTGTGGGCGAACCGGTCGAAGGAGAGCCTCGCGCTCGATCTCAAGGGCGCCGCCGCTCGCGACGTGATGGGCCGGCTCCTCGCGCGCGCGGACGTCTTCGTCCAGAACCTCGCGCCGGGCGCCGCCGCGCGGCTCGGCCTGGGCGCAGCCGCGCTGCAGGAGCGCCATCCGCGCCTCGTGGTGTGCGACATCTCCGGATACGGGAACGACGGGCCGTACCGCGACCGCAAGGCCTACGACCTCCTCATCCAGGCGGAAGCGGGATTCCTTTCCGTGACTGGCACCGCCGCGGAAAGCGCGAAGGCCGGTGCCTCGATCGCGGACATCGCGGCGGGCATGTACGCGTATTCGAGCATCCTCTCGGCGCTCATCCTGCGCGAACGCACCGGCCGCGGCTCGCACATCGACGTGTCGATGCTGGAGTCGCTCGCCGAATGGATGGGCTACCCGCTCTACTACGCGTACGAGGGCGCGGAGCCGCCGCCGCGCCTGGGCGCCGCCCACGCCACGATCTTCCCCTACGGCCCGTTCACCGCGGGTGACGGCCGCACGGTGATGCTGGGGCTGCAGAACGAGCGCGAGTGGCAGGCGTTCTGCGCGGGCGTCCTGGAAGACGCGGCGCTCGCGAAGGATCCGCGCTTCGAGAGCAACGCGCAGCGGAACGCGAATCGCGAGGAGCTCCGGAGCATCATCCTCGAGCGCTTCGCCGGGCTCACGAGCGGGGAAGTGCGCGAGCGCCTCGACCGCGCGCAGATCGCCAACGCGGACGTGAACACGAGGCACGACGTCTGGCGCCATCCGCAGCTCGCCGCGCGCGGCCGCTGGGCCCGCGTGGGCTCGCCCGTGGGCGAGCTTCCGGCGCTGGTTCCCCCCGGCGCGAACGACCGCTTCGACTATCGGATGGACCCGATCCCGCGCGTGGGCGAGCACAACGCGGCGATCCTCGCGGAGCTGGGATTCGACGCCGCGTTCATCGCCGGCGTGGTGGGCGCCGAGCCTCCCGCCCGCGGAAGCGGCGCGCCATGACGAGGGCCCTCGCGGAAGCGGTGAGCTTCCTCTTCGTGCCCGCCAACCGGCCGGAGCGCCACGCGAAGGCGGTCGCGAGCGGCGCGGACGCGGTGATCCTCGATCTCGAGGACAGCGTGCCCGCCGCGGAGAAAGCGCCGGCGCGGCAAGCCGTGCGCGGCGGGTGGTCGGGCCTCGCTTCCTCCGCCATCCCGATCGTGATCCGCGTGAACGCGCGCGGCTCGGGCCTCCTCGACGACGACCTCGAGGCGCTCCGGGGCCTCACCCCCGTGCCGGCGATCATGCTCTCCAAGGCCGAGACGGCGGCGGACATCGCCCGGGTGCGCGGCGTGCTCGAGGGAGCGGCGGTGATCCCGCTCCTCGAGACGGCGGCGGGCCTCCATGCGATCGACGCGGTCGCCTCCTCGCCCGGCGTGGTGCGGCTCGCGATCGGGCACCTCGACTTCATGGCCGATACGGGGCTTCGCGCCGGTCCCGGCGAGCCCGAGCTCTCGCCGCTGCGCTTCGCCGTCGCGATGGCCACCCGAATCGCCGGCCTGGCACCCGCCGTGGACGGTGTCACGGTGCAGACCGACGATGCCGCGCAGCTGAAGGAAGATATCGCGCGCGCGCGGCGCTTCGGATTCGGCGGGAAGCTCCTGATCCACCCGCGCCAGGTGCCGGTCGCCCACGAGGCCTTCGCGCCGGACGCGGCGGAGCTCGCGTGGGCCGAGCGCGTGGTCGCCGCCGATGCCGCCGCGGGCGGCCGCGCCGTGCAGGTCGACGGCCGCATGGTCGACCTGCCGGTGGTTTCCCTCGCGAGGCTCACCCTCGCCCGCGCGCGCCGGCGCTAGAAGGCCGCCGCGCGCGGGTGGTAAAATTGCCTGTTGCGAACCGTTTCCCGGGGGCCGCCACATCGCGCGATCCCCGTTTTCCATTTTTCAGGGCCTGTCCGCGAGAGCGCGCTCCCCATCGGATCCACATGACCGTCATCCGCGAGCAGGACTTCATCCAGTCGGTCGCCGACGCCTTCCAGTTCATCAGCTACTACCATCCCGAGGACTACATCCGCGACCTCTGGGCGGCGTACCAACGCGAGGAGTCCCCCGCCGCGAAGGACGCGATGGCGCAGATCCTCATCAACTCGCGGATGGCCGCCGAAGGCCACCGGCCGATCTGCCAGGACACGGGCATCGCGATCGCCTTCATCCGCGCGGGGATGGACGTCCGCTGGGACACGAAGCTTTCGCTCGAGGCGCTCGTGAACGAGGGCGTGCGCCGGGCGTACACGGACCCCGATAACCCGCTGCGCGCCTCCATGCTCGCGGACCCGGACGGCAAGCGCCGCAGCACGGGCGACAACACGCCGGCCGTGACGCACGTGGAGCTCGTCCCCGGCGACAAGGTCGAGGTGATCGTCGCGGCGAAGGGCGGCGGCTCGGAGAACAAGTCGAAGTTCGCGATGCTCCTCCCGAGCGATTCCATCGTCGACTGGGTGCTCTCGATCGTGCCCACCATGGGCGCGGACTGGTGCCCGCCCGGCATGCTCTCGCTCGCGATCGGTGGCTCCCCGGAGAAATGCATGCTGATGGCGAAGTGGGCCATGATGGAGCCGTTGAACATCCATGAGCTCAAGGCGCGCGGGCCGTCGAACCGCGCGGAGGAGCTCCGCCTCGAGCTCTACGAGAAGGTGAACGCGCTGGGCATCGGCGCGCAGGGCCTGGGCGGCCTCACCACCGTGCTCGACGTGAAGGTCACGGACTTCGCGACGCACGCGGCGTCCAAGCCCGTGGCGCTCCTGCCCAACTGCGCCGCCACGCGCCATGCGCACTTCGTGCTCGACGGAAGCGGCCCGGCGAAGCTCGATCCCCCGTCGCTCGACGCGTGGCCGAAGCTCGCGATGGACCTCTCCACCAGCAAGCGCGTGAATCTCGACACGATCACGAAGCAGGAGATCGCGACGTTCAAGGCGGGCGATCGCCTCCTCCTCTCCGGAAAGCTCCTCACGGGGCGCGACGCCGCGCACAAGCGGATCGTGGACATGCTCGCGAAGGGCGAGAAGCTCCCGGTCGACCTCAACGGCCGCTTCATCTACTACACGGGCCCGGTGGATGCCGTCCGCGAGGAAGTCGTCGGCCCCGCGGGCCCCACGACGAGCTCGCGCATGGACAAGTTCGTGGAGCCGGTCCTCGCGCAGACGGGCCTCTTCGGCATGGTCGGGAAGAGCGAGCGCGGGCCGGCCGCGACCGAGTCGATCCGCAAGCACGGCGCGCTCTACTGCATCGCGGTGGGCGGCGCGGCCTACCTCGTCTCCAAGTCGATCCGCGCCTCGCGCGTGCTCGCGTTCGAGGACCTCGGCATGGAGGCGATCCGCGAGTTCGAGGTGAAGGACATGCCGGTGACGGTCGCGGTGGACGCGGCGGGAAATGCCGTCCACAAGAGCGGCCCCGCGCAGTGGCGCGCGCGGATCGGCAAGATCCCGGTCACGGTGGCGTAGCTCGAGTCCATGCCCAGGGCCGCCCTGCAAGCGAGCGGCTCGGCGGACGCACTCGCTCTCGCGCGCGAGGCGCGCGCCGGGGGCCCGCTCGTCATCATCGCCGCGTCCGCGCAGGACGCCGCGCGCCTGCGCGAGGAGATGGCGTGGTTCGACCCGAAGCTCCGGGTCCATCGCCTCCCGGACTGGGAGATCCTCCCGTACGACCAGTTCTCCCCGCACCCGGACCTCGTCTCCGAGCGGCTCTCCACGCTCTGGCAGCTCGCGGCGGGCGCGTTCGACGCGGCGATCGTGCCGGTCACCACGGGGCTCCAGCGCCTGCCGCCGCGCGCCTACCTCGCCGGGCGCACGTTCGAGCTCCGCGCGAAGGGCCGCCTCGATCTCGACGGGCTGAAGGGCCAGCTCGCGCTCGCGGGCTACGCCCACGTGCAGCAGGTGATGAGCCCCGGCGAGTTCTGCGTGCGCGGCGGCCTCATCGACCTCTTTCCCACCGGGAGCGCGGTGCCCTACCGGATCGACCTCCTCGGGGACGAGATCGAGACCATCCGCACGTTCGACGTGGACAGCCAGCGCTCGATCTATCCCGTGTCCGAGGTGCGGATGCTCCCCGCGCGCGAGTTCCCGATGGACGAGGAAGGCCGTGCCCACTTCCGCGAGTGCTTCCGCGAGCGCTTCGAGGGCGACCCCACCAAGAGCCGGATCTACAAGGACGTCTCGAACGGCGTCGCGCCGGCTGGCGTCGAGGCGTACCTCCCGCTCTTCTTCGAGAAGACCGCGACCCTCTTCGACTACGTGCCCGCCGATGCGACCTGGATCCTGCACGGCGACGTTCCCGGCGCGGCCCACGCCTTCTGGAAGGACTTCCGCTCCCGCTACGAGCTCCTCCGCGGCGACCGCGACCGGCCGCTCCTCGAGCCGCGCGAGCTCTACCTGCCGGTCGAGGACTTCTTCGTGGCGCTCGCCGAGCGCCCGCGCCTCGAGGCCCACGCCGAGGGCGAGCCGATCCCGCCGCTCGAGGTCGACCGGCGCGCGCTGGAGCCGCTCGCGCGCGTGAAGGCGTTCGTCGACGAGTTCGAGGGCCGCACGCTCATCGTGGCCGAAGGCCCGGGCCGGCGGGAGACGCTCTCGCAGTTCTTCGCCGAGCACGATTTCCATCCGGCGCTCGTGGACGACTGGGGCCGCTTCGTCGAGGCGACGCACCCGCTCGCGATGACCTACGGCCCGGTCGCCGCGGGCTTTGTACTGCCCTCGGAGGGCATCGCCATCGTGACCGAGGCGGAGCTCTATCCCGGCCAGGTGCGCCAGGCGAGGCGCCGCGACGGACGCGCGAAATCCAGCGCGGAAGGCATGGTGCGCGACCTCGCGGAAGTGAAGCCGGGCGATCCCGTCGTGCACAGCCAGCACGGCATCGCGCGCTACCTGGGCCTCGTGACGCTCGACCTGGGCGAAGGCGACATGGAGTTCCTGCACCTCGAGTACGAGGGCGGGGACAAGCTCTACGTGCCGGTCTCGCAGCTCCACGTGATCAGCCGCTACACGGGCGCCGCGCCGGATTCCGCCCCGCTCCACCGGCTGGGGAGCGGCCAGTGGGAGAAGGCCAAGCGGAAGGCCGCGCGCCAGGTGCGCGACACGGCGGCGGAGCTCCTCGACCTCTATGCGCGGCGCCTCGCGCGCCAGGGCTTCGCCTTCCCGCTGAAGCTCCAGGAGTACGAAACGTTCGCCGCCACGTTCCCCTTCGAGGAGACGCCGGACCAGGCGGAGGCCATCCAATCGGTCATCGTGGACATGACGATGGGCCGGCCGATGGACCGCCTCGTCTGCGGCGACGTGGGCTTCGGAAAGACGGAGGTCGCGATGCGCGCGGCGTTCATCGCGGTCGCGGCCGGGAAGCAGGCGGCGATCCTCGTTCCGACGACGCTGCTCGCCGAGCAGCACTTCGAGAACTTCAGCGACCGGTTCGCGGGCTTCCCCGTGCGGATCGCCGAGCTCTCGCGCTTCAGGAGCCCCAAGGAGGTCGCGAAGTCGCTGCACGGCCTCTCGGAGGGCTCCCTCGACATCGTGATCGGGACGCACAAGCTCATCCAGAAGGACGTGAAGTTCAAGAACCTGGGGCTCGTGATCATCGACGAGGAGCACCGCTTCGGCGTGCGGCAGAAGGAGGAGCTGAAGAAGCTGCGCGCGGAGGTCGACTGCCTCACGCTCACCGCCACGCCCATTCCGCGCACGCTCGCGATGTCGCTCGAGGGCCTGCGCGACTTCTCCGTGATCGCCACGGCGCCCCAGCGGCGCCTCTCCATCAAGACCTTCGTCCACCGGCTCTCGGAAGGCATCGTGCGCGAGGCGGTGCTGCGGGAGTTGAAGCGCGGCGGGCAGGCGTACTACCTCTACAACGACGTGGAGACGATCGAGAACCGCCGCGCGGAGCTGGAGAAGCTCCTCCCCGAGGCGCGCATCGCGGTCGCGCACGGGCAGATGCGCGAGCGGGAGCTCGAAGGCGTGATGCGCGACTTCTACCACCAGCGCTCGAACGTGCTCCTCTGCTCGACGATCATCGAGACGGGGATCGACGTCCCGACCGCGAACACGATCCTCATCCATCGCGCGGACAAGTTCGGCCTGGCCCAGCTCCACCAGCTCCGCGGCCGCGTGGGGCGCTCGCACCACCAGGCGTACGCGTACCTCCTCACGCCGCCGCCGGACGCCCTCACCGCGTCGGCCAGGAAGCGGCTGGAGGCGATCCAGGCGATGGAGGACCTGGGCGCCGGCTTCTACCTCGCGATGCACGACCTCGAGATCCGCGGCGCGGGCGAGGTGCTGGGCGAATCGCAGTCCGGCGGCATCCACGACGTGGGCTTCGCGCTCTACAGCGAGATGCTCGAGCACGCGGTGAAGTCGCTGAAGAAGGGGAAGGAGCCGGACCTCTCGCGGCCGATCGACGTCGCGACCGAGGTGAACCTGCATGCGCCGGCGCTCCTCCCCGAGGCCTACTGCGGGGACGTGCACGAGCGCCTCGTGATCTACAAGCGCCTCGCGAACTGCGCGACCGAGGAGGAGCTCGAGCGCCTCACCGAGGAGCTCGTGGACCGCTTCGGGCCGCTCCCGGACCCGGCCCGCGTCCTCCTCGAATGCCACAAGCTGCGCATCCAGGGCGCGCCGCTCGGCGTGCAGAAGATCGACGCCGCGCCCTCCGGCATCGTCGTGCATTTCGTCCCGGAGCCGCCGGTGGACGCGACGCGGGTGCTGGCGCTCGTGCAGTCGAGCCGGATCTACCGCCTGCCCGGGCCGGACCGCGTGAGGATCGACATGAAGCACGACGACATGAAGCTCAGGTCGAACGAGGTGCGGCAGTTCCTCAAGAAACTGGCATGAATCTCGTCATCCAAGGGGGCGAAGTCTCCACGCCGGACCTCAAGGCTCTCGCGAAAATCGCGCGGGGGAACGCGATCGAGAAGATCGCCGACGAAGCCTTCCGCATCACCGGCGCCGATCCCGCATCGCGCGCGGAAGTGGCGGCGCACTGCGCGCAGGCGAAGCTCGACTGGGGATTCGTCGCCGAGGGCCGGACGCTCGCGGATTTCGCCCTCCTCGCGATGGACATGGATTCGACCTTGATCTCGATCGAATGCATCGACGAGATCGCCGACTACGCCGGGCGGAAGGCCGAGGTGGCGGCGGTCACCGCGGCGGCGATGCGTGGCGAGATCGACTGGCCGGAGAGCCTGCGCCAACGAGTGGCGGCGCTCGTGGGACTGGACGAGGCGAGCCTCGAGCGCGTGTACGCGGAGCGCCTGAAGTTGAACCCCGGCGCGGAGCGGCTCCTCGCCGCCGCCCGGCGCCGCGGGCTCAAGGTGCTCCTCGTCTCCGGCGGGTTCACGTTCTTCACCGATCGCGTGCGCGACCGGCTCTCGATCGACTACGCGTACTCGAACGAGCTCGTGGTCGAGGGCGGCCGGCTGGCGGGGCGGGTCACGGGAGCGCTCGTGGACGCCGCGGGCAAGGCGGCCCACGTCGCGCGGCTGAAGCGCGAGCTGGGCATCGGCCGGGAGCGGGTGATCGCGATGGGGGACGGGGCGAACGACCTCGCGATGCTGGCAGAAGCCGGCACGAGCATCGCCTTCCACGCGAAGCCCGTGGTGCGGGAAAAAGCGGACTTCGCGCTCGACTACGTGGGCCTGGACGGCGTGCTCAACTTGTTCCCGGAATCGGGATCATCATCCTTCCCGCGGCGCGGAAGCGGGAAGTAGACGTAGGAGGGCTGGGGCACGGCGGCTTTGCGCCGCTCGGACAAAGTATCCAGGTCCTGCGGACGATCCCACCATGTGAGCCTGTTCTTCTTCTGCTGGTCGATCACCTGGGGGTTCTTCCGGACGAAGTCGCGCAGGAACCGGGTGAGCTCGGATTCGTACATGTGGAGACCTCAAGCGATTGATTCGCCGTAATTTTATCACCGATAATGGAACGCTGATGCGCTTGACCTATCCGCGCTCCTTCCTGGCACTGCTGCTGATCGGGTTCTCGATCGTCGCGGCCCCCCTCCTCTTCGCCCTGTTTTCGAACGCCATCGCCTTCGAGCGGCTGGCGGGGCTCTCCGAGCAGGCGGTCCATTCGGCGGTGCGGGTCACCCAGTCCAGCCGCGCGCTCCTTTCGACCCTCACGGCGCTGGAACGCTCCGCGCGCCAGTACGCCGTCGCGGGCGAGGCGACCTACCTCGAGGCCTTCCGGGCGAACCGCGCGCGCTACCTCGAGATGGCGAAGGGGCTGGACGCCATGGCCCTTTCGGACGAGCAGCGTTCGGCGTTGAACGACATCCGGCGCGAGGAGGCCACGATCAACGACCTCGTCACGCGGCTGGGCCCCGTGCCCGCGCTCTCGCAGCAGCTTCCCCGCGCGTTCAACTCCCTCATCGAGCGCGCGCAGGCGCTGGTCCAGCTGGGCGACCACGTGATCGACCAGGGCATCACGGAGCTGCGCACGCAGGCGGAGCAGTCGCGGAACAGCGTCTTCTGGCTGGCGATCGCGCTGATCCCGACGGCCGTGGCGCTCATCGGCTCCTTCACGTTCCTCATCTCCCGGCCGATCACGCAGGTGAGCGCGAGCATCCGCGCGCTGGGCGAAGGCAACTTCGCGCGGCCGATCCGCGTCGACGGGCCCGGCGACATGGTCCGCCTGGGCGAGCAGCTCGATTGGCTGCGCGAGCGGCTGGTGGCGCTCGAGGCGCAGAAGACGCGCTTCCTGCAGCACATCTCGCATGAGCTCAAGACCCCGCTCACGGCGTTGCGCGAAGGCTCCGACCTCCTCTCCTCCGGCGTGGTGGGAAACTTGAACGCCGAGCAGCGCGAGATCGCGCGCATCCTCCAGGAGAACTCCATCCAGCTCCGGAAGCTGATCGAGGGCCTCCTCAACTACAGCGCGGTGCACGCCCAGGCGTCCTACCTCGACGCGAAGATCGTGCCGCTGCGCGAGGTGGTCCGAAGGGTCGTGAACGACAGGAAGCTCGCGATCGTCGCGAAGGGCATCCGCATCGAGCTCAACTGCGAGAACGTGGCGGCCTACTGCGACGAGGAGAAGATCCGCGTGATCCTCGACAACCTCCTCTCCAACGCGGTCAAGTACTCGCCGGAGCTGGGCCTCGTCTCGATCAAGCTCTACAAGCAGCAGGGCGACGCGGTCTTCGAGGTGATGGACGAAGGCCCCGGCATCCCGCCCGGAGATCGCGAGAAGATCTTCGACGCGTTCTGGCGCGGCATCGACGCTCCGGCCTCCGCCGTGAAGGGCAGCGGCCTCGGCCTGTCGATCGTGAAGGAATACGTGGCGCTCCACCGCGGCGCGATCGAGGTGCTGGACGGGCCGGGCGCGCACCTGCGCATCCGCATCCCGCGCCGGAAGTCGGAGACGACGGAGGCCGCGGCATGAGGATCGCCGCCGTGGTCGCCCTCGCGCTCTCGCTCGCCGGCTGCTCGGCGATCGAGCGCCTCATGCCGGGGACGGCCGAGCCCGCCGCGGCGCCCGCGCAGGGCTCGGAGCTCGCCGCCTACGTGGCGTCGCTGCGCGGCGCGAGCGAATCGCGCCTGGCCTCGGAGGCCGCCCGGCAGCGCGAGGCGGCCGCGCGGGAACCCGGCGACGTGGCGCGGGTCAAGGCGGCGATCGCCCTTTCGCTGGCACCGCACGCCGACGAATCGGAGGTCCTCGCCCTGGTCGAGCCGGTCGCCGCGCGCGCTTCGGCCCCCGCGGAGGTGCGCGGCATGGCAAGCTTCTTGCAAGTAATGGCGCAGGAACGCCGACGGCTGCGGGAGAGCGCCGCGGCGGCCGCCACGCACCTGCGCGAGGAACGCCATGGCCGGGAGGCGGAAAGACAGCGGGCGGACGCGCTCCAGGAGCGTGCCGCGCAGCTGCAGCAGAAGCTCGATGCCCTCTCGGACCTCGAGAAGAGCCTCTCCAACCGATAACCAAAGGCTCCCATGTCGAATCAAGGAAAAGCATCGCTGTTGCTGGTGGACGACGACCCGGATCTCCTCCGGCTCCTCGCGATCCGGCTCAAGGCCAACGGGTACCCGGTCACCGCCGTCGACAGCGGCCGGCGGGCGCTGGCCTCGATCGCGGCGTCCCGTCCCGACCTCGTCCTCTCGGACCTGCGCATGGAGGGGATGGACGGCATGGCGCTCTTCCAGGAGATCCAGGCCTCGTTCCCCGGTCTTCCCGTGATCATCCTCACGGCGCACGGAAGCATCCCGGACGCGGTCGCGGCGGTGAAGAAAGGCGTCTTCGGCTACCTCACGAAGCCCTACGACGCGGAGGAGCTCCTGGGACAGATCGCGCGCGCGTTGACGCTCCATGGCGGCTCGAGCGCGATGCAGGCGGGCGTGGGCCAGGTCTGGCGCGAGGACATCGTCACGCGCTCTTCCCTCATGGAGGACCTCCTCGCGAAGGCGCAGCGCGTGGCCGCGGGCGACGCGAGCGTGCTCATCCAGGGCGAGAGCGGAAGCGGCAAGGAGCTTCTCGCGCGCGCGATCCACCGGGCGAGCCCGCGCGCGAACGAGCCCTTCATCGCGATCAACTGCGGCGCGATCCCGGAGACCCTCCTCGAGAGCGAGCTCTTCGGCCACATGAAGGGCTCCTTCACGGGCGCCATCGCCGACCAGCGCGGCCTCTTCATCGCGGCGGACAAGGGCACGCTCTTCCTCGACGAGATCGGCGACATGCCGCTTCCGCTCCAGGTGAAGCTCCTGCGCGTGATCGAGACGCGCGAAGTGCGGCCGATCGGCGCCACGCGCTCGATCCCCTTCGACGTGCGCATCATCTCCGCCACCCACCGCGACCTCGCGCACGAGAAGGAAGCGGGGACCTTCCGCGAGGACCTCTACTACCGGCTGAACGTGGTGTCGCTGAAGCTGCCGTCGCTCGACGAGCGCCCGGAGGACATCCCGCTCCTCGCGGATTTCTTCCTTTCGAAGCTCGCGCCGCGCTACGGCCGCGAGAAGGCCGCGTTCTCTCCCGAGGCGCTCGAGCTCCTCGTGAAGGCCAAGTGGCCGGGCAACGTGCGCCAGCTCTACAACGTGGTCGAGCAGTCGATCGCGCTCTGCCCCACGCCGATCATCCCGCAGACCTTCGTCGAGCAGGCGATCCAGGTCGAGATGCACGAGATGACGTCGTTCGAGGACGCGCGGAAGCGCTTCGAGCGCGACTACCTCACGCGAATCCTCAAGCTCACCAAGGGGAGCGTCACCCAGGCGGCGAAGCTCGCGCGCCGCAACCGCACGGAGTTCTACAAGCTCCTCCAGCGCCACGGCATCGAGGCCGCGATCTTCAAGAGCAGCATGAAGTGATGCTGTAGCCGTGACGCCACGCGACGTAGCTGTCGCTCTACAACGACGCTGATTTCCCGTTCAACTTCAAGGACTTGCAAGTGTCGCCCGACCGCCTCGTCGCTGCCGGGAGAC
>DATAMY010000132.1:0-13164 GCA_036266535.1 Usitatibacter sp. | reverse complement strand
CTCCTCATCGGCGTGTGGATCTTCTTCATGCGCCAGATGCAGGGCGGCGGCCGCGGCGGCGCCTTCTCGTTCGGCAAGAGCCGCGCGCGCATGCTGGACGAGAACCAGAACCAGGTCACGTTCGCGGACGTGGCGGGCGTGGACGAGGCCAAGGAAGAGGTGGGCGAGCTGGTCGACTTCCTGCGCGACCCGTCGAAATTCCAGAAGCTGGGCGGGCGCATCCCGCGCGGCGTGCTGATGGTGGGCTCTCCCGGCACCGGCAAGACGCTCCTCGCGCGCGCGATCGCGGGCGAGGCGAAGGTGCCGTTCTTCTCGATCTCGGGCTCGGACTTCGTCGAGATGTTCGTGGGGGTCGGTGCGGCGCGCGTGCGCGACATGTTCGAGCAGGCGAAGAAGAACGCGCCCTGCATCGTGTTCATCGACGAGATCGACGCCGTCGGCCGCCAGCGCGGCGCGGGCCTGGGCGGCGGCAACGACGAGCGCGAGCAGACGCTGAACCAGCTCCTCGTGGAGATGGACGGCTTCGAGGGCACCTCCGGCGTGATCGTGATCGCCGCGACGAACCGCCCGGACGTGCTCGACCCCGCGCTCCTTCGCCCTGGCCGCTTCGACCGCCAGGTGGTGGTCCCGCTCCCGGACATCCGCGGGCGCGAGCAGATCCTCATGGTCCACATGCGCAAGGTGCCGATCGCGCCGGACGTCGACGCCTCGATCATCGCGCGCGGCACGCCCGGCTTCTCCGGCGCGGACCTCGCGAACCTCGTGAACGAGGCGGCGCTCTTCGCCGCGCGCGGCAGCAAGCGCCTGGTCGACATGGACGACTTCGAGCGCGCCAAGGACAAGGTCATCATGGGCGCGGAGCGACGGTCCATGGTGATGCCCGAAGAGGAGCGGAGGAACACCGCGTACCACGAGTCCGGCCACGCGATCGTCGCCCGGCTCCTCCCCAAGACCGATCCGGTGCACAAGGTCACGATCATCCCGCGCGGCCGCGCGCTGGGCGTGACGATGCAGCTCCCGGTCGAGGACCGCTACAGCTACGACCGGACGTTCCTCCTCAACAACATCGCCGTGATGTTCGGCGGGCGCATCGCCGAGGAGCTCTTCATGAACCAGATGACGACCGGCGCCTCGAACGACTTCAAGCGCGCGACCGAGATGGCGCGCCGCATGGTGACCGAGTGGGGCATGTCGGACGCGCTGGGCCCGATGGTCTACGGCGAGAACGAGGGCGAGGTGTTCCTCGGGCGGCAGGTGACCACGCACCAGAACATGTCCGAAGAGACGATGAAGGCGGTGGACAAGGAAGTCCGCGCCATCATCGACCGCCAGTACGCGATCGCGCGGCGCCTCCTCGAGGAGAACCGCGACAAGGTCGAGGCGATGACGAAGGCGCTCCTCGAGTGGGAGACCATCGACGCGCACCAGATCGAGGACATCATGAACGGCCGCCCGCCGCGTCCGCCCAAGCCGGTCGCGACGAAGCCCTCGTCGCCCCCGCCGAGCGGCGGCACGCCCGGCGTCGAGCCGAGCCCGTCCCCGGCCGAGAGCGCCTGAGCGCCGCGGATCTCATGAGCACCTTCCAGGGCTGGCATCGCGCCAGCCCTTTTTCTTGGCCCGCCAGCCCGCTTTCAACGGACGCTAGCCGCCCGCTCGTGATGGGCATCGTCAACGTGACCGACGACTCGTTCTCGGACGGGGGCCGCTTCCGCGATCCCGCGCGGGCGATCGCGCGCGGCCTCGCGATGCGCGCCGAGGGCGCGGACCTGGTCGACGTAGGCGGCGAGTCCACGCGCCCGGGCGCCCAGCCCGTGCCGGCGGACGAGGAACTGGCGCGCGTGCTGCCTGTCATTGAAGCGCTGGTGCGGGCAGGCGTCGCGGTCTCGGTCGACACCTCGAAGCCGGAGGTGATGCGCGAAGCGATCGCCGCCGGATGCGCGGTGGTGAACGACGTGAACGGGTTCCGGGCGCCGGGCGCGATCGAGGCGGTGGCCCGCGCGGACGCGGGAGTCGTCGCGATGCACATGCTCGGGACGCCGCGCACGATGCAGCAGGCGCCGTCGTATCGCGACGTGGTGGCGGAAGTGGGCGCGTTCCTGCGCGAGCGCGCGCAGGCGCTCGAAGCGGCCGGCATCGCGCCCGAGCGGATCGCGATCGATCCCGGCTTCGGCTTCGGGAAGTCGCCGGTGCACAATGCCGCGCTCTTCCGCGCGATCCCGGCGCTCGCGGCGATGGGCTACGCGCTCATGGTCGGCGTCTCGAGGAAGCGCATGATCGGCGAGATCACCGGCCGGGAAGTGACGGATCGCACCGCGGGCAGCGTTGCCGCGGCGCTCCTCGCGGCGCAGAATGGAGCGGGCATCGTGCGCGTGCACGACGTGAGGGAAACGGTGGACGGATTAAAAGTCATGGCGGCGTTGCGATGAGCAGGAAATATTTCGGGACCGACGGCGTGCGCGGGCGGGTGGGGCAGGCGCCCATCACGCCGGATTTCGTCCTGAAGCTGGGCTATTGCGCGGGGAAGGTGCTCTCGCGCGCGGACATCGCGCCGCCGCACCGCGATCGCCCCGCGGTGCTGATCGGGAAGGACACGCGCATCTCCGGCTACATGCTCGAGTCCGCGCTCGAGTCCGGGCTCTCGGCTGCCGGGGTCGACACGTTCCTCGTGGGCCCGATGCCCACGCCCGCCGTCGCATTCCTCACGCGGGCGTTGCGGCTTTCGGCGGGCGTGATGATCTCCGCCTCGCACAACCCGTTCGAGGACAACGGCATCAAGTTCTTCTCCGCAGACGGGATGAAGCTCCCGGACGAGGTCGAGAGCGAGATCGAGTCGCTCCTCGAGGCGCCGCTGGCGCTCCCGCCCTCCGCGCAGCTCGGGAAGGCCGAGCGCGTGCACGATTCCGAAGGCCGCTACCTCGAATTCTGCAAGGGCACCTTCCCGAAGGCGCAGTCGCTGCGCGGAGCCAAGCTCGTGGTGGACTGCGCGCACGGCTCGAACTACCGCCTGGGCGTGCGCGTCTTCCAGGAGCTGGGCGCCGAGGTGATCGCGGTCGCGAGCCAGCCCAACGGCGTCAACATCAACGACGGTTGCGGGGCCACGGCGCCCCAGGCGATGGCGCGCGCGGTGGTCGAGAACGGCGCGGATTTCGGCATCGCCTTCGACGGCGATGGGGACCGGCTCGCGATGGCGGACTCGGACGGGCGGCTCTTCGACGGCGACCAGCTCCTCTACGCCATCGTGAAGGACCGCCATGCGTCCGGGCGCCTGCGCGGCGGTGTCGCGGGCACCCTCATGACCAATTTCGCGCTCGAGCGGCGCCTCGCCGCCATGGGCGTGCCGTTCGTCCGCGCCAAGGTGGGCGACCGCTACGTCCTCGAATGCCTGGTCGAGCGGCACTGGGAGTGCGGCGGCGAGAATTCCGGGCACATCATCTGCCTCGACTGCCATTCGACCGGCGACGGCATCATCTCCGCGCTCCAGGTCCTGGCCGCCGTGGCCGGCGCGGGACGCTCGCTCGGCGAGTTCACGCGCGACCTGGAGCTCCTTCCCCAGGTGCTCCTCAACGTGAAGCTCGCGGGAAAGCCGGACCTCCAGGCCCCCGCCATCCGCGAGGCCACGGCCCGCGCGGAGGCGGATCTCGCCGGGCGAGGGCGGGTGCTCCTGCGCCCCTCCGGCACGGAGCCGGTCGTGCGGGTGATGGTGGAGGGGGAGGATCGGGCCCACGTCCAGGCCCTGGCCGAATCCATCGCGGAGGCTGTCCGCCTGTCCGGGGAGCGCGCCGTCGCTTGAGGGGGGCCCGAGGGCATTGAGCGGCCGATTGGGTCCGCTCGAATGCCGTTCCCGGCGGCCGAGAGCGCACGCTGTGCCCAAATTGACCCCGCATGCTGCATCGCGGTAAAATCCCATGGTTTGAGGGTCGCGATGCGGTCGAAAGTCGTCGTCGGCAACTGGAAGCTCAACGGAAGCCTCGCCGGCAACGAATCGTTGCTGAAAGCGCTCCTGGGAGAGGTTCCGCGCGACAACCCGATCGCGTGCGCGGTCTGCGTGCCGAGCCCTTATCTCGCGCAGGCCCGGGCGTTGCTGGAAGGCACCGGGATCGCGTGGGGAGCCCAGGACCTGAGCCGTTTCGACCAGGGCGCCTACACGGGCGAAGTCTCGGGCCGGATGCTCGTGGAGCTGGGCTGCCGGTACGTGCTGGTAGGCCACTCGGAGCGCCGCGCGCTCTTCGGGGAGACGGACGCCATCGCGGCGGAGAAGTACGTCGCCGCCCGCAAGGCGGGGCTCACGCCCGTTTTCTGCGTGGGCGAGACGCTGGAGGAGCGGGAGCGCGGCGAGACGCAGTCGGTCCTCGCGCGGCAGGTGGATGCGCTGCTGCAGGCCTACGGAGCCACGGGCCTCGAGCGCGGGATCATCGCCTACGAGCCGGTGTGGGCCATCGGCACGGGCAGGACGGCGACGGCGGCCCAGGCCGACGAGGCGCACGCGTTCATCCGCGCGCGCATCGGGGCGAAGGAGAAGGCGGTCGGGGAGGCCCTGCCGATCCTCTACGGAGGAAGCGTGAAGGGGGCCAACGCGGCGGAATTGTTCGCGATGCCGAACGTCGATGGAGGCCTGGTCGGCGGGGCGTCGCTGGTGGCCCAGGAATTCGTGGCGATCTGGCGTGCAGCCCTCGCCCGGTCGAGCTGAAAAGGCAGGAATCGAATGCAAACGCTGGTCCTCGTGATCCATATCCTCGCCGCGGCGGGAATCGTCGTGCTGGTGCTTCTGCAGCACGGCAAGGGGGCGGACATGGGCGCGGCTTTCGGCAGCGGCTCGGCCGGCAGCCTCTTCGGCAGCGCCGGGGCCGCGAACTTCCTCTCGCGCACGACCGCGGTCCTCGCCGCCGTGTTCTTCCTCACGAGCATGGGGCTCACCTATTTCTCGATGCCGTCCAAGTCCGGCGGCGTCACGCAGCAGCTCGAGATTCCGGCGGTGCCGCAGGGTGCGGCGCCGCCGGCGCAGAAACCGGCGGCGCCTGCTTCCTCGGCACCGTCGCCGGCCGCTCCCGCGGATGGCGGCAAGTCCTCGGAGATCCCGAAGTAGCAGCAAAGCAGCCGCGTTTGTCGCAGATCAGAAGCTTTCGCAGGGTTGTCCCGGATGATCCTCGCCGTCGTGGTGGAATTGGTAGACACGCTGTCTTGAGGGGGCAGTGCCGAAAGGCGTAAGAGTTCGAGTCTCTTCGACGGCACCAATCACTTGCTAGCCAACTACTTCCCGATCCTGCTCTTCCTCGCCATAGGCGCCGCCGTGGGCATCGGGGCATTGGTGTCGAGCGGCGTGCTCGCGCGCCTGTCCGGCGCCCAGAACCCGGACAGCGAGAAGCTCTCCCCCTACGAGTGCGGCTTCGAAGCCTTCGAGGACGCGCGCATGAAGTTCGACGTCCGGTACTACCTCGTCGCCATCCTCTTCATCCTCTTCGACCTGGAGATCGCGTTCCTCTTCCCGTGGGCGATCGTGCTGCGCGACATCGGCTGGTTCGGCCTCGCCGCCATGGGCATCTTCCTCGGGATCCTCGTGGTCGGGTTCATCTACGAGTGGAAGAAGGGCGCGCTCGAATGGGAATGACCCGATTCCGCCAAGCAGGGACACGATGCGCCGGACGGATGGGCCGTTGTTGGAGATTTCATCGATGACAGACCTTTCGCAACCCGGCCTCTCGCAGCAGGGCTTCGTCGTGACCCACGTGGACAACGTCCTCAACTGGGCGCGCACGGGCTCGCTCTGGCCGATGACCTTCGGGCTCGCATGCTGCGCGGTCGAGATGATGCATGCCGGCGCGTCGCGCTACGACCTGGACCGCTTCGGGATCGTGTTCCGCCCGAGCCCGCGCCAGTCGGACCTGATGATCGTGGCCGGCACCCTCTGCAACAAGATGGCGCCGGCGATGCGCAAGGTCTACGACCAGATGGCCGAGCCGCGCTGGGTGGTGTCGATGGGCTCCTGCGCGAACGGTGGCGGCTACTACCACTACTCGTACTCGGTGGTGCGCGGCTGCGATCGCATCGTGCCGGTCGACATCTACGTGCCCGGCTGCCCGCCCACCGCGGAAGCCCTCCTCTACGGCCTGATCCAGCTCCAGAACAAGATCCGGCGCACCAACACGATCTCGAGGCGCTAGTGGCCGGATCCCTGGACGACCTGCAAGCCAACCTCGCCACGGTCCTGGGCGAGCGGCTGCGCGGCCGGACCCTGGATCGCGGCCAGCTCACGATCGACGTTGCGGCGCAGGACCTGGTCGCGGCCGCCACGCAGCTGCGCGACCACGAGGGCCTCGCCTTCACGACGATGCTGGACCTCCTGGGCGTGGACTACCTGGGCGCCGCCGGCGCGCCGGAAGGCCCGCGCTTCGCGGTGATCTATATCCTCCTCTCGATCGAGCACAACTGGCGCGTGCGTGTCCGCGTGCGCTGCCCGGACGACGATTTCCCCGCGCTCGATTCCGTGATCGGCGTGTGGCCCGCTGCCAACTGGTACGAGCGCGAGGCGTTCGACCTCTACGGCATCGTCTTCCGCGGGCACCCGGATCTGCGCCGCATCCTCACGGACTACGGCTTCATGGGTCACCCGTTCCGGAAGGACTTCCCGATCACGGGCTACGTGGAGATGCGCTACGACCCCGAGCAGAAGCGCGTGATCTACCAGCCGGTGACGATCGAGCCGCGGGAGATCGTGCCGCGGGTGGTGCGCGAGGACGCTTACGGCGAAAGCGGCAAGAAATCATGAAACACGCTTTCGGTTTCCTCGGTGAGCCTCTGTGGACCTCTGTGTCCTCTGTGGTGAAGATCTAACGCCCTGATATGGCAGAGATCAGAAATTACACGATGAACTTCGGCCCGCAGCACCCTGCGGCGCACGGGGTGCTGCGCCTGGTGCTCGAGCTCGACGGCGAGGTGATCCAGCGCGCCGACCCGCACATCGGGCTCCTGCACCGCGCCACCGAGAAGCTTGCCGAGACGCGGACGTACCTCCAGAGCGTGCCGTACATGGACCGCCTCGACTACATGTCGATGATGTGCAACGAGCACGCCTACGTGCTCGCGATCGAGAAGCTCGTGGGCGTCGACGTGCCCGTGCGCGCGCAGTACATCCGCGTGATGTTCGACGAGATCACGCGGATCCTGAACCACCTGCTGTGGATCGGCTCGCACGCGCTCGACGTGGGCGCGATGACGGTCTTCCTCTACGCCTTCCGCGAGCGCGAGGACCTCATGGACTGCTACGAGGCGGTCTCGGGCGCGCGCATGCACGCGGCCTACTACCGTCCGGGCGGCGTCTACCGCGACCTTCCGGAGCGGATGCCCCAATACGCGGAGACGAAGGTGCGCTCGCCGGAGAAGGTGCGCGCGTTGAACGCCAACCGGCAGGGCTCGCTCCTCGACTTCGTCGAGGACTTCGTGAACCGGTTCCCGAAGTACATCGACGACTACGAGACGCTCCTCACCGAGAACCGCATCTGGAAGCAGCGCACGGTCGGGATCGGGGTCGTGACGCCCGAGCGCGCGCAGGCTTTGGGCTTCACCGGGCCGATGCTGCGCGGGAGCGGGGTCGCCTGGGACCTTCGCAAGAAGGAGCCCTACGAGGTCTACGACCGCCTGGACTTCGACATTCCCATCGGCACGAACGGCGACTGCTACGACCGCTACCTCGTCCGCGTGCAGGAGATGCGCGAGTCCAACCGCATCATCCGCCAGTGCGTGGAGTGGCTCCGCGCGAACCCCGGCCCCGTCATCACGGCGAACCACAAGGTGGCGCCGCCCTCGCGCGTCGAGATGAAGGAGAGCATGGAGGAGCTCATCCACCACTTCAAGCTCTTCACGGAAGGCATGCACGTGCCGCCCGGCGAAGCGTACGCGTCCATCGAGCACCCGAAGGGCGAGTTCGGCGTCTTCATCATGAGCGACGGCGCCAACAAGCCGTGGCGGCTGAAGCTTCGCGCGCCCGGCTTCCCCCACCTCGCGGCGATGGACGAGATGGCGAAGGGCCACATGATCGCGGACGTGGTCGCGATCATCGGGACCATGGACATCGTCTTCGGGGACATCGACCGATGAACGGGTCTAAAAAATCACCCCAACAAGTTGGGGACCCCGGAACGCGGACGATCGACGCGCGCGTCGTGAACATCGACGAGCTGGTACTCGAGCATTTCGAGAAAGGCGCCGCGTTCGCGTGCGATTCCGTGCGCGTGGGGCCGCTCGTGGGCGCCAAGGACCTCGGCTACTCCTACGACGTGGTGCCGCCCGGCAAGCGCTCGTGCCCGTTCCACAGCCACCGCGCGGAGGAGGAGATGTTCTTCGTCGTGCGCGGCAGCGGCACGCTTCGCTACGGGAACGAGGCGCGGAAGATCCGCGCCGGCGACTTCATCTGCTGCCCGACCGGGGGACCGGAGACCGCGCACCAGATCGTGAACGACTCGAACGAGGAGCTCGCGTACATCTCGGTGAGCACCATGATGCCCGCGGAGGTCTGCGAGTATCCCGATTCGGGGAAGATCGGCGCTTTCGGCGGCGGTGGCAGCTCGCGCATTCGCCACCTGACGCCCGCCGGCGCCGCCGTCGACTACTGGAAGGACGAGGCCTGACCATGGCGCTCCTCACCGCCGCGTCGCTCGAGAAGATCCGCCGCGAGCTCGGCAAGTACCCCGCGGACCAGAAGCAATCCGCGGTGATGTCCGCGCTGGGGATCGCGCAGGACCAGCACGGATGGCTTCCGAACGAGCTCATGGAGGAAGTCGCGAAGGCGCTCGGGATGCCGCCCGTCGCGGTCTTCGAGGTGGCGACCTTCTACAACATGTACAACCTGCAGCCGCCCGGGAAGCACAAGCTCGTGATGTGCACGAACCTGCCCTGCGCGCTCTCCGGGGCGGTCGAGGCGGCGGAGCACCTGAAGCGGCGCTGCGGCGTCGAGGATTTCAACCAGACGTCCGGGGACGGCCGGTTCACGGTGAAGGAAGGCGAGTGCTTCGGCGCCTGCGGCGACGCGCCGGTGATGATCGTCGACAACAAGCGGATGTGCTCGCGCATGACCGCCGGGGAAATTGACAGGCTGCTGGAAGAACTCGGCTGACGATGAGGCAAGGAGCCATGCGAACATTTTTCATCGGCATCCTCGCGAAGGCGGGGATCTGATGGCACTCATCGATTACGGCCCCGACGCCGTCATCATGAAAGGCCTGGACGGCGCCAACTGGGGCCTCGAGGGCTACGAGGAGCGCGGCGGCTACAAGGCGCTGAAGAAGCTCGTCTCGGACAAGCTCACGCCGGACGCGGTGATCGCGGAAGTGAAGAAGTCGGCGCTCCGCGGGCGCGGCGGCGCGGGGTTCCCCACCGGCCTCAAGTGGTCGTTCATGCCCAAGGCCTACACCGGCCAGAAGTACCTCGTCTGCAACTCGGACGAGGGCGAGCCCGGCACGTTCAAGGACCGCGACATCCTCCGCTACAACCCGCACGCCCTGATCGAAGGGATGATCATCGCGGGCTACGCCATCGGTGCCACCGTGGGCTACAACTACATCCACGGCGAGATCTGGAACGAGTACGAGGTCTTCGAGCGCGCGCTCGCGGAAGCCCGCGAGGCGGGCTACCTCGGGAAGAATGTCCTGGGCGGCGGATTCGATTTCGAGCTCTTCGCGCACCACGGCTACGGCGCCTACATCTGCGGCGAGGAGACGGCGCTCCTCGAGTCCCTCGAGGGCAAGAAAGGCAACCCGCGCTTCAAGCCGCCGTTCCCCGCGACCTTCGGCTTGTACGGCAAGCCCACCACGATCAACAACACGGAGACCTTCGCGGCCGTCCCCGGCATCATCGTGAACGGCGCGGACTGGTTCCTCGGGCTCGGCAAGCCCAACAACGGCGGGACCAAGATCTTCTCCGTCTCCGGCAACGTGAACCGCCCGGGCAACTACGAGGTGCGCCTCGGGACGCCGTTCGCGAAGCTCCTCGAGATGGCGGGGGGGATGCGCGGGGGGAAGAAGCTGAAGGGCGTGATCCCCGGCGGCTCCTCGATGCCGGTACTCACGGCCGAGACCATGATGAACCTCGACATGGACTACGACTCGATCGCGAAGGCGGGCTCGTTCCTGGGCTCCGGCGCGGTCATCGTGATGGACGAGGACACGTGCATGGTGAAGGCGGCCGAGCGCCTCGCCTACTTCTACTACGAGGAGTCGTGCGGCCAGTGCACGCCCTGCCGGGAGGGCACGGGGTGGCTGTACCGCATCATCCATCGCATCGAGACGGGGGAAGGGCGCCAGGAGGACCTGGACCTGCTCCTCGACCTCGCGGACAACATCCAGGGCCGCACGATCTGCGCCCTGGGCGACGCGGCGGCCATGCCGGTCCGCGCGTTCGTGAAGGTCTATCGCGACGAGTTCCAGCACCACATCGACCACAAGCGCTGCCTCGTGAAGCCGGGCGGGTACAGCTCCGCGAATCCGGACCTTGCGAAGCTCGCGGCGGACTGACATGGTCGAGGAACGAGCCGACGGAATCCAACGTGGCCGAGGTACGAGCCGACAGAATCGATATGCCTATTAACCTCGAAATCGACGGCAAGCCGGTCACGGTCGACACGGGCGCCACGGTCATGGACGCGGCGACCAAGCTGGGCGTCTACGTCCCGCACTTCTGCTACCACAAGAAGCTCTCGATCGCGGCCAACTGCCGCATGTGCCTGGTCCAGGTGGAGAAGGCTCCGAAGCCGCTTCCCGCGTGCGCGACGCCCGCGACGGAGGGCATGAAGGTCCACACGCACTCGGACGCGGCGATCGACGCGCAGAAGGGGGTGATGGAGTTCCTCCTCATCAACCACCCGCTCGACTGCCCGATCTGCGACCAGGGCGGCGAGTGCCAGCTGCAGGACCTCGCCGTGGGCTACGGCCAGTCGTCCTCCCGCTACGGCGAGGCGAAGCGCGTGGTCGTCAACAAGAACCTGGGCCCGCTCATCTCGACCGACATGACGCGCTGCATCCAGTGCACGCGGTGCGTGCGCTTCGGCCAGGAGATCGCCGGCGTGATGGAGCTCGGCATGGCCGGCCGCGGCGAGCACGAGGAGATCGTCACGTTCGTGGGCCGCACGGTCGACTCCGAGATCTCCGGGAACATGATCGACATCTGCCCGGTGGGCGCGCTCACCTCGAAGCCCTTCCGCTTCACGGCGCGCAACTGGGAGCTCGCCCGGCGCCGCAGCGTGAGCCCGCACGATTCGCTGGGCTCCAACATCATGGTGCAGTCGAAGGAGGACCGCGTGATGCGCGTGCTGCCGATCGAGACGCCCACGGTGAACGACTGCTGGATCTCGGACCGGGACCGTTTCGCCTACGAGGGATTGAACTCGGAGGAGCGGCTCCTCCACCCGATGGTGAAGCGCGCGGGCGAATGGGTCGAGGCGGACTGGCCGGAAGCGCTCGACGTGGCGGTGGAGGGCCTGCGGGACGCCATCTCGCGCCACGGCGCGGACGCGCTGGGCGCGCTCCTCGCCCCGAACCTCTCCGTGGAAGAGCTGCACCTCGGTGCGAGCCTCGCGCGTGCCCTCGGGAGCGACAACGTCGACCATCGCGTGCGCCAGTCGGATTTCCGCAACAAGCCCGCGGGCGCGCCGTGGCTCGGCATGCCGGTCGCGGCGCTGGACGAACTGGAAGCCGTGCTCGTCATCGGATCGAACATTCGCAAGGAGCAGCCGCTCATCGCGGCGCGCCTGCGCGGAGCCGCGAAGCGCGGCTGCGCGGTGAGCTTCGTGAACGTGGCGGCGGACGATCCGCTGATGCCTACGGCCGCGCGCTTGGCCTCCCGTCCCTCGGAGCTCGCGGCGACGCTCGCGGCGATCGCGGGCGCGGCGGCGCAGGCGAAGGGCGAGCGCGTGAAGGGCGACCTGAGGCGCGCGATCGGCGACGCGGAACGCGCCGTCGCCGCGAGCCTCGCCGGCAAGGCGCGGAGCGCCATTCTCGTCGGCCACTACGCGCAGCAGCATCCCGATTACGCCGTGATCCTGGACATCGCCCGGGAGATCGGCCGCATGACCGGCGCCACCGTGGGCGTCCTCCCGGACGGCGGGAACGCCGTGGGCGCGCACCTCGCGGCCGCCGTTCCCCGCACGGGCCTCGACGCGCGCGCCATGATCGATTCGCCCCGCCGCGCGTACCTCGTGGCGGGAGTCGAGATGGCCGTCGACATGGGCGCCGAGGCCGTCGAGGCGCTGGCCGCCGCCGATTTCAGCGTGGTCCTCACCGCTTTCCGCGATGCGGCGGCGGAGCGTGCGCACGTGATGCTGCCGATCGCGCCGTACGCCGAGAGCTCCGGCACGTTCGTGAACATGGAAGGCCGCGCGCAGGCGTTCAACGCGTGCGTGAAGCCGCAAGGCGAGGCGCGGCCCGCGTGGAAGGTGCTCCGCGTCCTGGGCTCGCTCCTGGAGCTTCCCGGCTTCAATGCCGAGACGCTGGACGAGGTGCGGGCGGAGATCTGCAAGACGCAGGGCGCCTCCGACCTCCAGGCGTGGGTCGGCAACCGCCTTTCGAACGAAGGCGCGGGCGTCGACTGGGAGCTGCGCGCCCCGTCCGCGGCCCTCGAGCGCATCGCCGAGTTCCCGCTCTACGCGACGGACCCGATCGTGCGCCGTTCCCCGCCGCTCCAGAAGACGGCGGATGGCAAGGCCGCGCGCACGGCGCGCTTCCATCCGGCGACCTTCGCCGCGATGGGCCTCTCCGCCGGCGGACAGGTGCGCGTGCGCCAGGGCGGCGGTGAAGCGATCCTCGCGGTGGTCGCGGATGGGAACGTGCCGGAAGGCTGCGTGCGCGTCGCGCGCGGCGTGGCCGAAACCGCGGCGCTGGGCGAAGGCCCCGTCGCGGTGGACGTCGTCCGCATGGAAGCGGTCGCATGAACGAATACGTGACCCAGGCGCAGGGCTATGCCAACCAGTGGCTGGGGCCGGTGTGGGGCCCGGAGGCGTTCTCGCTGGGCCGCGCGCTCCTGATGATCGTGACGGTGCTGGTGCCGCTCCTCCTCACGGTGCTCTACTACCAGCTGGTCGAGCGCTGGGTTATCGGCTGGATGCAGGTCCGCAAGGGCCCGAACCGCGTGGGCTACAAGGGCATCCTCCAGCCCATCGCGGATGCGATCAAGCTCCTCATG
>DATAMY010000131.1:0-9364 GCA_036266535.1 Usitatibacter sp. | reverse complement strand
GCATCGCGCGGACGAGCCCCGGGTGCCGCGCCGCGGCGCGCTCGATGTACTTCCAGGTGTCGTCCGTGCTTCCGTCGTCGATCACGAGGATCTCGAGCCGATCCCTGGGATAGCGCGCCGATGCGACGGACTCGATCGAGCTCTCCACCATGCGCCCCTCGTTGTACGCCGGGATCACGACGGTGAGGGCGGGCGCCTCGTCGTCCTTCAACGACGCCCAGGGGCGATACCGCGTCCACATCGCGGTGCGGATGGCGAGGAGGAACGTGCCCATCGCGATCCACGCGACCGTGGGCCGCACCAGGAAGGTGCCCCACCGCCCCGCGCGCGCCGAGGCGACGAGCGGATCCATGAGCGGCGTGGCGACCGCGAGCCACAGGAGGAAGAGAAGCCCCACGCAGATCAGCACGAGGATGAGCGCATCCCAGCCGTCGGCGAGGGAACGCGAGAGCGCGGGGACGGGCGACGTCGAGAGGGCCACGGGGCGGGGGCGGGAGGAAAGCGGGGGCGCGGAAAGGGGCCATGATAGCCCCGCGCACCTTCGGCAACCTTGCCCGGGTTATTGCAAGACGTTTCAGGCAAGCAAGACGCGCGCCGCCCGGCCTAGCGCCCCCGGCCTCCGCCCTTCACGAAGTCGATCGACGCCTGGAAGAGCTCCAGGTCCTTCTCGTATTCCGCCGCGTCCGCGCGATCGATCTGGATCCACTCGCGCGTGGCCGCCATGCCGCCGGGCTGGAACGGCACCACGTTCTCGCGCGAGAACTGCAGCTCGGTCGCGACCGTGACGGGAAGCCGCAGCCCCACGCCGTTGCCGCTGATGCACGCGAACATGCGATCGCTCACGAAGTACGCGTCGAGGCCGTTGATCTTCTTGCCGGCCACGCCGGGGAGCTTGAGGAGGAGCGCGTCGATCTGCGCCTTGCGGGGATTGGTTTCGGCCTTGGTCACGACCCCATTTTCGCCGATTCCTCGTCTTCGTGCGTTTTCCGCCCCGGGAGCGGCACGAGCATGCCGACGTGGCTCCGGTACGCGCGATAGCGCTCGCCGAACTGCGCGATGAGATCGCGCTCCTCGAACCAGATCCCGATGAAGATGTACCCGGTGCACGCGATCGAGAAGAGGAGGTGCCCGGCCGTCATCACCGGCGCCCCCCAGAACGCGAGGAGGAAGCCCACGTAGATCGGGTGGCGCACGTAGCGGTAGAAGAGCGGCGTCCGGAATTCCGGGGCGGGGATGTCGCGGCCGGTGAGCTCCGCGTAGACCTGGCGCACGCCGAAGAGCTCGAAATGGTCGAGGAGGAAGGTGCTGAGGAGGAGCACCGCCCAGCCCAGCCAGAAGAGGCCCTGCAGCATCGCGGCCGCCGCACCGCGCCCCACGTCCCAGGCGACGGGCTCGGCGATCGGCCGCCACTGCCAGTCGAGGAGCGCGAGGACGAGCGTCGCCGCGAGGACGAAGGTGCTGCGCTCCACCGCCGGCGGGATGATGCGCGTCCACCAGCGCTTGAATCCGCGCCTTGCCATCACGCTGTGCTGGACGGCGAAGAGCCCGAGCAGGAGCAGGTCCACCACGACGGCGGGCCCGAGCGGGCCGGCCGGCCCGCTATCGATCGTCTTCGGAACGCCGACGTCGCCGACGAAGCCGATGGTGTAGACGAACGTCGCGAGGAAGAACACATATGCCAGGACGCCGTACGCGAAAGAAAGGAACGCACCCATGGGAATCTCCTTGGAGGACGCCGCCTCGCGGCTTCAGCGTCCGGCCCAACCGCGGTTATCGAGCACTTCGGCGATGCGCCGGGCGGCGCGCGCCGCGCCGTCCGTCTCGACCGGCCTGTAGCGCACCGGCGCGTGCATCGCCTCGAGGGCCTTCTCGGCGAGCTTGCCGGGCGTGAGGTCCGTGTAGGCCACGGACCGGTCCGCCCCGTAGTTCGCCAGGCGCTTCCTCACGTGCACGGACTGCTCGAAATGTCCGCGGAGCGGAAAGCTGAGGAAGGGCCTCCTCGTCGCGACGAGCTCCATGCACGTGCTCAATCCGCCCTGGACGAGGGCCAAGTCGCAGCAGGCGAGGTGCTCGAAGAGGTTGTGCACGTAGGACCTCACTTCGAGGCCCTCCATGCGCGGGAAAGCGTCCGGCGAGATGCGGGGACCGGCGACGAGGATCATGCGCAGGTCCGGCACCTCGCGCTTCATGCGGGGAAAGGCCTCGGCGATGCGTTCCAGGAGCGCACGGCCCACGCCGGTGCCGCCCACCGCCGCGATCGCGACCCTCTCGCGCGGCGCGTAGCCCAGGCGCGCGCGCAATCGCTCCGTATCCGCGAACGCCGCGGGATCGAACGGCAGCGCGTAGCCGGCATAGGAGAAGTTGCGGTCGGTCCAGTCGCGGATCGCCGGCATCCCCGGCCCGAACGGATCGTCGGTCACGTCCTCCGGATTGCCCACGAAGAGGGCGGCATCCCGGACATAGGGGAAGCGCTCGACGTGCTCGATGTCGTCGGCGTTGCGGTCCGCGCAGAGGTGCGCCTCGCGCAGGTCGCCCTCGTGCACCGGGATGCAGCCCACGAAGTCGGTGAGGAAGACGAACGGCTGGCGCTTGAGCTCCGGGTTCTCGTGGTAGTAGTAGTCGACCTCCCACGACTCGTCGCCGATCACGAGGTCGTAGTGCTCCTCCTCCATGAGGTCCGAGAAGGTCATGAAGTTGTTCGCCATGATCTCGTCCATGGTCCGGAGCGCGAAGAACGCATGGAGGTCGTGCTCCCCCGCCACGCTCTCGAAATGCCGGCTCTCGTTCGCGAGCCGCTTGGTGATCGGGTGGACGCGCTCGCCTTCCCGCTCGAGATAGGCCGCGGCCGGGTCGACGGTGAACCAGTCGATCGCGAGGTCCGGATGCAGCTTCCGGAGCTCCCGCGCGATCGCGAGGTCGCGCTGGACGTGTCCCAGGCCGATGGGACTCGAGATGAAGAGGGCCTTGCGCTTCCGGGCCATCCCCCGCACCCACGTGCCGGCGCGCGGGACGCCGCCCACGAAGTCGCGCACCGCGCGGTTGAAGACGACCGGGTCGCGCGCGGCCGTGAGGTGCCCGCCCTCGCCGATCGTGAGCATGCGCGAGCCTGGAATGGCGCGATGGATCGCCTCGCCGAACGCGAACGGAACGCGCTTGTCCCCGTCGCCGTGGATCACGAGCGTGGGGCAGCGCACCGTGCGCGCGAGATCGCCCAGGTCCTGGCCCACCCATCCGTAGCGCGACCAGTTGACGATCTGCCCCGTGGTCGCCCAGCCGTAGCGCACGCCGTCCTCGTAGGCCTTGGTCGAGTGCGGCTCGGTGAAGCAGATCGAGAAGAACTTCTCGAGGTAGCCGGGCCAGTCCGCCACCATGCGGTCGGTATCCGCCTTGAGCCGCGCCTCGTCTTCCGGTGTCCGGTGCTTCGATTCCATGTAGCCGCCGGCGACGACGAGGTGCGTCGTGCGCTCCGGATGCTCCGCCGCGAACCGGATCGCGATCATCGTCGCGGCGGAAATGCCCACCACCGCGAGCCGGTCCGCGCCCGCCGCCTCGACGACCGCGACGAAGTCCCGGTAGTAATGCTCGAAGGCGTAGGCCTCCGGGCGGCCCGGGCGATCCGAGCGCCCGTTCCCGCGCGAATCCATGATCACCACGCGGAAATGCCGCGAGAGGTACGGCACCACCGCCTTCAGCATCTGGCTGTGCGCGATCTGGTAGATCGGCGTGAACGCGATCCACGGGCCGCTTTCGCCCCACACCGAGTACCAGAGCTTCACGCCGTCGCGATCGACGGTGCCCTGACGCGCGGGGGTCACGGTCTCGAAATGCGGGGCGTCCGCGGCCGGAGCGCGCCCGCCCTCCCCGAGCTCTCCCACGACCTTGCGCAAGACGTCGGAAAGATTCGTGCTCACAAGCGCGCCCTTGTCGCTCGGGGGCGCCTCACCTTCGCGCGAGGCCGTGCGTTCTTCGCCGCGGCGCGCGCGTCGAGGCGCTCGAGAAGGACCTGCATCGCGTCCAGCGCCGCCCGGTGCTGCGTCTGGTCCGCGCGGGCGCCCAGCAGGTCCGCGAATTCCATGCCGAGCCAGAACTCCGAGATCCAGGTCGCGATCACCTCCGGCGTGAAGGGCTCCGGCAGCGCGACGCCGCACGCCTCGAGCGCCGCGAATGCGTCCTTCACGCCGAGGAGGACCACCTTCTTCCAGGCGAGGATCCGCGGGAGGAATTTCTCGCGCAACCCGGGATTCGCGAGGCTTGCGCTCCAGAGCTCCGCCTGCACGCGCACGAACCCCGAGGCCACGTCCGCGCGATAGAACGCCCGCGCCTGCGCCCACTTCTTCGCGAACTGGCCCGGCTCCCGGTACATCCGCTCCTGCCGCTCGAGGAGCCGGCGGTTCGCCTCGTCCAGGACCGCGATCACGAGCTGGTCCTTGGTGCGGAAGTGGTAATTGATGAGGGCGTGGTTCACGCCCGCATCCTTGCCGATCTCCCGCATGCTGAGCGCCGCATAGCCCTCCTTCGCGAGGCGGCGGAACGCCGCCCGCAGGATGCGCGCCTTGGTGTCGCCCTGGCGCGGGTCGGGCAGGACCGAGTCGGTCCGGGAAGCCTCGAGCATGGATTTATTGACCATCCGGTTTAACCAGTTGTTTAATACTGGTGGCGCGCATGCCGGATGTCAAGCCCCGGGCTTGCCGAGTGCGGATTTCACGCAGACAATGCGCGCCGCCCCAATCCACAAAAGGAGAACACAATGCGAAACGAAAGCATGCTGCTCCCGGCCCTCGGCGCGGCGCTGCTCGCCTCCACCGCGGCCTGGGCGGCGGACGCGATCTACATGAACCCGTCCGAAGTGAAATGGGGCGCGGCGCCGGCCGTGCTGCCGAAGGGCGCGAAGATGGCGGTGCTGGAAGGAGATCCGGGCAAGGAAGGCCCCTTCGTGGCCCGCCTCAAGATGCCGGCCAACTACAAGGTTTCGCCGCACTGGCACTCGAAGGACGAGGACCTCACGGTCATCTCGGGCACGTTCTACCTCGCGGAGGGCGACAAGCTCGAGACGAAGCATGCGCACGCGATCAAGGCGGGCGGCTTCCATCACCTGCCGGCGAAGACGCATCATTTCGCGTTCTCGAAAGGTCCCGCGGTCGTGCAGATCAACGGGCAGGGGCCGTTCGACATCACCTACATCGACCCCGCCGACGACCCGTCGAAGGGTAAGTGAGGAAGAGCAGCCATGGCGCAACCCTGCAAGCACCTCGACCACGTCATCACCGACGCGCCGAGGACGCCGCAGGGTTGCGAGGAATGCCTCGCGACCGGCGGCACGTGGGTGCAGCTGCGACTCTGCAGGACCTGCGGCCACGTAGGATGCTGCGACAGCTCGGTCGGCAAGCACGCGACGAAGCATTTCAAGTCGAGCGGCCACCCGATCATCACGACGATGCAGCCCGGCGATAGCTGGAGCTGGTGCTACGTCGACGAGATGATGCCCGAGCTGTAGCGAACGATCGACGTCGCCGCAGGGCGACGCATGCCGTGGTTCGTTTGGCGCATCGCGCGAGGAACTTCGGCGTCGCGCGCGCTTTCCTAGGGAATGACGCATCCATCGCACGATCGTGCGAAGCGTCGACGGCGTGCGGGACGTGGACAACTATCTCAACGCGCGCGTGGGACGCAGCTGAGCTCGCGCGCCATCACCAGGAAAAACGGCCGGGAATCCCGGCCGTTTTTTTCGTTCGCGATGCAAGCGTTCAGCAGGCGCTTCCCGCGATCCGCGCCCACGCACCGTTCATGCAGCGGTACTGGTAGCCCGCCTGGCACGAGAGCGTGCCGTCGGAATAGACCGCGGCGCCCATCGTGCAGCTCGCGGGCCCGGCCACGATCGTCTCGCGCGTGACGGCCGGCCGTTCCACGACCGTCTCGCGTTGCACGACGGGCTGCTTTTCCACGACGGTCTCGCGCACCAGGGTCCGCCCGCAGCCCGCGAGCGCCACGACGCACAAGCCGGTCACCAGGATGAAGCCTTTCATGGTCGATCTCCTTGCAGGATGTCCGCCCCTTTTTTCCCTCTGGATGGACTCCCGCCGCGGGGGCGAGTTTTCGCCGCGGACGAGGATCCGCTGCTCCGTCAGGACCACCCCGCCCGGGTCCAACCCGCCGGCGCGTAAGATGGGCGGATGCCCCTAGACGCCGCCACGACACGCCAGGACGGCTTCGCCGAGCTGGGCCTCGACGCGCGCATCCTCGAAGCGCTGACCGCGCTGGGATACGAGGAGCCCACTCCCATCCAGCAGCACACGATCCCGCCGCTCATCGCGGGACGCGACGTCCTGGGCGAGGCCGCGACCGGCACCGGAAAAACGGCGGCCTTCGCGCTCCCGATCCTGCAGCGCCTGGCGACCGGGGGCCGCGGCGAGGGGCCGATCGCGCTCATCCTCACGCCCACGCGCGAGCTCGCGATGCAGGTGGCCGAGGCGGTGCACCGCTACGGGAAAGCGCTCGGGGCGCGCGTGGTCCCGATCTACGGCGGGCAGCCGATCGGACGGCAGCTCCACGCGATGCGCGCGGGCGTGGACGTCGTGATCGCGACGCCGGGCCGCGCGCTCGACCACGTGCGCCGGGGAAGCCTCGTCCTCGCGAAGCTCCGCATCGTCGTGCTGGACGAGGCCGACGAGATGCTCGACATGGGGTTCGCCGAGGACATCGAGGCGGTCCTAAGGGAAACGCCCGCGGAGCGCCAGACGGTGCTCTTCTCCGCCACCATGCCGCCGCGGATCGAGGCGATCGCGAAACGCCACCAGCGCGATCCCGTGCGAATCCGGATCGCGAAGGCCGCGGCCAAGGCGGGCGAAGCGCCGAAGGTGCGCCAGCAGGCCTACCTCCTTCCGAGGAGCGGCAAGATGGCGGCGCTGGGCCGCATCCTCGACCTGGAATCGCCCGCCGCGGCGCTCGTCTTCTGCCGCACGCGCACCGAGGTGGACGAGCTCACCGAGACGCTCAACGCGCGCGGCTACCAGTCCGAGGCGCTCCACGGCGGCATGACGCAGGGCGAGCGGGACAAGGTGATGCGGCGATTGCGCGCGGGCGACGCGCAGCTCCTCATCGCGACGGATGTGGCGGCGCGCGGCCTCGACGTCGAGCGCCTCACGCACGTCATCAACTACGACCTTCCGCATTCGCCCGAGGCGTACGTGCACCGCATCGGGCGCGTCGGCCGCGCAGGCCGCGAGGGCGTGGCGGTGACGCTGGTCGAGCCGCGCGAGCAGTTCCAGCTGCGCAACATCGAGCGCATCACGCGCCAGAAGATCGACATCGCGAAGGTCCCCACCGTGGCCGACGTCCGCGCGCGCCGGCTGGAGGTCACCCAGGCGTCGCTGCGCGAGGCGCTCCTCGCGGACGACAACGAGCATTTCCGCGTGGTGGTGGACGCGCTCTCGGGCGAGTTCGACCCGGTGCAGATCGCGATGGCCGCAGTGCAGCTCTACCACCAGGCGACGGCGCTCGCGGCGGAGGATGAAGACACTTCGTCCTCCGCGCCGAAGCGGGAAACCGCCGGCGGCACGAAGAAGCCCAGGCCGGCTCCGGCCCCCTACGGCCTCGGGGCGGACATGGCGAAGATCTTCATCGGCGCCGGCCGCCAGGCGGGCGTGCGCCCGCAGGACCTGGTCGGCGCGATCGCGAACGAGGCCGGCGTCGCCGGCGGCCTCATCGGCGCGATCCAGATCAGCGACCGCTTCTCGGTGGTCGAGGTGCCCGAGGAGCTCGCGGGCCAGGTGATCAAGGCGCTCGGGAAGACGACGCTTCGCGGGAAGAAGGTCCAGGTCCGGCGGGACAAGGCGGACTGACGCCGTCAGCGGCCGCGCGCGAGGCATTGGCGATGGCGCGCCACCACGCGCTCCGCGAACCAGCGGGTCGTGAGCCTGCGCGTGGTCTTCGGCGTCTCGAGCTCGATCTCCGGGACGATGGCGCGCGGCAACGGCTTTCCGTTCCGGGCGTCGGCCAGCGCGAAGATCTTCCGGTAGGAGGCGCTCGACTCGAGCTCGGGCCGGCCCTCGAGCGCCAGGTCGCGGCGAATCTCCGCGGGACTCATGCCCAGCTCCGCGGCGAGCGCGAGCGCCGCCGATTCGGTGGCTCCCGGCTTGCCGTCGCGCGGCTTCTCGCCCGGGACGAGGTCGCCGTCGAGCGCGAGCGCGCGGCCGGTGAGGAGCACGAGCGCGGCCTGGAGCGCGGCGTTCCGGCTCGCGTAGCGTCCCGCGTTGAAATCCGCGAAGCGATAGACGTAGCGGCCGTAGCTCGCCGGATAGTCGAGGAGGTGCGCGATGCCGAAATAGAGCCCGCCGCGCCGCGTGAAGACCTCGTCGCGCAGGGATTCCACCACCGCGTACGGATAGGGCTTCTCCTCGGCCTGCGCGCGCGCGAAGGCGACGCTCACCTGCATCGGCCCGCCGGTCCTCACGGGGTTCCTGCTCTCGAGGAAGGTGCGCCCGAGCGGCACGCGGCCGATGAGGTCCTCGTAGATGTCGCTCAGCTCCCGCTCGGTCTTCGCGTGCTCGAGCCGGTCGCGATAGGTCCGGCCGTTCGACGACTCGAGGCCCAGCGTGGCATCGAGCACGAGCCGCGGGATGCCCATCTTCTCGCGCCGCCGCTCGAGCTCCGAGCGCGCGATCGCGGGGAGGTTCGGGATCACGGGGTCCACGTGGAAGCCGCTTTCCTGCTCCGTCACCGCGACGATCGCGCAAACGTTATCGGGCGTGACGGGGATCCGCAGCACCGCCATCGGCGTGTACATGTCGGCGGCCCAGCCCTCGCGATCGGGGACCGACGGCGGAATGTAGCTCGCGATGAGGGCCCGCGCGTCGCTCGCCGGAAGCTGCGGGCGGGGCGCGGCGCAGCCGGCGAGGATCGCCAGCAGGACGGCAAGGACGGAAAGGCATCGCATCCCGCCATTATGGCGAGTTGACACCGGCCCGGCGCCCTCATGCAGGCGCGCGCCCACCGGAGCGTCATGCGCGGCACGGACGCGCGGGCCACCATGTTCAAGGTGCGGATGGCGAAGTCGTCGTGAGGGACGGCGCTTCCGCGGGTGGCGGCCCGCTTCCGCCGCGCTCGAGGTACTCGCGCACGAAGCCGATGTGCTGGCGCAGCACGTAGAGCTTGTCCGCGAACGATCCCGGAAGCCGCAGCGTGATGACGCGCCGCTCGATCTCGTCCAGGCGCGCGAGGAGAAGCGTTCGCTCCTCGGGCGTGGTCCGCGTGAACGCTTCGCGCTCGAGGGCCATCAGCTCGCCGTAGCGCCGGTAGATCCGCCCGCTCACGCGCCAGCGATACAGGTCCGGCACGATCTTCAACCCCGGGATGAGCAGGAGCGCGA
>DATAMY010000130.1:0-4616 GCA_036266535.1 Usitatibacter sp. | reverse complement strand
CGCCTTCCTCATGATCACGCTCGCGCTGGGCCAGATCCTCTGGGGGCTCGCCTACCGGTGGGTGAGCGTCACGGGCGGCGACAACGGCCTCTCCGGCCTCGCGCGACCGGCGCCCTTCGGCTGGGACCTCGGGAGCGCGGTCGCCTTCTACTATTTCTCGCTCGCGGTGTTCGGCGTCGCCTTCGTCGCGATCGGCCTCTTCGTGGTCTCCCCCTTCGGCGCGAGCCTCAAGGGCGCGCGCGACCAGCCGCGGCGCATGCGCGCGCTGGGCTACAACGTGTGGCTGATCCGGTGGATCTCGTTCGTGGTCTCGGGCTTCTGGGGCGGCGTGGCGGGCCTCCTCTACGTCTACTACAACAACTTCATCAGCCCGCACGCGCTCTCGCTCACGCAGTCCGCGGAGGCGCTCCTCATGGTGATCGCCGGCGGGCCCGCGACGCTCCTGGGGCCGCTCGTGGGCGCGGCGCTCGTGATCATCATGAAGAACGTCGTGAGCGCGTACGTCGAGCGCTGGACGCTCCTCCTGGGCGCCGTCTTCGTCGCGATCGTGATGTTCCTTCCGGATGGCCTCGTGCCCGGCGCGCAGCGCCTCTGGGCCCGGTGGGCGTCGCGGCGCGGAAAGGGCGGCGGATGAGCGCGGCGCTCTCGATCCGCGGCCTGCGGAAGTCCTTCGGCGGCCTTCCCGCCGCCGACGGCATCTCCATGGAGATCGCCGCCGGCGAGCGGCGCCTCATCATCGGTCCCAACGGCGCGGGGAAGACCACGCTTTTCAACCTGATCAGCGGGGACCTCCGCGCCGATTCGGGCTCCGTGCGGCTCTTCGGCGAGGAGGTCGGCCACCTGCGGCCGGATGAGCGCGCGCAGCGCGGGATCGCCCGCACCTACCAGATCATCACGCTCTTCCCGAAGAACACCATCGCGGAGAACGTGATCCTCGCGATGCTGGGCCTCACGCCTTCGCGCTGGCAGCCGCTTCTCCCGCTCGCGGGCCGGCGCGATCTCCGGGACAAGGCGCGCGAGGTGCTCGCGCGCGTGGGGCTCGCGGCGGTCGCGGACCGCCCGCTCGCCGCCGCCTCGTACGGCGAGAAGCGGCGCGCGGAGATCGCCATGGCGCTCGCGCAGGAGCCGCGGCTCCTCCTCCTGGACGAGCCGCTCGCCGGCCTCTCGATGGAGGAGCGGAAGTCCGTGCAGGCGCTCCTCGAGACGATCCCGCGCGAGGTGACCGTCATCATGATCGAGCACGACACGGACGCGGCGCTCGCCTTCGCGGAGCGGATCACGGTGCTCCACTACGGCACGGTGATCGTGGAGGGGACGCGCGCCGAGGTGGTGGCCCATCCCCGCACGCGCGAGGTCTACCTTGGCGCCTGAGGCCGTCCCGGCCCTGCGGCTCTCGGGCGTGAACGCGCTCTACGGCGAGAGCCACGTGTTGCGCGACGTCTCCTTCGCCCTGGGCGCGGGACGCGTGCTGGCGCTCCTCGGCCGCAACGGCGCCGGCAAGACCACGTGCATGAACGCGATCATCGGATGGCTTCCCGCGCGAAGCGGCGAGATCGCGCTCTTCGGCCAGACGATCCGCGGGCTTTCGCCCGAGGCGATCTCGCGGCGCGGCGTGGGGCTCGTGCCCCAGGGCCGGCGCATCTTCGCGAGCCTCACCGTGCACGAGAACCTCTGCGTCGCGCAGCGCCGCCGCGGCCCGCGCGCCGCGCCCGGGGCGATCGACGAGGTGCTCGGGCGCTTCCCGGTCCTCGCGCAACGCCGGGCGCAGCTCGCGGGATCGCTTTCGGGCGGCGAGCAGCAGATGCTCGCGATCGGGCGCGCGCTCGTCGGAAACCCGCGCGTGCTGCTCCTGGACGAGCCGTCGGAAGGGCTGGCACCCCGCATCGTGCACGAGGTGGGCGAGACGCTGCTCGCGCTGAAGGAGCGCGGCTTCTCGATCCTCCTCGTCGAGCAGAACAGCGCGCTCGCGCTCCGCGTCGCCGACGACGTCGCGATCCTCAACACCGGGCACATCGTCCACGACGGCACGGCCGCGGATGCGCGCGCGCGGCCGGAGCTCCTCCACACCCACCTCGGCATCCTCTGAAGCCCACCATGCCCACCGCCACCGTCCAGGGCGCCGCGATCGAGCACACGCGATCCGGCGCCGGTCCCGACCTCCTCCTCCTGCACTCGCTCCTCACCGACGCGTCGGTCTTCGACCGCGTGCGCCCCGCGCTCGAGGCGCGCCATCGCGTGACGTGCCTGAACCTTCCCGGATTCGGGGCTTCCGCGCCGCGCGCGCTCGCCTCGGTCGCCGACTACGCGGATCACGTCGCGCAGGCGCTGGACGCGCTCGAGCTTCCGAAGACGACGGACGTCTTCGGCAACGGCTTCGGCGCCTTCGTGACGCTCTCGCTCGCGATCCGCCACGGCGCGCGCATCGGCCGCGTGCTCGTGGCCGACGTCGTCCCCGCCTTTCCGGAGCCGGCGCGCGCGCCTTTTCGGGGAATGGCGGCGAAGGTGCGCGAATCGGGCATGCAGGCGGTGCTCGATACCGCGATCGGCCGGATGTTCCCCGCGGACTTCCAGGCGAAATTTCCGGAAGTGATCGCGGAACGCAAGCGCCGCCTCGCGGCCGTGGATCGCGCGTGCTTCGCGCAGGCGTGCCTGGGCCTCGCGGAGCTGGACCTGCGTCCGGGCCTGGGATCGATCCGGAACCGGACGCTCGTGATGTGCGGCGCGCTCGACCAGACGACCCCGCCCGCGCTTGCGCGGGAGGTGGCCCAGGCGATCCCCGGCGCGGCGTACCGCGAGATTCCCGGCTCGGGCCACTGTCCCATGCTCGAGCAGCCCGAAGCCCTGGTCGACGCGATCTGCGCGTTCGAGCGCGAGGGGAGCGCACGTTGAAGACCGCGCGCTGCGGCCGCTACGACATCGCGTACGCGCAGGCAGGCCAGGGATTCCCGCTCGTGCTCCTCCACGGGCTCGCGGGCGACCACCAGGCCTGGATCCCGCAGATGGAGGCGTGGAAGGAGCGCTTCCGCGTCGTGGCCCCCGACAATCGCGGCGCGGGTGCCAGCACCCAGGTGGACGAGCCCATCACGACGCGCGACATGGCGCAGGACCTGCTCGCCCTCCTCGACCACCTCGGCATCGCGCGGGCGCACGTCGTGGGCCGTTCCATGGGTGGCGCCATCGCCCAGCACCTGGCGCTCATGGCGCCGGATCGCGTGGCCTCGATGGTGCTCTGCGCGTCGTTCGCGAAGCTGGACGCCTTCGGCGCGCGCGTCCTCGCCAACATGCGCGACGTGCTCGAATGGACGGGGTCGTGGGCGGATCACGCGCGCCACTCGGTGCGCAATTTCGTCTCCGCGGAATTCTTCGACGCGAACCCGGAACGGGTCGCCGCGATCGAGCGCCTGATCGGCGGGGAGCAGCGGCTTCCCGCGTGCTACGTCCGCCAGAATCGCGCCTGCCTCGAGCACGACACGCTCGCCTCCCTCGCCTCGATCCGGTGCCCCACGCTCGTCCTTTCCGGCGGGCGCGATCCCATCTGCCCTCCGGTGTGCGCGCGCTGGATCGTGGAGCGCATCCCGGGCGCGGAGGCCGTGGAGTTCGAGGCGTCGAGCCACTTCTTCCTGATGGAGGAGCCGCGCCGGTTCATGGAGGTCATGGCGGGCTGGCTCGAGCGCCACACGCCGCGCGGCTGACGCGCCTGGCGCGCCTGGCGCGCAAGCCGGGTCCGCCCGCGCGTGCTACATTCGGCGCGCTGGGCCACCCCTCCACCCCGGGAGAAAAAAACATGACAACGAACCTCAGGGCGGCCGTCGCGGCTGCCGCCGCGGCCTTCGTCCTCGCCGCCTGCCAGTCCCTCGTCCCCGTGTACACCGTGAACGACGCGGCGATCTCCACCCCGTCCGGGCACCACCTCACCGCGGCCCAGGTCCGCTCCGCGATCATCACGGCGGGCACGTCCCTCGGCTGGCACGTCGTCGACGCCGGCCCCGGCCGCCTCGAGGGCACGCTCCACCTGCGCACGCACACGGCCGTCGTCGACATCCCCTACGGCGCCGCCAAGTACAGCATCCTCTACCGCAGCTCGGAGGACCTGCAGGCCGCGGACGGGAAGATCCACAAGAACTACAACGGCTGGGTGCAGAACCTCGATCGCCAGATCCGCACCGAGATCTCGCGGCTTTAGCGCGTGTCAGGCGGCGACGGCCTTCCAGCGGCGCGTGACGAGGAGCCGCAGCTTCCGGCATTCCGCGTCCGGGAGCGCGCCGCCCTGCGCCCGCAGCGCCGCCTCGAATTCCGCCATGGCCTCGCGCGTCGACGCGGCGAAGAGCTGCGCCTTCAGCGCGTAGAAGAGCGGCGAATATTCGCCGAAGAGCTCGCCCATCACGGGAAAGGACTTCCGGTGCACGGCCGAGCGGCCCAGGCGCACCAGCGCCTCGCGATGCTCGGGCGTGGGATAGCCCTTGTGGCCCGCGAGGCCGTAGCCCGGGTATTCGCGATCGAGGGCCTCCATCATCGCGTCGCGCGCGGTCTTCGCGATGATCGATGCCGCCGCGATGGTGAAGTTGATGCCGTCGCCCTTGTTGAAGGCGTTCTGCGGCATGGGGATGTCGGGAATG
>DATAMY010000129.1:0-3615 GCA_036266535.1 Usitatibacter sp. | reverse complement strand
CGACCAGTAAAGACCGACCGCTTCGTAGGTCGGCACGGCGCGAACGCCGGAGGAATCGAGGGCCTGCGCGCGGGCCGGTCCATGGACCGCGGCAAGACCGATGAGAAGGGAGGAGGCTGCGATGAGCCCGTGTGCGCGACGGATGGCAGTGCTTTGCATGGAGTCTGTCCTGTTGTGGGTGCAACGAGGGACGGACCATTGCAAGGGCTGTGCCGCAGCAAATACCACGTGTAAGATCAAGCAGTTACGAGACTTCCCGCGGCCGGCTGGGCGGGAAGCCTGTAGCGGGCCCATGACGGGTTTGTCGTTGGACCGGAATCGGGCTGTAGGAGCGCGACTACGGGCGCGTCAGCGCCCTCCGACGGCGTAGTCGTTTCACGACAAGATGTCGAATCGCCATGACGCGTTTTGTCGGCGCCCGCGAAGAGGCGTCCTGGGGCGGGTCATTCCGTCGCCCCGCGGCGACATCGCAAAAACAAAAAGGCGGCCCGCGGGCCGCCTTTGGTGCGGAGGCGAGAACGTCAGGCGGGCGCGGCGCCCATCCCCTGCGAGCCGGATGCGCGCGGCAGGGTGGTGCCCCGGCCCCGCGCGGATTCGATCTGGCGGCGGAGGTTCGCGAGGTCATCGTCGATCTCGCTCGCCGGATCCACCCCGAAGGCCTTCGCCACGGCCTGGCCGATCACGCCGCCAGGCGGGGCGTAATGCAGCTCGACATGGACGCGGGTGCCGTCGTCCTCGGGGGAGAAGCGCACCCGGCCGCGATGGTCGACGGTCGAGCCCTCGACCGTGCGCCACGCGAGCTCGCGGTTCTCGCGGACGCCCGTGAGCTCCGAGTCCCATTCGACCGGCACGCCCGCGGGGCCGTCGACGGACCAGTGGTAGCGGTCGCCACCCAGCGGCCGGACCTCGCGCACGTGCGACATCCACCGCGGGAAGTGCTCGAGGTCGCGCCAGTAAGCGAACACTTCTTCCGGGGACGCGTCCACGCGGAGGGTCCGGTCCACCGAGAACCCCTTCCCACGGGCCAGGGTCCCGAGCGGCTCGTTGGCGCTCGCGCGGGCGACCAGCCCGACGCCGGCCATCGTCATGAGGAGGCCGCCGAGTCCGCCGCGGACGTAGCCCGAGGTCGCGAGGCCGGCACCGAGCATGCCGGCGAGGGCGCGCTGCGCGGGCGACCAGCGCTCGCGCATCCACGGCGCCGCCGCGTTCTTCGCCGCGCCGATCGCGGGCCCCGTGCCCGGCGAGATCGACGGCTCGTTCGACGCACGGCTCTCGAGGCGCTCGCGCTGCGAGCGCAGCCACTGCTGCGTCTGCACGAGGACGCCGTGCGTGCGGTTCGTCGCGTCGCGCAGGGCCATGTCCGTCCCACGCTGCACCTTCCGCCGCGTGGAGTCGACCTGGTTCAGGAGGTCGTTGCGCCGCTTGCGTCCCTGCTGCGGGTCCATGAGGTACATGAGCGCAGCGCCGAGTCCGAGATAGATGAAACCGTTTGCCGTGCGAGCCATGGCGGCCTCCCGAGGGATGCGCCGAAACGCGGCGCCTGGAAAGTACGACCCCGCCGCGCGCGCCGCGTTTTCGCGCTAGTCGGGTTGGAGGCTAGCGGTCGCGCTCGTCGGTGAGCCCGGTGAAGGCGCCGTTGATCGGCGCGGGCATGCGGGCCGCGGCTTCCTCGCGCACGCGGGCGGCGCGAACTTCCTGCAGGTCCGCCTGGTTGTCCACGGCGGGCGGGACCACGACCACGAGAGGCGCGGTGGGGGCCGCCGGTGCGGCGGGCGCGGACGCCGGAGCGGGCGGCGCCACCGGGGCGGGAGGCTGGTACGCCTCGGGCGGGAGCGTGCGGAAGAGCGAGAGGTCGCCCGCGGGCTTGGGAGGAAAGAAACCGGCTTCTCCCCCCGGATTCGGCTGCGCGGCGGGGTTCGCCTGCGCCACGGCATTGGACTGCGCGAGAACCGGCGAGCCTGCGGCCGCAAGGACAGCGGCGAGCACAAAGCGGAAGACGGGACGCATGGGGGAACCTCCTCCGAAGAGGGACCCTCCGCGCGGGCGGGGGTTTCGGGGGAATCGCGGCGGAAGCGGGGGACCCCTGCCGAGCGGACCAGGGCCGATTACCCCATCAGCTCGAGGGGAGGATCCGGTCCGGGAGCCAGAGCGAGAGCTGCGGGAAGAAGATCGCCATCATGAGGAGCGCCACCAGGATGAGGACGAAGGGCACCACCTCGCGGAAGATGGCGCCCAGCGGCACCTTCGCAGCGCCGGCGAGGACGAAGAGGTTGAGCCCCACGGGCGGCGTGATGAGCGCGATCTCGATATTGAAGATGAGCACGATCCCGTAGTGGACCGGGTCGATCCCCAGCTTCATCGCGATGGGTGCCAGGATCGGCGTGGTCATCACGTTGAGCGCCACCGCCTCCATGAACATCCCGAGGACGAACATGATCGCGCTCACGACGATGAGGAACTGCCATCCGTTCAAATGGTAGCTCTCGATGAAGCCGAAGATGAGCTGCGGGGCGTTGAGGAACGTGAGCACCTTCGAGAGGAGCACGGCCCCCGCGATGATCGTGAAGATGTTGATCGTGGTCCGCGAGGTCTGCATCACGACCGGCCAGAGGTCGCGCACGCTGAGGTTCCGGTAGATGAAGACCGCGACGATCGCGGAGTAGAGCGCGCACGCGGTCGAGATCTCGGTCGCCGTGAGCTGGCCGGAGTAGAACCCGTAGAGCACGAAGACGGGGAGCATCAGCACCCAGAACGAGCGCTTCAACGCCGCGATCCGCGCGGAGAAGGTCGTGATCGTCGCCGCGTCGTCGCGCTTCCATCCGTACACGTGCCCGCGCGCCGCGACGAAGACGAGGAACGCGAGCACGTTGATGACGCCCGGCACGATCCCCGCGAAGAACATCCGCCCCACGGAGACGTTCACCATCGAGGCGTAGATCAGCATCGCGATCGAAGGCGGGATGAGGATCGCGGTGGCGCCGGAGGCGGCGATGAGCGCGGCGGCGAAGCCGGGCCGGTAGCCCTCGCGCACCATGCCCGCGACGCCGATCTTCCCGATCGCGGCCGCGTCCGCCGCGCTCGAGCCCTGCACGCCCGCGAAGATGCCGGTCGCGACCACGCACGCGCACCCCATGCCGCCGCGGAGCTTTCCGATGAGCGCCCGCGCGAGGTCGAAGACGCGGTCGATGAGCCCGCCGGCGGAGAGGAGCTCGGCGGCGAGGAGGAAGAACGGGATCGCGAGGAGGGTGAAGTGGCCGACGCTGTCCGAGAGCACGTCCGGGATGAACGTGATGGGTGCCAGGCCCAGCCAGTAGAGCGTCGCGACCGAGGCCACGATGAGCGCGAAGCCGATCGGCATCCCGATGAGGATCAGGATCACGAGGAGGATGAAGGGGACGGCGATCATCGCGGGCCCTCCGCCTGCGGGGAGGACGCGTCGTGCGGCCGGCGCCAGATCACGTGGATCTCCGCGAGGAGGTGCAGGATCGTGAGGGCGAGGCCGATGGGCAGGATCGAGAGGAGGTACGCGGTCGGGATCTCCCACAGGTCGTCGTCCGTCGCGCCCACGTCGATCTGCTGCTTCGCGATCGAGATCGCGCCGGCGAGGATCAACGC
>DATAMY010000128.1:0-10222 GCA_036266535.1 Usitatibacter sp. | reverse complement strand
CAGATTGGAGGATTCATCAATGGCAGCTAAGAAAGCCAAGAAGGCAGCGAAGAAGCCGGCGGCCAGGAAGTCCGCCGCCAAGAAGCCGATGACGAAATCCGCGGCGAAGAAGCCGGCCGCCAAGGCCAAGAAGCCCGCCGCGAAACGGAAGCCCAACGCAGCCTTCATGAAGCCCATGACCCCGAGCAGCACGCTCGCCGCGGTGGTCGGCAACAGCCCGATGCCGCGCACGGAAGTCACGAGCAAGCTGTGGGGTTACATCAAGAAGAACAACCTCCAGGACAAGACCAACCGACGGATGATCAATGCCGACGACAAGCTGAGGGACGTGTTCGGCGGCAAGAGGCAGGTGTCCATGTTCGAGATGACCAAGCTGGTCGCCAAGCACCTGAAGTGATTTCGGGACGCCGGCTCCGGCCGGCGATCCGGGGAGAACGGGCCGGTACATCCGGCCCGTTTGCTTTTCGAGGAGGATCGCCATGCGCTTCGTCGCCACGCCCAACGCTCCCGCCGCACGCGGGCACTATTCGCAGGCGGTGGTCCACGGCGGGCTCGTGTACGTCGCGGGCCAGCTCCCGATCGCGCCGCAGCATCCGGAGCGCCGCATCGAGGGATTCGACGCGCAGGCGCGCCAGGTGCTGGACAACGTCTTCGCCATCCTCGCGGCGGCCGGAAGCTCGCCCGCCCGGGTGCTGAAGGCGACGGTCTACGTCGCGGACGTGGCCGACTGGCCCGCGTTCAACGCGATCTACGCGGAGCGCTTCGGCGCGCATCGCCCCGCGCGAACCGTCGTTCCGGTGGCCGGACTGCACTACGGCTACCGCGTCGAGATGGACGTCATCGCCGCGCTGGACGAGTAGCGCCGCGACCGGCGCCCTCGCGGGAATCAGCTCGCGCGCCGCTTCGCCTTCGCGCGCGCCTTGCGGGCGCCGCTTTTCGCGCGCTTCCTCGCCGGGCGCGTGGCGGCGGCCTTCCGGCTGGCCGCGCGCTTGCGCGGGGGAGCGGCGCCGCCGGGGCGCAGCGACGAGCGGGCGAAAGCCTGCAGGCTCTCGCTCAGCTCCCCCACCTGCCGAGCGAGGTCGTCGGCCTGCTCGCGCGTGACGAGGCCCAGGCGCTCGAGCGAGCGCGACACCCGCGCCTCGACCATCTTCTCGAGCTTCTGCAGCCCCGCGCCGGAATAGTCGGCCTCCCGCATCGCCTTCAGCGCCTGGTCCGCGGCGCCCACCGCGCGGGCGCCCATGTTGCGGCCCTGCTCGACCAGCGCCTCGAAGACGCGGGGCCCGTCGGTCCTCGCGCGCTCGAACGCGCCCAGCCCGGCGAGCCAGATCTTCTGGGCGGAGTCGCGGGCGCCCTGCGCCGGGTCGGGAGTGGCGCGGGGACGGCTCCGGGATCGCGTGTTGCGTGCCATGGTGTGCTCCTTGTTGGAGGATGGGATCGTCGCGCGGCGGCGGCACGGCACCCCAGTATAGGCGCGCGCCCGGCCGGCCCCGCGGGGTACACTTTCGGCGACGCGCGGGGGAGGAAGTTCGATGACCATGGCGGCGGAAGCGGCGGCGGACGCGAAGGTATGGCTCAAGTCCTACCCCCCCTGGGTGCCCGCGGAGATCTCGGTCGACGAGTTCGCGAGCATCCGGGCGATCCTCGAGCGCAGCTGCGAGCGCTACGCCGCCCTCCCGGCCTTCAGCTGCATGGGCGCGACGCTCACCTACGCCCAGCTCGACGCGCTTTCCCGGGACTTCGGGAGCTGGCTCCAGAACGCGCGCGGGCTCGCCAAGGGCGCGCGGGTGGCGCTCATGATGCCGAACCTGCTCCAGTACCCGATCGCGCTCTTCGGCGCGCTCCGGGCGGGCATGGTGGTGGTCAACTGCAACCCGCTCTATACCCCGCGCGAGCTCGAGCACCAGCTGAACGACTCCGGCGCGGACGCGATCGTCGTGCTGGAGAACTTCGCGCACACGGTGGAGGAGGTGGTCGGGCGCACCCGCGTGCGGCACGTCGTCACGACCCAGGTGGGCGACCTCCAGGGCTTTCCCAGGTCGCTCCTCGTGAACGCGGTGGTGAAGCACGTGAAGCGGATGGTCCCCCGCTGGAGCCTGCGGGAGGCGACCGCGTTCCCGCGCGTCCTCGCGGCCGGACGGGGGCAGCCGCTCACGCAACCGCCGCTCGCCCACTCCGACCTGGCCTTCCTCCAGTACACCGGGGGCACGACCGGCGTCTCGAAGGGCGCGATGCTCACCCACGGCAACATCGTCGCGAACCTCCAGCAGGTCTCCGCCTGGGTGGGCGGGAAGCTCGAGGAAGGCCGCGAGGTGGTCATCACGGCGCTGCCGATGTACCACATCTACGCGCTCACCGCGAGCTGCCTCGCGAACCTCAAGATCGGCGCGCACAACGTGCTCATCACCAATCCGCGCGACCTTCCCGGGTTCGTGAAGACGCTTTCCCGCTACCGGTTCAGCACGATGTCCGGCGTGAACACGCTTTTCAACGCCCTCATGAACACGCCGGGATTCGCCGAGCTCGATTTCAGCTCGCTCAAGGTGTCCGTCGGCGGCGGCATGGCCGTGCAGCGGGCCGTGGCCGAGCGGTGGAAGCGGATCACGGGGAAGCCCCTCCTCGAGGGCTACGGGCTCACGGAGACCTCTCCCGTGGCCTGCACGAGCCCCCTCGTGGAAGGCGCGGACTATAACGGGACGGCGGGGCTTCCCGTGCCCTCGACGATCGTCACCATCCGCGACGACGACGGTAAGGTGCTCCCGCTGGGGCAGCCGGGCGAGATCTGCATCGCGGGCCCGCAGGTGATGAAAGGCTACTGGAACCGCCCGGACGAGACCGCGAAGGTGATGACCGCGGACGGCGCCTTCCGCACCGGGGACATCGGCCTCATGACGCCGGAAGGCTACGTGAAGATCGTCGATCGCAAGAAGGACATGATCCTCGTCTCCGGCTTCAACGTGTATCCCAACGAGGTCGAGGACGTGATCGCGATGATGCCCGGGGTGCGGGAGGTATGCGCGGTGCCCGCTCCGGACGAGCACTCCGGGGAGGCGGTGCGGGTGGTGATCGTCCGCAAGGACCCGTCCCTCACGAAGGAGCAGGTGATCGAGCACTGCCGCCGGGAGCTCACGGGATACAAGGTCCCGCACATCGTGGAGTTCTGGGACGAGCTCCCGAAGACGAACGTGGGCAAGGTGCTCCGCCGCGAGGTGCGCGCGACGCCCTCCCGCGGCTAGGCGGTCACGCCGCCTCGCCGTACACCGGGCCGTGCTCGGCCAGCGCGTCGCGGATCCGCGCGACCGCCCAGTCGATCTCCTCGCGGCCGATCACGAGCGGAGGCGCGAACCGGGCGACGGTGCCGTGCGTGTCCTTGCTGAGGACCCCGTGGCGCAGGAGCGTCTCCACGAACGTCCGGGCGGTCACGCGGCGAGTGTCCAGCTCGATGCCCACCAGGAGGCCCTTGCCGCGAACGTCCGCGATCACGGGGCTCGCGAGGCCCCGCAGCCGCTCGAGGAGGTAGGCGCCCATCGACGCCGCGCGCTCCGCGAGCCGCTCTTCCTCGAGCACCTCGAGCGCCGCGAGGCCCACCGCCGCGCCGAGCGCGTTTCCCCCGAAGGTGCTCCCATGGTCGCCCGGCCGGAAGACGCCCATGACGTCCTCGCGGGCGCAGAACGCGGACACGGGGAGCAACCCGCCGCCCAGCGCCTTCCCCAGCATGATGCCGTCCGGCTTCACGCCTTCGTGCTCGCACGCGAGCACCTTTCCGGTGCGGCCCAGCCCCGTCTGCACCTCGTCAACGAGGAGGAGGATCCCGCGCTCGCGGCAGATCGCGGCGCAGCGCGCGAGGTATCCCTCCGGCGGGACCACGATTCCCGCCTCGCCCTGCACGGGCTCGACCAGGAAAGCCGCGGTGTCGTCGTCGATGGCCGCCTCGAGCGCCGCCGCGTCGCCGAACGGAACCGCCACGAATCCGTCCGCATAGGGGCCGAAGGCGTCCCGGTACTGCGCCTCCGAGGAGAAGCCCACGATCGTGGTGGTCCGCCCGTGGAAGTTGCCGCGGCAGCAGACGATCTTCGCCCGGCCCGCGGGCACCCTCTTCACCTCGTAGGCCCATTTGCGCGCGCATTTGATGGCCGTCTCGACCGCTTCGGCGCCGGTGCTCATGGGAAGCGCCCGGTCCATGCCGGTCACCTCGCAGAGCTTCGCGAGGAAGGGCGGGAGGCGGTCGGTGTAGTAGGCGCGCGAGGTGACCGCGAGGCGGCCCGCCTGGTCGCGAAGCGCCGCGAGGAGCCGAGGGTGGCCGTATCCGAAGCTCACCGCCGAGTAGGCGGACAGCATGTCGAGGTAGCGCCGGCCCTCCACGTCCCAGAGCCAGACGCCTTCGCCGCGGGTGAGCACCACCGGGAGCGGTGCATAGTTGGTCGCGCCGTAGCGCCCTTCCAATGCGATCGTGTCGCGCATCGCCGTTCCTTTCATGCTTTTGGCAATCAGGGGCAGGCCCGTTCGGGAACGGGCCTGAATAGGGATTATAGGCGCCTTCGGGCCGGTCGATTTCACCTGAGGAGTGCGGCCTAAGCGGCTGAGCCGCCGGAACAATGCGAAGGATTTTCGGCCCCGGCGGACGAGGCCGCTACAATGGCCCCCGATGGATTTCCCCGCTCATGGCTGGCGACACTGAGGAGGCGCGCCCGGCGGGCCTCGCGGCGCACCTGCGGGAGCTGAAGGCCCTGCGCGGCCCGGGGCGGCCCCAGCCCCCGCGGCTCGCGGAAGTGAAGGCGTGGCAGGCGGAGCGCCTCGCCCGGACCTACGCCGACCTGGTCGCGCGGCCGCGCTACGCGGCGGCGACGCGGTTCTTCCTCGAGGACCTGTACGGACCGAAGGACTTCAGCGCGCGGGACCAGGAGCTCCTGCGGATCGTGCCGGTGATGGAGCGGGTGCTGCCCGATTCGGCGGTCGAGACCGCGTCCCTCGCGATCGAGGTCGAGGCGCTTTCCGAGCGGCTGGACCACGCGCTCGCGCGCGCGCTGCCGGCGGGGCCGCTCGACGAGGCGAGTTACGCGGTCGCCTATCGGGCGAGCGCTTCCCCCGAGGAGCGGCTTCGCCAGGTCGAGCTCGTCGCCCAGGTCGGGCTCCGGCTGGACGCTCTGGTGCGCAAGCCGTTGATCGCGGGGACGCTCCGGCTCATGCGCAAGCCCGCGCACCTGGCGGGCCTGGGCGACCTGCAGGACTTCCTCGAGGCCGGATTCGAGGCGTTCCGGACGCTGGGCGGCGCGGACGAGTTCCTCTCCGTCTTCCGGGCGCGCGAGACGGAGATCCTCAGCCGGCTTTTTTCGGGCGCTTCGCGGCCTTTTTCGCCGTAGCCGGACGCGTGGCGGGCGGATGGCGCGGCGCCGGCCCCTTCGCCTTCGCATGGTCGGCGAAGAGCGTATCGAGCTCCTGGAGCACGAGCTTCTCGATGGACGCCTGCATCGCCTTCAGGAGGAATCCCAGCGAGATCGAGAGGTGCAGGTCCGACTGCGTGAGCGTCACGAAGCCCGAGACGCCCGGGCGCTCGAAGCGCAGCGTATCTCCCTGCCAGCTCGCCCGGACGTCGAACTTCCGCGCGAGGTCGGAGGCCATCTGCTCGGCCGCGCGGCGGGCGGCGGCGAGCCCGAGGTCGTGGGAGCGCCGGACCTCGATGTCCGCCATCAGTGGCCGGGGCCCATGAGCCTGTCCGGGAGCCAGGTCGCGATCTCCGGGAAGAAGCAGAGGATCACGATCGCGAGGAACATGCAGAGGACGTAGGGGATCGTCCCCCACATGACCGTCGTCACCGGGACGTCCGGCGCGATCGAGTTCACGATGTAGATGTTGAGCCCCACGGGCGGGTGGATGAGCCCCACCTCCATGTTGATCGTGAGGATCACCCCGAACCACACGGGGTCGAAGCCCGCCGCCGTGATGATCGGGAGGAGGATCGGGCTCGTCATGAGGATGATCGCGGCCGGCGGGATGAAGAAGCCGCAGACCAGCAGGAACACGTTGATGATGCCCATCAGCACCCAGCGATTCACGTGCATCTCCGCGATCGCCGTGGCGAGGGTCTGCGTGAGGTAGAGCGACGTGAGCATGTAGCCGAAGAGCACGGCGGCCGCGATGATCATGAGGATCATCACCGACTCGCGCATCGTGTCGCGCAGGATCGCCCACCAGTCGCGCGGCCGCCACATCTTGTAGATCACGATGGCGAGCACCGCGCAGAGCGCCGCGCCCACGCCGGCCGCCTCGGACGGCGTCGCCACGCCGCCGTAGAGAACCCACATCACGCCGAAGATGATCGCGATGAACGGCGCCACCTTCGGCACCGAACCGAACTTCTCCCTCCACGAATAGCGGAACTCGGGCGCGTGGGTCCGGAATCCGCGCTTCCAGATGATGAAGAGCGTCCACAGGATGAAAAGGCCCGTGAGCATGAGTCCCGGCATGACGCCGGCGAGGAAGAGCCGTCCGATGGAGGTCTCGGTCGCGATCCCGTACAGGATGAACGTGACCGAGGGCGGGATGAGGATCCCCAGCGTTCCGCCCGCGCAGATGGACCCGGTCGCGACGTCGTCCGGGTAGCCGCGCCGGCGCATCTCCGGGATGCCCATCCGCCCGATCGCCGCGCAGCAGGCGGGGGACGAGCCCGTGAGGGCGGCGAAGATCGCGCACGCGCCGAGGTTCGAGATGACGAGCCCGCCCGGCAGGCGGTAGAGCCAGCGGTCGAGCGCCTCGTAGAGGTCCTTTCCCGCGGGAGACGACCCGATCGCCGCGCCCATCATCACGAACATCGGGATCGAGACGAGGGTGAACTCGTTCAGCCCCGACCAGAAGGTCTCGGCGACCACGTGCAGCGCGTCGATGCCCTGGAAGAGCACGAGGAAGGCGATGGAGATGGCGCCGAGGCCGAAGGCCACGGGGACGCCCGAGAAAAGCAGGACGAGCGTCGAGACGAGCACGAGGACGCCGGCGGTGGCCGGCGTCATACGATGTTCCCGTGCGGCGCCCCGGGCTTCATCCCGAAGGGCGGCTCGCGTCCCGTGACGAGCGCGAGGATCTCGGCCACGTATTGCAGGACGAGGAGCCCCAGCCCGGCCGGCATCGCGAGGAGCGGAATCCACATGCGCGAACGCCATACCGTGTCCGAGAGCCAGTTGTTGCTCCACGCCTCGTGCCAGTACGCCGCGGTGAGGACGAAGAGCACGACGCAGAAGGCCGCCGAGAGGAGCATCGTGAAGAGCGCGAGCCAATAGCGGAAGCGTGGCCCCGCGTACATCGGCAGGATGTCCACGTTGACGTGCCCGCGATGCAGGAGCACGTAGGGGCTCCCGATGAAGGTCGCCGCGATGATGCTGTACGTCACCACGTCGATCTGCCAGACCGTGGTCCGGTTGAAGCCGTAGCGCTCGATCACCATGTCGCAGATGACGAGCACCGCCAGGGCGATGAGGAGCGCGGCGGCGACCCCGGTGATGCGCGACAAGAGCCGGACGGACCGGATGAAGGCATCCATGGAATTCCTTCGGAATGCGACGATCAGCCGCCCGGGCGCGCGGCGCCCGGGCGGTCGAGAAATACGGCTATTTCACCGCGAGCGCTTCGTCGATGAGCTTCTGGCCGTTCGGGACATCCTTCGCGAATTTCGCGTAGCTGCTCTTCTTGGCGAGGGCGAGCCACAGGTCGTAGTCCGCGTCGCTCAGCGTCACGACCTTGTCCTTGTGTCCCTCGAACTGCTTGATGGTCTGCTGGTTCACCTCGTCGGCCTTGCCCTCGTAGTAGGCCTGCGCCTTCTTCCCCGCCGCGAGGATCGCGTCCTGCTGCTTCTTGTCCAGCTTCTCGAAGTTCTTCTTCGACATGAGGACGGGCTCGTACATGAACCAGAGGGCATTGTCGCCCGGCGCGGTGAGGCACTTGGCCACCTCGTAGAGCCGCATCGATCCGAACGTGCCCAGGCTCGTATCCGTGCCGTCCACGACGCCGCTCTGGAACGCGTTGTAGATCTCGTTCGAGGGCGGGCTCACGATGCTGGCACCCGCCGCCTGCCACATCGCCGCGAAGGTCGGCCCGGCGGCGCGGAACTTCATGCCCTTCAGGTCGTCCGGCTTGGTGATGCACTTGTCGCGCGCCGCCATCCCGCCCGCGAACCAGGCGTCCGAGAGCACGATCACGCCGTGCTTCTCGATCTCCGCGCGGATGTCCTTCATGAACTGCGAGTCGTTGACGCGCTTGGCGCGCTCCTGGCTGCGGATCAGGCCGGGCATCAGGGTCGCGCTGAACGTCGGCACCTTGCCGCTCGCGTAGTCCAGCGGGAAGAGCGTGATGTCGAGCTGGCCGTTCACCATCGCGTTCCACTGGTCGTTCGGCTTGAAGAGCGAGGCGCCGGGGTAGACCTGGATGTTGAGGCCCACATTGGCGGCCTTCGCCTCCTTGGCGATCATCTGGACCATGTCGTCGCGCACGTCGCCCTTGCCGCCGGGGAACTGGTGCGATGCGCGCAGCGTCACGTCCGCCGCGCCGGCGGAGGCGGCGAGCGCTCCGGAAACGAGCGCGGCGAAGGCGCTCATCCAACGGGAATTCTTCATGCCATGTCTCCTCAGGATCGTTATGGACGCGCCGGCCTTCGGGGGCCGGCTTCGTGGCGCTAGTCTACAATTTTCCGTCAGGCGGCGCGGCGCACGCCCATGGCGCTCCGCGCGCGTTCCTCCAGGTGCTCCATCGCGGCGAGCACCCCGCCCTTGCGGTGGGGCACCCCGGCCAGCTCGAGACCCATCTCGACGCCCGAGAGCGTGCCCATGAGCGTCAGGTCGTTGAAGTCCCCCAGGTGGCCGATGCGGAACACCTTTCCCTGGAGCTTCGAAAGGCCCATCCCGAGCGACATGTCGAAGCGATCGAGGATGATCTTGCGCAGGGCGTCCGAGTCGTGCCCGGGCGGCATCACGACGGCGGTGAGGGCGGAGCTGTATTCGTCCGGATCCTGGCAGAGCACCTCGAGCCCCCAGGCCCGCACGGCGCGGCGCGTGGCCTCGGCATGGCGGTCGTGGCGCGCGAAGACGTTCGGGAGCCCTTCCTCCTCCAGCATCGCGATCGCCTCGCGCAGGCCGTAGAGGAGGTTCGTGGAGGGCGTGTAGGGGAACCAGCCGTTCGCGTTCGCCGCGATCATCTCGTCCCAGCCGAAGAAGGAGCGCGGAAGCTTCGCCGCCTTCGACGCCGCGAGGGATTTCTCCGAGGTGGCGTTGAAGGAAAGGCCCGGCGGCAGCATGAGGCCCTTCTGCGAGCCGCCGACGGTCACGTCCACGCCCCACTCGTCGTGGCGGTAGTCGATCGAGGCGAGGGACGAGATCGTGTCCACGAGGAGGAGGGCGGGATGCTTCGCCGCGTCGATCGCCTTCCGGACCAGCGGGATCCGCGTGGTGACGCCGGTGGAGGTCTCGTTGTGGACCACGCACACGGCCTTGATGGCGTGCGACTTGTCGGCCGCGAGGCGGGCCTCGATCTCGGCGTGGTCCGCGCCGTGCCGCCAGTCGCCCGGAATCATGTCGATCTCGAGGCCCAGCTTCTTCGCCATCTTCGACCAGAGGCTCGCGAAGTGTCCCGTCTCGGACATGAGGACCTTGTCGCCCGCCGAGAGGGTGTTCGCGAGCGCCGCTTCCCACGCGCCCGTGCCCGAGGCGGGAAAGATCACGACCGGGTGGCGCGTCCGGAAGATCCGCTTCATCCCCTCGAGCACGTCCTTCGCGAGTACCTGGAACTCCGGTCCGCGATGGTCGATCGTGGGCATGTCGATGGCGCGAAGGACGCGATCCGGCACGTTGGTGGGGCCGGGGATCTGCAGGAAATGGCGTCCGGCGGGCATGGAAGTCTCCTCGTAAAGGCCGTGATGACCCCACGGGAGGGGATCATCACGCGATTATTGTCCATAATGCCGCACCCGAAGCCCGTTTCATACGCACCTCGGTAAAAGCTCCCATGACCCATCCCCGTCCCGTTCCCGTGCGCCTCGACGCGGGCGGCGAGCGCTCCGCGCTCGCCCGCCGGCTCGCGCGCGAAGTCGACGGCGAGGTCCTCTTCGACGCGGCGAGCCGCGGGCGCTACGCGACGGACGCCTCCATCTACCAGGTGATGCCCGTGGGCGTGGTCGTTCCGCGCTCCGCCGAGGCCGCGATCGTCGCGATGCAGGTGGCGGTGGAGGAGGGTGTAGCGATCCTCC
>DATAMY010000127.1:0-13668 GCA_036266535.1 Usitatibacter sp. | reverse complement strand
CGCTTCCGGCGCACGCTCTGGCAGAGCCTCGTGACCCCCGTCATCACGACCTCGCTCTACTTCGTGGTCTTCGGCGCGGCGATCGGGAAGCGCATGAGCGAGGTGGACGGCGTGCCCTACGGCGCCTTCATCGTGCCGGGCCTCGTGATGCTCTCGATCTTCACCGAGAGCCTCAACAACGCGTCCTTCGGGATCTACCTCCCCAAGTTCACGGGAACGATCTACGAGGTGCTCTCCGCGCCCATCTCGGCGCTCGAGATCGTGCTCGCCTACGTGGGCGCGGCGGCCACGAAGTCCGTGCTCCTCGCGGCCGTGATCCTCTTCACCGCGAACCTCTTCATCCCGGTCCACGTCATGCACCCGGTCGCGATGGTGCTCTTCCTCCTCCTCACGGCGCTCACGTTCTGCCTCTTCGGCTTCGTGATCGGCATCTGGGCGCAGGGATTCGAGCAGCTCTCCTTCATCCCGATGCTGGTGGTCACACCCCTCACGTTCCTGGGCGGCGCGTTCTACTCGATCGACATGCTGCCGCCGGCCTGGCGCGCGGTGAGCCTCGTGAACCCCGTGGTCTACCTCATCAGCGGCTATCGGTGGACCTTCTACGGGATCGCCGACGTGGACGTGGCCGCGAGCTTCGGGATGACGCTCTGCTTCTTCGCGGCGTGCCTCGCGGCCGCCTCGTGGATCTTCAGGACCGGCTACCGGCTCAAGAGCTAGGCGCCCGCCTGCAGGCTCGAGATCAGCGTGTCGATGAGGTCCGGGCGGCCGTCCGGCGACTTCACCCGGTGGCTCCGAAGGAGGCTCGCGAGCTGCGGACGGGAAAGGGCCGCGGGGTCGGAGCGGATGAAGACCTCCGCGATCGCCCGCTGGACCTTCACCGACTTCGAATCCGCGAAGGCGCGGGCGAGCTCGTCCAGGATGCCGCGGTCGGCGATGTGGAGCCGCGCGAGCGCGCCCAACGCGCGCACCTGGGCCGCGGAGGGCGGCATCCGCGTGACCTCCTCGGCCAACGCGCGGAGCGCCGCCGGATCGTCGATCGGGTGGTGCTGCAGGTAGAGCTGGGCGATCTCCACGTCGCTCTCGTCCCCGCTCGCGAGCGCGGAGACGGTGCGCTCGCGGGCGGCGCCGTCGCCGAAGCATGCCAGCACCGCCCCGTCCGCCACGGGGTGCGAGCTTTCAGGAACGGCGCGGATGCCCGCCATGGCCCCTTCCAGGCCGCCCTGGCTCGCGACGTTGCACGCGAGGTCCACCTCGGCGAAGCCCATCTTCCGGCTCGCGAGCATGTCGTTCACGAGCGCGAGCAGCTCCGAGCGCTCCTCGGGAGGCTTCAGCCACGCGAGCTTCGCCGCGAGGGTCACCATCCGCGCCCGCTCCGACCATGACGGCGCCGATCTCGCGAGCTGCAGGTAGCGATCGCGGGTCGAATCGTCCGCGGCGAACTCCGCGAGCACGGACTGGAACTCCGGCGCCTCGCGAGCGCCGTCGGGAAGCGCCTTGAAGAGGTTCTCCATCCGCGCGAGATAGGTCCGCGCCTTCGCGGGATCGCGGCGCAGCATGTCGTGGATGAAGCGAAGCTTCGCTGCGGGCGACTCGCGGTCGTCGAAGAACTCGCAGATCTCGCGGCGCTCGCCGGCGCCCGGATCCGAATCGCGCGCGCCGCGGATCGCCGTGAGCGAGTTGCGGCCGAAGATGCGCAGGAGCTTGGTACTCGCGCGGCCGGTCCCGACCTCGCTCGCACCGCCCGCGGCGAAGTACCGGTCGAGGAGCATCGCGGCGGTGGGGCCGACCGGCGCGTGGGACGAGAAGCCGTAGATCACCGGCACATCGCGGAAGACGCGGCGCATGCGCTCGCGGCCGCTCTCGCCGTACGCCGACGCGTATTGGGTGGCGTTCGGGTTCAGGCTCTCGCAGCCGAAGAGGTAGACCTCCTTCAGCTTCGCGAAGATGCCGGGACACGAGCGGCTGCACGAGGCGCGCTCGAGCTCGTCCATCTTGAGGCTCGCCTCGACGTCGACCTTGTCCGAATAGAAGGTCTCGCCCGCGTTGAAGTGGCCGGAGATGACGAGCACGTCGCAGCGCACCTGGCGCCGGCACGCGCGCTCGAGCCAGTCGTCGTGGGCCGCGTCGAGGAGCTCGACGAAGCGGTACTTTCCCGGCGGCAGGTGGCGCCGGAACGCTTCCTTCTCGTCGGGCGAGTTGACGGTCGCGGTGCAGACGGTCCTGGTTTCGGACGGCGCGCTCTTCGCGGCGGCGAGGGCGGGGCCGCTCGCGGCGCAAAGCACGGCCGCAAGCGCGAGACCCGGGACGGATTTCCGCATGTGACGAGCATCGTCGAATCGGGGCGGAAAATCAGCCGGAATTCCCCTTTCGCAGGCGTCGGCGTGCGCCGACGGACGAAGGGCTCAGGAAAGCTCGCGGACGAGGATGTCGATGAGGTCCTGGCCATCGGGCGAGCGCAGGCGCTGCGTGCGCAGCACCTTCGCCATCCGCGCCGCGGGAATCGCGGCGGGATCCGAGCGCAGGAACACCTCCGCGATGGCGCGCTGCACGGCGAGCGAGCGCGTGCGGCCGAAGAGCGCTGCGAGCGTGTCGAGGGCCTGCGCATCCGCGGGGTGCATGCGGCCCAGCGCATCGAGCGCGCGCACCTGCGCGGGTCCCGCCGGCATCGACGCGATCTCGCGCGCCATTGCGCGCAGCTCCGCCGCATCCGTGACCGGGCGGTGCCGGAGGTACGCCTGCGCGAGCTGCACTTCCCCCGCATCGGCGCTCGCGAGGAGGCGCAGCACCCGCGCGCGCGCCGGGGCGTCGCCCAGGCAGGCGAGCGCCGCGGCCTGCGAGGCGGTGCGGGCGGCGGCGGCCTTCACGAGCGCGCGCACGTCGTCCAGGCGGCGATCGCCGTTCAGCGTGCACACGAGGTCCACGTCGCCGAAGCCCACCGACGGCCGCGCCACCACGTCGCCGATCGCGCGGGCGAGCTCGGCATGGCGTTCGGCGTCGTTCAGCCAACCCGCCGTGCGCGCGAAGTCGACCATGCGCACGCGCAGCGCCGGATCGTCCGTGGCGCGCTCGATCGCGAGATAGCGCGCCCGAAGCGGCCCGTCGCCCGCGACCCGCGCGAGCGCGGCGGCGACCGCGGGCTCCTCGCGCTCCGCGGGCGAAAGCCCGGCGACGAACCGCTCGACGCGGTCGAAGGCCATGCGCACGTGCGGCATGTCGCCTGCGAGCTCGCGATGCACGACTTCGACCTTCTCGGCCGTGACGGTCCGGTCGCCATAGAAGCGGCATGCCTGCGCGCGGGCTTCCCAACCCACGTCGCCTTCCGCCATTCCGCGCGTCGCGATCATGCTGCTCGGCCCGAAGAGCGCGAGAAGCCGCTCGCTCGGCCGTCCGCTTCCCACCTCGCCCGCGGGCGCGGAACCGAAATAGCGCTCCAGGAGCGGCCCCGCCGTCCGCCCGTAGGGAGCGAGGGAAGAGAAGCCGTAGATCACCGGGACGCCCGCGAAGATGCGGCGCATGCGGTCGCGCGCGTCCTCGGCCTCGCCGCGGCTCAATTCCCGGGCGAGGCGCTGCGCATCGGCCGTCGACCGGCCCTCGTGGACCAGCCCGCGCACGATCTCCGGCATGGCGGAGACGACGGGCTCCGACTCGAGGCTATCGCACCCGAAGAGATAGACCTCCTTCAGGTGCGCGAAGAGATCCGGGCACGAGCCGCCGCACGAGGCGCGCTCGAGCTCGTCCACCCGAAGCGTCTCGTTCACCTCCGGCGTCGACGAGTAGAACTCGGTGCCCGCGAAATGGCCGGAAACGACGAGGACGTCGCAGCTCACCTTGCGCTCGCAGGCGGAGCGGAGCCAATCCGGGCGCCCGTGCTCGACCAGCTCCACGAAATCGAAGCGGTCCGCGGGGAGGTTTCGGCGAAAGGCCTCGCGCTCGTCCGCCGAATTGACGGTGATCGTGCAGACCGTCTCCCTGGCGGCGAGGGACGCGAGCGGCGCCGCGGCGGCGAGGAGGAGCAGGAAGGCGCGGAGGAAAGACGGCAAGATGGAAACGATTACCGGTTGCGGGCGTGCGCCATTGTCTCCCGGCGCCGGCCGCGGCCGCATGCTCCGTTGGAACTAGTACCATGGCGGCCGGCCCGCGCCCCCGGCATCTCCATGAAGATTTCCATCCTCGACGATTACTTCGACACGATCCGTACCCTCCCCTGCTTCTCGATGCTGGCGGGGCACGACGTGCGCATCTGGAACGACCACGCGCAGGACGACGACGTCCTCGCCCAGCGGCTGGCCGATACCGAGGTCCTCGTCCTCATCCGCGAGCGCACGAAGATCCGCGGGCCGCTCCTCGACCGCCTTCCGCGCCTGAAGCTCATCAGCCAGCGCAGCGTCTACCCGCACATCGACACCGAGGCGTGCACCCGGCTGGGCGTCGTGGTCTCCTCGAGCCAGCATCCGGGGACGCCGTGCTACGCCGCGGCGGAGCTCACCTGGGCGCTCATCCTTTCCGCCGTGCGCCAGGTCCCGCAGCAGATGGCCTCGCTCCAGGCCGGTCAATGGCAGATGGGCGTGGGAACGACGCTCCGGGGCCGGACCATCGGCATCTACGGCTGGGGGCGCATCGGGCATGCGGTTGCCGAGTACGCGCGGGCCTTCGGGATGCGCGTCCTCGTGTGGGCGAGCGAGGACTCGCGCGAGCGCGCGAGGAGCGAGGGCGCGGAAGTCGCCGCAAGCCGGGACGCCTTCTTCGGGCAGTGCGACGTGGTGACGCTGCACATGCGGCTCTACCCGGCCACGCGCGGGATCGTGAAGGCGGCGGATCTCGCGCGCATGAAGCCCGATGCGCTCATCGTGAACACCAGCCGCGCGCCGCTGATCGAGGCGGGAGCCCTCGTGGCGGCCCTTCGCGCCGGCCGGCCGGGCATGGCGGCGGTGGACGTCTTCGAGGACGAGCCGATGCGGGACACCGGCCACCCGCTCCTGCACATGCCGAACGTGATCGCCACGCCCCACATCGGCTACGCGACGCGCGAGGAGTACGAGCTGCAGTTCGCCGAGATCTTCGACCAGATCCTGCGGTGGGCCGCCGGGACGCCGATCAACGTCGTGAATCCGGACGTGCTGCGCTCGCCCGCGTTGCGGCGCCCCGGTTAAGGGCTGGCTAGCTCTTCCGGGAGGATTTCTTCCGGGACGACGACTTCTTCCGCGAGGACTTCTTCTTCGAGCGCTTCTTGCTGCTCGACTTCTTCTTGGGGACCTTCCCGCCGGCCTTCCGGGCTTCCGAGAGCCCGATCGCGATCGCCTGCTTGCGGCTCTTCACCTTCTTGCCCGACCGTCCGCTCTTGAGCGTCCCGGCCTTGCGCTTGTGCATCGCGCGCTTCACCTTGCTCTTCGCCTTCTTGCCGTATTGGGCCATGTCGGCTCCTTCGTCGTTTGCGACACGCCTATGACGTCCCCCGCGGGCGGGAATTCCCGAGCCGCTGCCCAGGTGCGAGGGCTGCCGCGCCGAAGCCGCGAATGCCATCCGGCGCGAGAGTATCCTTTTTCGCCATGCCGAAAGCTCGCCGCAGCGCCGGGATCCTCCTCTACAGGAGGCGCACGGCCGCGCTCGAGGTCTTTCTCGTCCATCCGGGCGGCCCGTTCTGGACGAAGCGCGACGAAGGCGCGTGGTCGATCCCGAAAGGCGAGTTCCCGGACGACGAGGATCCGCTCGAAGCGGCGCTGCGCGAATTCGAGGAGGAGACCGGAACAAGCCTCGCGGGCCGCCCGCGCGCGGACTTCACGGCGCTGCCTCCCGTCCGCCAGGCCGCCGGAAAGACGGTCTACGCGTGGGCCGCCGCGGGCGACCTCGACGCGGACGCCGTGCGAAGCAACCCCTTCACGATGGAATGGCCGCCCCGCTCCGGCCTGCAGCGCGAATTCCCGGAGGTCGACCGCGCGGCGTGGTACGGGATGGAGGCGGCGCGGGTGCAGCTCCTCGTCGCGCAGCGTCCCCTCCTCGACGCGCTCGAGGCGCTGCTGCGCGATGCGCCCGGCGGGTGAGGGTCAGCCCCGTGCCCTGGACGTGTTGAAGGCGACGGCCGCGCGGATCAACGCCTTCAACGCCTTCTCGTCGACCTTGTCGCCCTCGCGAAAGTCGATCGCGCGGCGCGTGTTGCCCTCGAGGCTCGAGTTGAAGATGCGCGACGGATCCTCGAGGGACGCTCCCTTGGCGAAGGTCATCTTCACCACGCTCTTGTAGGCCTCGCCGGTGCAGATCAAGCCGTCGTGCGACCACACGGGGACGTTCCACTTCCATTCCTCGACCACGTCCGGATCGGCCGCCTTCACCACGGCGCGCAGCCGCGCGAGCATCTTTCCGCGCCAGTCGGCGAGCTCCTCGATCCTCGCGTCGATCCGCCGCGAGGCCTCCGCGCTCACCGGTCGACCGCCTGCATCGACTGGGCGGGATAGCGCATGCCGGCCGCGGCGCCGCGCGGGAGCGACCGGTCGATGCGCGCGAGCTCCTCGCGCGTGAGCCGGATGTCGACCGCGGCGGCGTTCTCCTCGAGGTACTTCCGCCGCTTGGTCCCGGGGATCGGGACGACGTCCTCGCCCTGAGCGAGCACCCACGCGAGCGCGAGCTGCGACGCGGTGCATCCCTTCGCGCGCGCGATCGCGTTCACCTCGTCCAGCAGGCGCAGGTTCTTCGCGAAGTTCTCGCCCTGGAAGCGCGGGGAGTTGCGGCGGTAGTCGTCCGGCGCCAGGTCGTCGACGGAGCGGATCTGGCCCGTGAGGAAGCCGCGGCCGAGCGGGCTGTACGGGACGAAGCCGATGCCCAGCTCGCGGACCGTGGGGAGGATCGCGTCTTCCGGGTCGCGGCTCCAGAGCGAGTATTCGGTCTGCAGCGCCGCGATCGGGTGCACGGCATGCGCCCGCCGGATGGTGGCCGGTGCCGCTTCGGAGAGGCCGAGGTAGCGGACCTTGCCGGCCCGCACGAGCTCGGCCATCGCCCCGACCGTCTCCTCGATCGGCGTCTGGGGATCGACGCGGTGCTGGTAATAGAGGTCGATCGCATCGACGCCCAGGCGCTTCAGGCTCGCCTCGCACGCCGAGCGCACGTAATCGGGCTTCCCGTTCACGCCGCGGAAGCTGCCGTCGTCGCCCCGCATGTTGCCGAACTTGGTGGCGAGGACCACGCCCGCGCGCCGCCCGCGCAGCGCCTTGCCGACCAGCTCCTCGTTCCTGCCCACGCCGTACATGTCGGCCGTGTCGAGGAAGGTGACGCCCAGGTCGAGGGCACGCTGGATCGTCGCGATCGACTCCGTGTCGTCGCGCCCGCTGTAGAACTCCGACATCCCCATGCAGCCGAGGCCGATCGCGGAGACCTCGAGGGTGCCGCCCAGCGTGCGCTTCTCCATGCCGCTCCTTCGCTTCAGTCGTAGAGCGAGCGCCAGCGCGGCGTGTTGCAGTACGGCGTGGCGTTCGCGATGTCCGCCGTGAGCCGCGCGACCTGCTCGTTCATGTCGGCCACGCGGCGGTTGTGATCGGCGACCCGGCGGTTGTGGTCGTCGGAGCGCGCATTGTAGTCCGCGACGGCGACGCGGTCGTTGGAGTCGAGCCGGCGAAGCGCGCCGTTCAGCCGCGCGCCCTCCGCATCGAGCTGGTCGCGCTCGCGGTCGTAGTCGAGCTTCTCGTTGTCGAGGATCATCCTCTGGCGGTCGAGCTCGCCGCAGGAGTACGGAGCGGTGTACGTGGGATAGACCGGCTCCGCGGGGACGACGGCGGGGCCGGTGACGGCCGCGCGCGAGTACGACGTCTGCGCGAGCGCCGCGGCGGGCGCCGCGATGCAGAGTACGGCGAGGATGCGGGCGGTTCTCATGGCCGGTGCCTCCAGGAAACGAGGGGGGATTACCGGCGGACAGCGCCCCAGCCCGAAAGTTGATGGTGCCAATGGAGCACGGCCCTCAGCTCCACGCCTGCGCGAGGAGCTCGCGCGTCTCCTCGACGGCGACCCGCCAGACCTCGTCCATCACGGCGTCCGGCTTCTCGTAGTAGCCCCCGAAATTGCCGTCGCCCAGGAGGGCCCGCGCGCCCTTCGGGTCCTGCATGCGCAGCTTCGCGAAATCGACCATGGTCCGCTGCTCCTTCGGCTGCACCGCGCCCGGCACGCGCACGCGCGCGAAGTTCTCCATCCACGAGGCGTGCGATGCCACGGGATCGATCTCGACCACCTTGGCCCAGGTCTTCGGCGCGTTCCACCAGTTGTGGAAGCGGACCTGCGTGCCGGGGTGCCCGGCCATCCATTCGGAGGCGAGGTTCGACACGGGCTGGTTGCCGCCGTGGCCGTTCACGACGAGGATGCGGCGGAAGCCGTGCGCGGCGAGGCTATCCAGGATGTCGCGGACCACGGCAAGGTAGCCCTGCAGGCTCAGCGACACCGTGCCGGGATAGGCCATGAACGAGGGCGTGGGCCCATAGGGCAGCGCCGGAAAGACGGGCACGCCCAGCGGCTCCGCGGCCTCGACCGCCACCGCCTCCGAGAGGATCGCGTCGACGCAGAGGCTGAGATAGGCGTGCTGCTCGGTGCTGCCGAGCGGGAGCACCGCGCGGTCGTCGCCGCGCAGGTACTCCTCGATCTGCATCCAGTTCCGGTCGCGGATCCGCATGGCCAGATGATAACGGACCCTCTCCCCGGCCCTCCCCCAACGGGGAGGGAGAAGTACGTCAAGCCGCCTTTTTCGCTGCGGCGAGGTGGCCCTTGTCGAAGATGAACCGGCCGGCTTTCACGTCCACGCGGATCACGTCCTTCGGCGCGAAGCGTCCCTCGAGGAGCTCCTTCGAGAGCGGGTTCTCGAGCTGCTGCTGGATCGCGCGCTTCAACGGCCGCGCGCCGTACACCGGGTCGAACCCCGCCTTCGCGAGCTCCGCCACCGCGGCGTCCGTCACCTCCAGGCGCATGTCCATCGCCTCGATCCGGCGCTGCAGGTACTTCAGCTGCACGCGCGCGATCTGCGCGATGTTCGCCTCGTCGAGCGCGTGGAACACCACGATCTCGTCGATGCGGTTCACGAACTCGGGCCGGAAATGCGTCTTCACCTCGGCCATGACCGCGAGCTTCACGACCTGGTAGTCCTGGCCGCTCATGGCCTGGATCATCTGCGAGCCCAGGTTCGAGGTCATCACGATCACCGTGTTCTTGAAGTTCACGGTGCGGCCCTGGCCGTCGGTCATCCGCCCGTCGTCCAGCACCTGCAGGAGCACGTTGAAGACGTCCGGGTGCGCCTTCTCGACCTCGTCGAGGAGGATCACGCAGTAGGGCTTGCGCCGCACGATCTCCGTGAGATGCCCGCCTTCCTCGTAGCCCACGTATCCGGGCGGCGCGCCGATGAGGCGCGCGACCGAGTGCTTCTCCATGTACTCGGACATGTCGATCCGCACGAGCGCGTCCTCGGAGTCGAAGAGGAACTCCGCCAACGCCTTGCAGAGCTCGGTCTTGCCCACGCCCGTGGGGCCGAGGAAGAGGAACGAGCCGTACGGGCGGTTCGGGTCCGCGAGCCCCGCGCGGGAGCGGCGGATCGCGTCCGAGACCAGGCGCACGGCCTCGTCCTGCCCGACCACGCGCTGGTGCAGGCGCTCTTCCATGAGGAGGAGCTTCTCGCGCTCGCCCTGCATCATCTTGGAGACGGGGATGCCGGTCGACCGCGAGACGACCTCGGCGATCTCTTCCACGCCCACCTGGGTGCGGAGCAGCCGGGGCTTTTCGGTCGGCTCGGCCGCCTTCTCCGCGTCCTTGATCTGCGTCTCGAGCTGCGGGATGCGGCCGTACTGCAGCTCGCTCATCTTCTGCCAGTCGCCGCGGCGCCTGGCCTCGTCCATCTCGACCTTCGCGCGCTCGAGCTCCTCCTTGATGTGCGTCGTGCCCTGCACGCGCGCCTTCTCGGCCTTCCACACCTCCTCGAGGTCCGAGTATTCCTTCGCGAGGCGCGCGATCTCCTCCTCGATCAGCTCCATGCGCTTCCTCGAGGCCTCGTCCTTCTCCTTCCGCACGGCTTCGCGCTCGATCTTCAGCTGGATCAGGCGCCGGTCGAGGCGATCCATCACCTCGGGCTTGGAGTCGATCTCCATCTTGATGCGCGAGGCGGCCTCGTCGATCAGGTCGATCGCCTTGTCCGGGAGGAAGCGGTCCGTGATGTAGCGATGCGAGAGCTCGGCCGCGGCGACGATCGCCGGGTCCGTGATCTCGACCCCGTGGTGGACCTCGTACTTCTCCTGGAGGCCACGGAGGATCGCGATGGTGTCCTCGACGGACGGCTCGTCCACGAGCACCTTCTGGAAGCGGCGCTCGAGGGCCGCGTCCTTCTCGATGTACTTGCGGTATTCGTCGAGCGTGGTGGCGCCCACGCAATGGAGCTCGCCGCGCGCCAACGCGGGCTTCAGCATGTTGCCGGCGTCCATGGCGCCCTCGGCCTTGCCGGCGCCCACCATGGTGTGGAGCTCGTCGATGAAGACGATCGACTGGCCGGGATCCTGGGAAAGCTCCTTCAGGACGCTCTTCAGCCGCTCCTCGAACTCGCCGCGGTATTTCGCGCCGGCGATGAGCATGCCCATGTCGAGCGAGAGGACGCGCTTCCCGCGCAAGCCCTCCGGCACCTCGTCGTTCACGATCCGCTGGGCGAGCCCTTCCACGATGGCGGTCTTGCCCACGCCGGGCTCGCCGATGAGGACGGGATTGTTCTTCGTGCGGCGCTGGAGCACCTGCACCACGCGACGGATCTCCTCGTCGCGGCCGATGACCGGGTCGAGCTTGCCTTCGCGGGCGCGCTCGGTGAGGTCGATCGTGTACTTCTTGAGCGCCTCGCGCTGCCCTTCCGCCTCCTGGGAATGCACGGTCTCGTTGCCGCGCACCGCCTTGATCGCCTCCGCCAATGCGGCCTCGCTCGCGCCGTGGGCCTTGAGGAGCCGGCCCGCCTCGCCCTTGTCCTTCGCGGCGGCGAGGAGGAAGAGCTCGGAGGCCACGAACTGGTCGCCCCGGCGGGTCGCTTCCTTGTCCGTGAGGTTCATGAGGTTGTTCAGGTCGCGCGAGATCGAGATCTCGCCGCCCTGGCCCTCCACCTTCGGCAGGCGCCGGATGGATTCGTCCACGGCCTTCCGGAGCGCCCCCACGTTGACGCCGGCTCGCTGCAGGAGGGAGGCCGTGCCGCCATCCTCCTGGGCGAGGAGCGCGGCGAGGAGGTGCTGCGGCTCGATGAAGCCGTTGTCGTGCCCGAGCGCGAGGCTCTGGGCGTCCGCGAGCGCCTGCTGGAACTTGGTGGTGAGCTTGTCGATGCGCATGGTGGCTTCCCCCGACGGGGCTTTGTCCGGTTATCTTGCTAATCTGGCCGCTCGAGGGGCCGTTTTCAAGTCCCGGCAGGGGCCGGCAGCCCATGTTTTGTCCCGGGTCAAATCGCGGGGTTCCCGGGGCCTCCGGGGGCCATGCTATCGTTCGAACCGGGACTCCCCGTTCCTGTCTCAAGTCCGATGCCCGACGCCTTCCACCTGCTCGAAGAAACCGTCACGCGGGACGTGACCCGCGCCCTCGCCGAGGACGTGGGCACGGGCGACCTCACCGCCCGGCTGATCCCGGAGGCCGAGCGCGGCCGCGCCCGGCTCATGACGCGCCAGAGCGGCATCCTCTGCGGGGTCGAGTGGCTGCGCCGCACCTTCGAGGAGCTGGACCCGGATGTCGAGATCTTCTGGCATCACCGCGACGGCGAAGAGATCGTCGCCAACTCCTCGCTCTGCGAGATCGAGGGCAACGCCCGCGCGCTCCTCACGGGCGAGCGCACCGCGATCAACTTCGTGCAGCTCCTCTCCGGCGTCGCGACCCGCACGCGCCAGTTCGTCCGCGCGGTCCAGGGCACGCGCGCGAAGATCGTCGACACGCGGAAGACCCTCCCCGGCCTTCGCATCGCGCAGAAGTACGCGGTGCACGTGGGCGGGGGGACCAACCATCGCATCGGCCTGTACGACGGGATCCTCGTGAAGGAGAACCACATCGCCGCCTCCGGCGGCATCGCCCAGGCGGTGCGCCGCGCGATGCACGAGGCCTCCGCGGACGTGATGGTGCAGATCGAGGTCGAGGACCTGGCGGGCCTTCGCGAAGCGCTCGACGCGGGCGCGCGCCAGATCCTCCTCGACAATTTCGACCTTCCCGCGATGCGCGAGGCGGTGAAGGTGGCGGGCGACCGCGCCGAGCTCGAGGCCTCCGGCGGCGTGCAGCTCGCCAACGTCCGCGCGATCGCGGAGACCGGCGTCCACCGGATCTCGATCGGCTCCCTCACGAAGGACGTGGACGCGCTCGACCTCTCCATGCGCTTCCTGAACCCCTAACCCGCCCCCATGCCCATCCTGCGAACGCTCGCGGCCCTGGCCGTTCTCCTCCTCGCTTCCGCGTGCGCCACCACCTCCGGGGGCGGCGATGCGCGCGATCCGTGGGAGGGCCTCAACCGGAAGACCTTCGCCTTCAACGACGCCGTCGACCGCGCGGTGCTCAAGCCCGCGGCGAAGGGCTACGTCGCCGTCACCACGCCGTTCGTCCGCGCGCGGGTCGCGAGCTTCTTCGAGAACATCGCGGACATCGGGACGGGCTTGAACGACGTCCTCCAGGGCAAGCTCCCGTACGCGATCAACGACTTCGGCCGCATCGTGGTGAATACGACCTTCGGCGTGGCGGGCCTCTGGGACGTGGCGTCCACCCTCGGCGTGGAAAAGCGCGACGAGGACTTCGGGCAGACGCTGGGCTGGTGGGGCGTGCCGCCAGGGCCGTATTTCGTGATCCCCTTCCTGGGCCCCAGCACCGCGCGCGACGCGCCGGCCCGTGCCGTCGATCCCAGCTGGTACTACTCGTCCGTCGTCGACAACAACACGGTGTACTGGAGCCTCTGGGGGCTCGACAAGGTGAGGAGCCGCGCGGAGCTCTTCAAGGCGGAGGGCGTGCTCGACCAGGCGGCGCTCGACCGCTACCTCTTCGTGCGCGACGCGTGGCTCCAGCGCCGCCAGAACCAGGTCTACGACGGGAAGCCCCCGCTCGAGGACGAGGAGAAGTAACCGGGAATAGGCCTCGCCCCGGCTCTGTTTGCCGGAGCGGAGGTCCCCATGTTCCCGACACGCCGCGCGCTCCTCCGGGCGCTCTTCGCATTCCTCTTCGCCGCGCTCGCCTGCGGCCCCGCCGCCGCCACCTTCCATCTCTGGTTCGCGGACGAGCTCTACTCCAACGCGGACGGCTCGGTGCAGTTCCTCGAGATGACGGCGGAGACCTCGGGCCAGCAATTCCTGAGCGGCCATCCCCTCATCACCACCCAGGGCGGCACGACGCACAGCTTCACGGTCACCGCCGACCTCCCGGGAGACAGCGCCGGCCACCGCATGCTCTTCGGCACCCAGGGCTTCGCGAACCTCGGCGTGGTGCGCCCGGACGTGATCGTGCCGGACGGTTTCTTCTTCACGGGAAGCGGGACGATCAGCTGGGGCGACGACAACTGGAACTATTCGGGCCTCCCCGGCGACGGCCGGCAGTCGCTCAATCGCGACGGATCGACAGGCGTCAACTCGCCGCTCAACTTCGCGGGCCAGACCGGTACCGTCACCGCCCCGTCGAGCTCGGGCAGCACCCGGAACTACCAGGGCCTCTGGTACCGGGGCGAGGTCGAGA
>DATAMY010000126.1:0-5665 GCA_036266535.1 Usitatibacter sp. | reverse complement strand
AACTTCAGCGTCGACACCATGGGCGACACCGGCATGCGCACTCGCGGCTACGGCGGGCCGGCGGTGAACGGCGGCCAGTACGGCGTGCAGATCGCGGATCCCTACGGCGCCGTGAACAACGTCACGCGCAACGTCTGGTACGACTTCGTCTTCCACGTGAAGTGGAGCTCGAGCGCCAACGGCGTCATGGAAGGGTGGCTGAACGGCCGCAAATTCCAGTCCTATTCGGGCGCGACTCTCTACAGCGGCATCTCGTGCTACCTGAAGCTCGCGAACTACCACGCGGCCTTCGGCCAGCCGAGCTCCATCGTCTTCGACCGCCTGGTGCGCGGGACGAGCGCCTCGGCGGTGGCCATCGGGGCGCTGGAAGGCGTGAATGGCGGCGTCTCGACGACCGCGCCGGTCACGTCGCCCACGCCCGCTCCCACCTCGAGCGGCGGGACCGCGTCCGCGTCGGCGACGATGGATTCCTCGGCCTACGCGATCGCGGCGGGACAGGCGGTCACCTTCACCGCGCGCATCCTGGGCAACGGCGCGACCCCGGGCGGCTCGGTGAGCTTCGCCTCGGACGGCGGGGCCATCGCCGGGTGCTCGAACGTGGTCCTCTCGGGCGGAGCCGCGCAGTGCACGACGAGCGCGCTTCCGGGCGGGCAGCACGGCATCACCGGGACCTACTCGGGCGACGCGATCTATGGTGCGGCGCAGGCGGGCCCCATCACCGAGACCGTGACGGGGTCGTTGCCGACGGCAACGACGCCTTCTTCACCAACGCCATCGGCACCGGCGCTCCCCGCGTCCTTCGGAATGGATTCGTCGGCCTACACGAGCTCGGTCGGCGCGGCCGTCACGTTCACGGCCACGATCCCGGGCGCGGGCGGCACGGTCTCCTTCCGCGACAACGGCAACTCGATCGCCGGATGCTCGGCCGCGGGCGTTTCCTCGAGCGGCATCGCCACGTGCTCGACCAGCGCGCTCGCCTCCGGCACCCACGCGATCACCGGAACGTACTCCGGCAACGGTTCCTATGCCGCCGGCGTCGCGGGGCCCATCACGCAAACGGTCGCGACCGCCGCGGCGCAAGCCGCGACGAGCGCCTCCGCGCTGAACGTGCAGGGGCTCTGGTGGGGCGGCGAGAGCGAGTCCGGCTGGGGGGTGAACGTCGTGCAGCAGGGTTCGGTACTCTTCGCGACGTGGTTCACCTATGACTCGCAGGGCCGCGGCGAGTGGCTCGTCATGCCCAACGGCGCGAACGCCGGATCGAACCGGTACAGCGGCGCGCTCTATCGCACCACGGGGCCCTCGTTCACCGCGGCGGCGTTCGATCCGTCCAGCGTGTCGGCCACGCCCGTCGGCACGGCGACCTTCAGCTTTGCCGACGCGGGCAACGGGACCTTCTCCGCGACCCTCGACGGGCAGGCCGTGAGCAAGACGATCGTTCGCGAGACTTTCGATGCGCGGACGCCTTCCTGCAGCGAAGGCGCGGTGCCGGACATGACGAACTACCAGGATCTCTGGTGGCGCGCGGGCGGGGCCGAATCGGGCTGGGGCATCAACCTCACCCACCAGGGCGACACGATCTTCATGACGTGGTTCACCTACGACACGGACGGCAGCGCCCTGTGGCTGGTCGCCCCGAACCTCGCGAAGGACGGCAACGGGAATTATTCGGGCGCCCTCTACCGCACGACGGGACCGGCTTTCGACTCGGCCTGGGATCCCTCGAGGGTCTCCGCGACGGCGGTCGGATCGGCGAGCCTCTCGTTCGCCGATGCGAGCAGCGGCACCCTGGGCTACACGGTGAACGGGACCAGCGGCGCGAAGCCCATCGCGAGGGAAGTGTTCGCGGCCCCGCCCACGGCGTGCCGCGCCTCGTGAGCGCCTAGGCGCGGGCGAGCCCGCGAAGCTCGCCCGCGAACTTCACCAGGTGCTCGCGGGAGGGGAGCGGCGCCGCGTAGTGGTGGTTGGCTCCGCGCGCCGCGTCGAGCGCGGGATACTTCCCGGCGAAGCGGCGCGAGTAGTGCTGCCAGTCGTCGCCGAAGTTGCCGAGGCTGCGGTGGAGTGCGATCACGTCGGTGGTCACGGCGAGCTTCAATCCCGCGAGGTGCGCGCGGTAGCTGAAGTCGAGGTCGTAGAAATGGAAGCCGTCGAAGGTGCGCTCGTCGAAGCCTATGGCGAGCGCGGCCTCGCGGCGCGCGGCGAAGAAGAAGCCGTCGACGGCCTGGATGCCGGAGAGCATCCCGCAGTCGAGCGCGAAGAGGCTCGCCTGCACCGAGCCGGGCAGGTCGCGGCCGGGCAGCCCCACGAAGCCTCGCAGGTGCGGGTGCCCCGCCCACATCACGGCGGGGCCGCCCACGCGAAGCGCGCCGGCGAGGCCGACGATCTCGTGCGAGGCGAGCGCATGCTCGATCGCGTCGAACGGGCGCGGCGAGAGGAGCTCCACGTCGTCGTGCGAGAAGGCCACGATGGGATGGCGCGCGCGGGCGAGCCCGCGGTTGTACCCTTCGGAGAGCGAGCGCGCGTCCTCGATCACGATGAACTCGTGCTCGCGGCCCGCGAGCCCCTCGCGGAAGCTCGCCTGCATCTCGGCGAGCAGCGCGGGGCGCACGCTGCAGGCGATGATGGACACGGGCGTGCGGCCCGCCGGGAAGGCGGCGCCGGGATCGCCGAACAGGGGCGCGCCTTCGCCCACCGCCTTCGCGAGCGTGCTGACCGCGTTCTGCATCGCCTCGTAGTCGGTGCCCGCGGAAATCTCCACGACCCGCCGGAAGCAGAGGATCGCCTCGCGCCATTCGCGCGCGTCGCGAAGCGCGAGCGCGAGGTTGTAGTGGCCGGCGGCGCCTTCGGGCCGCGCCTCGACCGCCCGGCGATATGCGGAAATGGCGTCGTGGATCCGGCCCGCGGCGCGAAAGGCGTTCCCCGCCGCGAGGAATGCCTGGGCCTGGTGCATCGCCGGCGGCATCACGGCCTGCACCATTCCCGCGCGAGCCGCGTGAAGAGCGCGACGGACTCCTCGATGCGGCTCATGGAGCACCATTCGTCGGTCTGGTGAGCGAGCGTGGGCTCGCCGGGCCCCACGATCACCGCGGGCGGCCCGCCGAAGCCTCGCTTCAGGTCCGCGCCGTCGGTGGAAAAGGTGATGGTCTTCGGCGTGGGCCGCGAGCCCACGTAGGGCGTGCACGCTTCGAAGACGCTCGCCACCCATTCCTGCGAGGGCTCGGTATAGAGGAGCGGCGTATCGACGATCTGGCGCACGCGGGCCCCGCGCGGTGCGAGCAGCGCGGCGAGCGACTGGCAAAGGTGCGCATGCTCGGTCCCGGGCACCGTGCGCGTGTCCACCGTGATGCACGCTTCATCCGGCACCGAGTTCGTGTTGAGACCGCCGCGGATCGTGCCCACGCTGAGCGTGGGCTTGCCCATGACCGGGTGCGACTCCACCGGGAAGCGGAACTTGCCCAGGTCGTCGATCACGCGCGCCATCTTCACGATCGCGTTGTCGCCCACCTCGGGCATCGAGCCGTGGGCGGTCACGCCCGTGGTCTCGATCTCGAACCATGCGAGCCCCTTGTGGCCGACGTAGGGATAGTTGCCCGTGGGCTCGGCCACGACGATCGCGCCGGCCGAGCCGAGGAGCTTGCGGTCGGCGAGGAACTTCGCCCCCTCGCAGCCGATCTCCTCGCCGGCGGTGATCACGAGCACGAGCCCGGGCGTGCGCGCGAGGTGCGGCGCGAGCTCGATGGCGGCGCACACGAAGGCCGCGATGCCGCTCTTCATGTCCGTCGAGCCGCGCCCGTAGAGCTTGTCCCCGTCGGTCTCGCCCGCGAAGGCGTCGTGGTGCCAGCGCGCCGCGCCCAGGGGGACGGTGTCGATGTGGCCGGTGAAGCAGAGCGGCGGCTTGGCCCCGGATGCGCCGATGCGCGCGATGAGGCTGGTGCGCCCCTCGGCGAACTCGTGGTACTCGGTGTGGAAGCCCGCGTCCTGGAGCATCGCGCCCAGGAGCTGCGCGCAGGCGCGCTCCATCCCGGGCGGGTTGATGGTGTTGAAGGCGAGCAGCTCTCGGGTGAGCGCGCGCGGATCGCGGGCCGGGATCATCGCCCGGCCAGTCTACACCGCGCCCTACTGGACGATGGACACGCCGACCTCGCCGCGGCGGCGCACGACCTTCACGCCCACGGCATCCTCGTGGCGCTCGAAGTGCACGTCCACGACCGCGTCGGCGGCGCGTATCCCGCGCAGCGACACGGCGCCCACGCAGGCCGGAAGCACCGGGTGCAGGAACCGGATGCGCGGCTCCTCGGGGCGAAACGAAAGGCCCAGGCAAGCCTTCACGAGGTAGAAGACGCTCGCGCCCGCCCAGGCCTGCGGCGAGCAGGCGACCGGGTAGAGCGTGGGCGATTCGGCGTGGGCGCGCCGCTCGAAGCCGCAGAAGAGCTCGGGCAGCCGATGCAGGTCCATGGCGAGGCTCGCCTCGTACATGGCGGTGGCGATGGCGGCGGCCTCCGCCTTCATCCCGTAGCGCGCGAGGCCCATCGCGATGAGGGCGTTGTCGTGCGGCCAGATGGAGCCGTTGTGGTACGACATGGGGTTGTAGCGGGCCTCGGCCTCGCCGATCGTGCGGATGCCCCAGCCGGAGAAGGAGGCCGTGGAGAGCAGCGTGCGACCGACGCGCCGGGCGCGCTCGGGCGAGGCGATGCCGCTCCAGAGAAGGTGCCCGGCGTTGGAGCTCTTCACCTTGCAGGGGCGCTTGTCGCCGTCCAGCGCGAGGGCGTACGTGCCCAGCTCCTCGCACCAGAACGCCGCCTCGAACCTCGCGTGCAATGCCCGCGCCTCCTGGTCGAGCGCCTCGCCTTCCTCGGCCCGCCCGAGCACCCGCGCGAGGCGCGCCGCGTGAAGGCGCGCGAGGTACGCGTAGCCCTGCACCTCGCAAAGCGCGATGGGGCCTTCGGCGAGGCTACCGTCGGCATGGAAGATCGCATCCTCGGAGTCCTTCCATCCCTGGTTGGCGAGGCCGGTCGTGCTGCGGCGCTGGTACTCGATGAAGCCGTCGCCGTCGAGGTCGCCGTAGCGGCGCATCCACTCCAGCGCCCGCTCCACGTGGGGCCAGGTCCGCTCGAGCGTCTCCCGGTCGGCGGTCCTCTGGAAGTACTCGCCCGCCAGGATCACGAAGAGGGGCGTCGCGTCGATCGTCCCGTAGTAGCGCCCGAAGGGGATCTCCCCCAGGGCCGCGAGCTCGCCCTTGCGCATCTCGTGGACGATCTTGCCGGGCTCGGCGTCCTGCTCCGGGCGCACCTCGGCGGCCTGCGTCTCGGCGAGGAACTGCAGCACGCCGCGCGCCATCGAGGGGTCGACCCACAGGTACTGGAGCGCCGTGAGGATGCCGTCGCGCCCGAAGGGCACGCTGTACCAGGGAACGCCCGCATAGGGATAGCGCCCCTCCGGATTGCCGGCGGTGAGCATGTAGAGGTCGGCCGCGGAACGCTCGATCCACGCGTTGAATTGCGCGTTCGACGTGGCCACGGAGGCGCGTTCGGAGGCGGCGGTATCGATCGAGACCTGGGCGCGGCGCCACGCCTCGGCGAAATCCACCACCTCGACGCGGCGCGCGTCGATTTCCGTGGCGATCGTGGCCTCGATCTCCAGGCGCGAGCGCGGCTCCAGGTGCACCTCG
>DATAMY010000125.1:0-3931 GCA_036266535.1 Usitatibacter sp. | reverse complement strand
TTCGCACCGGTGGAAGCGGACGCCGCGTTCGACGAGTTCATGGCCGGCATCGCGCCGCGCTACTGCAATTTCCGGAAGACCTCGATCTACGCGGGATCGAACGAGATCCAGCGCAACATCATCGCGAAGATGAGCCTGGGTTTATGAGATTTTCGGGCGAAGCGGCCTGCACGGGGCCGCCGCCCTAGAGGGGGGAATCATGAAATTCGACTACAGCGAAGAGCAGCGCCTGGTCGCGGACTCCGTCCGGCGCTTCATCGCGCAGGACTACGGGTTCGAGGCGCGAAAGAAGATCGTCGCCTCGCGCGAGGGATGGAGCCGCGAGGTCTGGGCGAAGCTCGCCGACATCGGCCTCCTGGGCCTTCCCTTCCCCGCGGAGCTGGGCGGCTTCGGCGGGCGCGCGATCGACCTCCTCGCCGTGATGGAGGCGATGGGCGAGGGGCTGCTGGTCGAGCCGTATCTCTCCACGGTGCTCGCGGGGCGGCTCGTCGCCCTCGGCGGCGCCGATGCCGCGAAGGCGGAGATCGTCCCGGCGATCGTCGAGGGACGGCTCGCGATGGCCTTCGCGCACACCGAGGAGGGCGCACGCTACGACCTCGCGCACGTCGCGACGCGCGCGGTGCGGAAGGCCGACGGCTACGTGATCGACGGCGTGAAGCGCGTCGTGGCCCACGGGCCGTGCGCGGACCGGCTGGTGGTCTCGGCGCGCACTTCGGGCGGGACGACGGACGGGCGCGGCGTGAGCCTCTTCATCGTCGATGCCCGGTCGCCCGGCGTCACCCTGAGCGCTTACCGGACGTTGGACGAGATCCGCGCGGCCGACGTGCGGTTCGAGGGCGTCCAGGTGCCCGCGCACGCGCTCCTCGGCAAAGAAGGCGAGGCGCTCCCCCTCGTCGAGGAAGCGACCGACTACGCGATCGCGCTCCTCTGCGCGGAGGCGGTGGGCGCGATGAAGTCCGCGTGCGACACGACGCTCGAGTACCTGAAGACGCGCAAGCAGTTCGGCGTGCCCATCGGCGCCTTCCAGGCGCTGCAGCATCGCATGGTCGACATGACGATCAGCTACGAGCAGGCGCGGTCGATGGCGAGCCTCGCCTGCGCCCGCGTCGACACCGGGAAGGATGCCCGCGAAAGGAAGCGCGTCGTCTCCGCGGCGAAGATCAAGATCGCCGACGCCTGCCGCCACGTGAGCCAGGAGTCCGTCCAGCTCCACGGCGGCATGGGCATGAGCGAGGAGCTCAAGGTGAGCCACACGTTCAGGCGCCTCACGATGATCGCCCGCGAATGGGGCGACGCCGACCACCACCTCGACCGGTTCGCCAACAATGCAAAATAACAAGCAGGTCCTCCTCGCCTCCCGCCCGCAGGGCGCCGTCACGCCGGAGAATTTCCGGGTCGTGGAGTCGCCCATTCCCGCGGTGGGCGAGGGCGAGGTGCTGGTGAGGAACGAGTGGCTCTCGCTCGATCCGTACATGCGCGGGCGGATGAACGACGTGAAGTCGTACGCGCCCTCGGTCGCCATCGGCGCCGTGATGGTCGGCCAGACCGTGGGCGAGGTGGTCGAGTCGCGCCATCCCGGCTTCAAGAAGGGCGACAAGGTCCTCACGGGGACGGGCTGGCAGCTCTACGGCGTCGCGCGCGGGAAGGAGCTCATGCTGGTCGACGCGGCGCGCGTCCCGGCGTCGTACTACCTGGGGATCCTCGGCATGCCGGGCATCACGGCGTGGTTCGGTCTCTTCGAGATCGGGAAGCCGCAGCCGGGGGAGACGGTCGTCGTCTCCGCAGCCTCGGGCGCCGTGGGAAGCGTGGTGGGCCAGCTCGCGAAGAACGAGGGCTGCCGCGTGGTGGGCATCGCGGGCGGACAGCGCAAGTGCGATTACGTGGTGGAGGAGCTCGGCTTCGACGCGTGCGTGGACTACAAGGCCGGGAAGCTGCATGAGGATCTCCGCGCCGCCTGTCCCAAGGGCATCGACGTGGACTTCGAGAACGTCGGCGGCGAAGTGCTGGATACGGTGCTCCGCTCGATGAATCCGTTCTCGCGCATCGTGGTCTGCGGCCTCATCGCCGAGTACGAGTCGAAGGAGCCGTACGGCTACAGGATGCTCCGCTCGGTCCTCGTGAACCGCATCCGCATGCAAGGCATGATCGTCTTCGACTGGAAGGACCGCTACGGCGAGGCGCTGGCCGACCTGGGGTCGCGCGTCGCGGCCGGGAAGCTCCGCTACAAGGAGTCCGTGGTGGAAGGGCTGGACAACGCGCCGGCGGGATTCATGGCGCTCCTCACCGGCGGGAATTTCGGCAAGCAGCTCGTGAAGCTCGGCTGAGGCGTCTTCTCCCGGCGCCGGCCGCGGAAGCCTTTACCGGCGGTTTCGCACGGCGGCGCGCTGGAGCCCGGATATTCGCGCTCTTCGCGCGGCATGGAAGTTGCGGCGGTCTTGGCTTCCCACAGGACTTCCGAGGAGGACCGCCATGCGCTTCCACCGACTGGGCATCGCCGCGCTGATCGCGCTCGCCGCCGCCGCGGGCGCCGGGCGCGCCGACATCGTGACGGTCGACGAGTCGCCGCTCGAGCGCCGCAGCGTGGGCACGCTCGACGGCGACTCCGCGGTCTCGTACACGGCCGATGGCAGCGATCGCGCGGTCGCGGAGCGGGTGATGGACGCGCTCGCGAACGAGCCCGCGCTCGAAGGCGCGGCCATCACGGTGCTGGTGGACGAGGGGCGCGTGCGCTTGAGCGGCACCGCGCGCGACGAGGACCAGGCCTCCTACGCGCTCGAGGTCGCGCAGGATGCCGCGGGACCGGCGGTCGCCGTCTCGGCGGAGAGCCTCCAGCCGGGAACCGGCGCGTATTGAGGAGTCCAACTTCCATCGGACCCGACCGGAGAACGCCATGCCTTCGAGCACCCTCACCCCGGACAACCTTCCCGCCGGACGCGATCGCCGCGTCGGCCGCGGCCACGGCACCGAAGCGCTGGGCCCCAGCGACAGCAGCGATACCGGCAGCGACGTCGCGGGCGCGCACGGCCTCGCGCACGACGCCGATCGCTTCGGCCTCGATCGCCGGACGAACGAGGATCCCGACGAAAGCCGCGAAGCGGCGACGGGCGGGCCGGACGTGGGCGACGGCAACCTCGACTCGGATTCGGACGCTGGGGGAACGGGCGAGCGCGCGGCGGCCGGGCGGGACACGCCGGTGGCCGACGGCCGCGACATCGACGTGGACCACGTGATCGAGGAGGGCGGATTCGACGCGGGCGCGCTGGATGCGGGCGAGCTCGACGCGGAAGACCTCGAGGAAGGCGACCGCGCCGGGCCCGATCTCGCGGATAATCCGCGCAATGCCGCCCGAACCTCGTCCCGCAACCGCCGCTGAGCGCGGCCTTCCGACCGCCCGGCCTTTCCTCCGTCGCATCCCCCCGTCGGTCTATGGCGGCCTCACCATGGCCGCCATCGGCGCGCTCGGGTGGGCCAGCGGCGTGCCGTGGCTTTTCCCGAGCTTGGGACCCACGATCGCCATCCAGTCCGAGGCGCCCGGGCATCCGAGCGCGCAGCCCTGGAACGTGGTCGTGGGCCACCTCATCGGCGCGTCGGTGGGCTTCGCCGCCGTGCGGCTCACGGGCGTGATCCACGAGCCGCCGGTGAACGTCTCGCACGCGCTCACGCTCGCGCGCGTGGCCGCCGCGGCGATCGCGGTCTTCGTGTCGATGGCGCTGCAGACCCTCGCGCGGGCGCGTCACGCGCCGGCGCAGGCGACGACGCTCCTCGTGGTGGTGGGCGCGCTCGACGCGGACCTGCGCGGCGCGTTCGTGCTGCTTTGCGGAATCGCCCTCGTCGCCGTCCTGGGCGAGGCCGTGCGGCGCCTGAAGCGCGAGACCCCGGAGCCGCTCAGCGCGGCGTGACGCGCGGCCCTTCGCCGGGCTTCGGAACCGCC
>DATAMY010000124.1:0-24153 GCA_036266535.1 Usitatibacter sp. | reverse complement strand
CCGGCAAGATCACGCAGGAGGAGTTTCACGAAGCCGAGTCCTGCATGCACCGCTCGCACGGGCATTGCATGGTGATGGGCACCGCCTCGACGATGGCGTCGATGGTGGAGGCGCTGGGCCTGGGCCTTCCGGGCAACGCCGCGTTCCCGGCGGTCGACGCGCGGCGGAACGTGATCGCGCGCATGGCCGGGCGCCGGATCGTCGCCATGGTGAAGGAGGACCTGCGCCTGTCGAAGATCCTCACGCGGGCCGCCTTCGAGAACGCGATCCGCGTGAACGCCGCGATCGGGGGATCCACCAACGCGGTGATCCACCTGATCGCCATCGCGCGCCGCATAGGGGTGAAGCTCGACCTCGACGACTGGGACGCGCTGGGGCGCGGCGTCCACACCCTCGTGAACCTCATGCCGAACGGGAAGTACCTGATGGAGGATTTCTGCTACGCGGGCGGCCTTCCCGTCGTGATCCGCGAGCTGGGCGAGCACGGCCTCCTCAACCGCGACGCGATGACCGCCAACGGCGCCACGATCTGGGAGAACAACCAGGCGGCGCGGAACGACAACCCGGAGGTGATCATGCCCTTCGCGAAGCCGTTCAAGCGCGATACCGGCATCGCGGTGCTCAAGGGAAACCTCTGCCCGGACGGCGCGATCATCAAGCCGTCGGCCGCGACGCCCAAGCTCATGAAGCACAAGGGGCGCGCCGTCGTCTTCGACGACATCGACGAGTTCCACCGCCGCATCGACGATCCGAAGCTCGACATCGACGAGAGCTGCGTGATGGTGCTTCGCAACTGCGGCCCGAAGGGCTACCCGGGCATGGCGGAGGTGGGCAACATGGCCCTCCCGCCGAAGATACTCAAGCGCGGCATCACGGACATGGTGCGCATCTCGGACGCGCGCATGAGCGGCACGGCGTACGGCACCGTGGTGCTGCACGTCTGCCCGGAGTCCGCCGCGGGCGGCCCGCTCGCCCTCGTGCGCGAGGGCGACGTGATCGAGCTGGACGTCGCGAAGCGGAAGCTCCACCTCCACGTCCCGGACGCGGAGCTCGCGGTGCGCCGCGCGGCGTGGAAGAAGCCCAAGCCGCACCTCGCGCGGGGCTACTGGAAGCTCTACGTGGAGCACGTGAACCAGGCGAGCGAGGGCGCGGACCTGGACTTCCTCGTGGGCAAGAGCGGATCGGCGGTCCCGCGCGACAACCATTGATGGCGCGGTTCCTCATCACCGACTACGACTTCCCGGATGTCGACCTGGAGGTGGCACTCTGCCGCGAGGCGGGGATGGAGGTGGAGGTCGCGCAGTGCCGCACGGAGGAGGACGTGATCGGCGCCGCGCGCGGCTGCCAGGGACTGCTCACGCAGTACGCGCCGGTCGGCGCGAAGCTCTTCGATGCGCGCCCGGAAGTGCGGATCGTGAGCCGTTTCGGCGCGGGCTTCGACACGGTGGATACCGGCGAGGCCCGCCGGAAGGGCGTCTGGGTCGCGAACTCCCCCGACTACGGCGTGGGAGAGGTCTCCACGCACGCGCTTTCCATGGCGCTCGCCCTCGTGCGGCACCTCCCGGCGTACGACCGGGATGTGCGCGCGGGCCGCTGGCACTACCTTTCCACCGGTGAGCTGCGCCGGCCGGGCGAGATCACGCTGGGCATCCTGGGCCTCGGGCGCATCGGGAAGCGCATGGCGGCGATCTCGCGTGCGATCTTCGGCCGCGTGGTGGCCTGCGACCCGTACATTCCCGCGTCCGGCTTCCCGGATTACGTGGAGCGGGTGGATCTCGCAGCGCTCTGGCGGGAGGCGGACCTCGTCTCGCTCCACGTCCCGCTCACCTCGGAGACGCGGGGCATCGCGAACGCCGCCGCGTTCGCCGCGATGAAGGAAGGCTCCTGGCTCGTGAACACCGCCCGCGGGCCCGTCGCGAGCCTGGACGACCTGCTGGCGGCGCTCGATTCGGGGCGGCTCCAGGGGGCGGGCCTCGACGTGCTTCCCAAGGAGCCGCCGGTAGGCGATCATGCGGTGCTTCGCCATCCCCGCGTGCTCCTGTCGCCCCACGCCGCCTTCTACTCGCGGCAGGGGGAGCGGGAGCTGCGCCGGAAGGCGGCGCAGAACCTGATCGACTGGGCCCGCACCGGCCGGCCCACCTACGTCGTCGTCGAGGGAAGGGATTGATCGTTGGCTTCGGTCCGCATCCGCAACGTCCACAAGCGCTTTGGCTCCACGCACGTGATCCGCGGCGTCGACATCGAGATCGCGGACGGCGAGTTCGCGGTCCTGGTCGGCCCCTCCGGCTGCGGGAAATCGACGCTCCTGCGCATGATCGCGGGGCTGGAGGAGATCTCCGGCGGCGAGATCGAGATCGGCGGGCGCGTCGTGAACGACGTGCTCCCGAAGGAGCGCGACATCGCGATGGTGTTCCAGAACTACGCGCTCTATCCGCACATGAAGGTGCGCGACAACATGGCCTTCAGCCTCCTCCTCGCCAAGCGCCCTCGCGCCGAGATCGACGAGCGCGTGGAGAAGGCGGCCTCCATCCTGGGGCTCGCGGAGTTCCTCGACCGCTACCCGCGCCAGCTCTCCGGCGGGCAGCGCCAGCGGGTCGCCATGGGACGCGCGATCGTGCGGGATCCCCAGGTCTTCCTCTTCGACGAGCCGCTCTCGAACCTGGACGCGAAGCTGCGCGTCGCGATGCGCACCGAGATCAAGGAGCTGCACCAGCGGCTCAAGACCACGTCGGTGTACGTGACGCACGACCAGATCGAGGCGATGACGATGGCGGACCAGATCGTCGTGATGCGCGACGGGGTGGTCGAGCAGCGCGGCGGGCCGCTCGACCTCTACGACCATCCGGCGAACCTCTTCGTCGCGGGCTTCATCGGCTCGCCGGCGATGAACTTCATCCCCGGGAAGCTCCACCGCGCGGGCGCTCGCGCCGAGGTCGAGATCGCCTCCGGCGCGCGGCTCCCGGCGCCCCCGGACGCGGCCGGCGAGGATGGGCAGGAGGTCGTCTTCGGCACGCGCCCGGAGCACCTGGCGCTCGCGTCGGGCGACGACGGCATCGCCGCCGAAGTGGTGGTGGTCGAGCCCACGGGCGCCGATACGCAGGTGTTCGCGAAGATCGCCGGGACGGAAGTGACCGCCGTCTTCCGCGAGCGGCACGCATTCCAGGCGGGCGAGAAGATCCGCCTCGCCCCGGATTACCCGCGCACGCATCTCTTCGATGCGGCGTCGGGAAAGTCGTTGAGACCAGTCGGTTAAACAACAAGGAGGAAGAGCCATGTCGAAGTACACCAGGCGCGATTTCCTGAAGACGACGGCGGGGGCCGCGGCCGCGGGATCGCTGGGAGTGGGCGGCACCATGTGGTCGGAAAACGCGCTCGCGCAGGGCAAGTGGGCGCCGGAGAAGGGCGCGAAGCTGCGGGTGCTGCGCTGGAAGCGCTTCGTGCAGGGCGACGAGGACAAGTGGCTGGAGAACACCAAGCTCTTCACGCAGAAGACCGGCGTCGAGGTGCGCGTGGACAGCGAGGGCTGGGAGGACGTGCGGCCCAAGGCGGCGGTCGCGGCGAACGTCGGGAGCGGCCCCGACATCATCATCTCGACCTTCGAGGATGCTCACCAATACCCGGACAAGCTGGTCGACGTGACGGACGTCTGCAACTACCTCGGCGGCAAGTACGGCGGCTGGTACGACGTCTGCAAGGACTACTGCACCGACAAGGGCAAGTGGATCGCCGTCCCCATGGGCTGCGCGGGGAACGCGATCGTGCACCGCGTGAGCCACATGAAGCAGGTGGGCTTCGAGGAGTTCCCGAAGGACACCGCGGGCTTCCTCAAGCTCTGCCAGGCGCTGAAGGCCAAGGGCCTTCCGCCGGCGGGCTTCGCGCTCGGGAACGCCACCGGCGACGGGAACGTCTGGTGCCACTGGCTCGTGTGGGCCTTCGGCGGGAAGATGGTCGACAACAAGAACAACGTCGTGATCGACAGCCCCGAGACGGTCGCGGCGCTGGAATACGGCAAGCAGCTCTACCAGACCTTCGTCCCCGGCACGCTCTCGTGGCTCGACCCGAACAACAACAAGGCATTCCTCGACGAGCAGATCGGCGTGACGGCCAACGGCATCTCGATCTACTACGCGGCCAAGACCTCGAAGGACGCGAAGCTGAACGCGCTCGCCCAGGACATCGGGCACGCGAACTTCCCGATCGGGCCGGTGGGCAAGCCCACGGAGCTGAACCTCTTCTTCCCGATGATGCTGTTCAAGTACTCCAAGTACAAGAACGCCGCGAAGGCCTACCTCGCCTTCATGATGGAGAAGGAGCAGTACGAGCCGTGGCAGCAGGCGGCGCTCGGCTACGTCTCGCACCCGCTCAAGGCCTACGAGAAGAACCCGCTCTGGACGTCGGACCCGAAGAACCTCCCGTACAGCAACTCGATGAAGGTGATGCTGCCGAACGGCTACTCCGGCACCATGGGCTACGCTTCGGCGGCGACCATGGCCGACTTCATCATGGTGAACATGGTGGCGGAGGCGGTGTCGGGGTCGAAGACGCCCAAGGAAGCCGCGGAACGGGCGAAGACGCGGGCGGAAAGGTATTACAAGCTCTGACGTCATTCCCGCGCAGGCGGGAATCCAGGCGGGACGCTCGCGCGCTTCGACCTGGGTTCCCCTCTGCAGGGGGACGACCCGCTCCATGCACAAGCTCCTCAACAACCGCCATTTCCTCGGGCTGCTCTTCATGCTGCCCGCGGCGGCATTGCTGCTCGTCTTCCTCACCTATCCGCTGGGGCTGGGCACGTGGCTGGGCTTCACCGACACGAAGATCGGCCGGGCGGGCCACTGGATCGGATTCTCGAACTTCGAGTACCTGGCCGGCGACAGCGTGGCGCGCCTCTCGCTCTTCAACACGCTCTTCTATACGGTGGTCGCGAGCGTCCTCAAGTTCGCGCTGGGCCTGTGGCTCGCCCTCCTCTTGAACCGCAGCCTCCCGTTCAAGTCGTTCTTCCGCGCGGTGGTGCTGCTCCCCTTCATCGTGCCCACGGCCCTCTCGGCGATCGCGTTCTGGTGGATCTACGACGCACAGTTCTCCGTGGTGAGCTGGGCGCTCGTGAAGATGGGCCTCATCCACCGCTACATCGATTTCCTGGGCGATCCGTGGAACGCGCGCTTCTCCACCATCGCCGCGAACATCTGGCGGGGCGTGCCCTTCGTCGCGATCTGCCTCCTCGCGGGGCTGCAGACGATCTCGCCCTCGCTCTACGAGGCGGCCGCGCTCGACGGCGCCACGCCCTGGCAGCGCTTCCGCTTCGTGACGCTGCCGCTCCTCACGCCCATCATCGCCGTGGTGATGACGTTCTCCGTCCTCTTCACCTTCACCGACTTCCAGCTGATCTACGTGCTCACGCGCGGCGGCCCGTTGAACGCGACCCACCTCATGGCGACCCTTTCCTTCCAGCGCGCCATTCCGGGCGGCTCGCTCGGGGAGGGCGCGGCGCTCGCGACGTCGATGATCCCGTTCCTCCTCGCGGCGATCCTCTTCAGCTATTTCGGCCTGCAGCGGCGCCGGTGGCAGCAGGGCGGGACGGACTAGCGTGAACAAGGCGAACGAGCGTCGGGAGGAGGCCGTGAGCCAGGACGGGATGGGCTATCTCGAGTCGATCCCCCGGCGCGTGGCGACGCTCTATCTTCCGCTGGGCGTCTTCCTCTTCGTGCTCCTCTTCCCGTTCTACTGGATGGTGATGACGTCCATCAAGTCCAACGCGGAGCTCATCTCGCGGGAGGGCAATCCGTTCTGGGTGGTGGCGCCCACGCTCGAGCACTTCCGGCATCTCATCGTCGACACCGACTACCCGAGCTGGATGTGGAACACGGTGGTGGTCTCGGTGGTCTCGACGTTCACGTCGCTCGCGGCGAGCGTCTTCGCGGCGTACGCGATCGAGCGGCTGCGCTTCCGCGGCTCCAAGCAGGTGGGCCTCGCGATCTTCATGGCCTACCTCGTGCCGCCGTCGATCCTCTTCATCCCGCTCGCGGCGATCGTCTTCAAGCTGGGGCTCTTCGACACCCGCTGGGCGCTGATCCTCACCTATCCCACGTTCCTCATCCCGTTCTGCACCTGGCTCCTCATGGGCTACTTCCGCTCGATTCCCTTCGAGCTCGAGGAATGCGCGTTGATCGACGGGGCCACGCGCTGGCAGATCCTCGTGAAGATCATCCTTCCGCTGGCCGTCCCCGGACTCATCTCGGCGGGCATCTTCGCCTTCACGCTCTCGTGGAACGAGTTCATCTACGCGCTCACGTTCATCTCGTCCTCGGAAGTGAAGACCGTGCCGATCGCCGTGGTGACGGAGCTGGTCGAGGGCGACGTCTACCACTGGGGGCCGCTCATGGCCGGGGCGCTGCTGGGGTCGCTCCCGGTCGCGGTCATGTACTCGTTCTTCGTGGAGTACTACGTTTCCGGGATGACCGGCGCCGTGAAGGAATGACGATGGACGTGGGCCTCGTGGGCCTGGGAGCCATGGGCGGCGGCATGGCGGCGAGCCTGCGGCGCGCCGGCCATCGCGTCCACGTGCACGATGCGCGCGCGGAGGCGGCCCGGGCCTTCGCGGCCGCGGGCGGCATCGCCTGTGGCAGCCCGGCGGAAGTCGCCCGCGCCTGCGAGGTGGTGATCTCGGTCGTCGTGAACGCCGCGCAGACGGAAGCGGTGCTCTTCGGCCCGGAAGGCGCCGCGCAAGCCCTGCGCCCGGGGAGCGTCTTCGTGATGTGCTCGACGGTCGATCCGTCGTGGTCCGCGGCGCTCGAGGCGAGGCTCGAGGCGCGCGGCATCCTCTACCTCGACGCGCCCATCTCGGGCGGCGCGGCGAAGGCCGCCCAGGGCGAGATCACGATGATGACCTCCGGCCGCGCGGAGGCCTACGCGAAGTGCGAAACCGTGCTCGAATCGATGGCGGCCCGCGTCTACAAGCTGGGCGAGCGCGCGGGCGCGGGGAGCACCGTGAAGATCGTGAACCAGCTCCTCGCGGGCGTGCACATCGCCGCGGCCGCCGAGGCGATGGCGCTGGGGATCCGCGCCGGGGTTGCGCCCGCCACGATCTACGACGTCATCACGCACAGCGCCGGCAACAGCTGGATGTTCGAGAATCGCATGGCGCACGTGCTCGCGGGCGACTACGCGCCGCTCTCCGCCGTGGACATCTTCGTGAAGGACCTGGGGCTCGTGCTCGATACCGCCCGCGAGCGGAAATTCCCCCTGCCGCTCGCGGCCGCCGCCCACCAGATGTTCCTCCAGGCGAGCGCCGCGGGCCACGGGCGCGAGGACGATGCCGCGGTGATCAAGATCTTCCCGGGGATCGAGCTGCCGGCGAAAGCGGGAGCGGACTGATGGCGGGCCTCCTCCTCGGCTGCATCGCCGACGATTCCACGGGCGCCACCGACGTCGCGAACAACCTCGTGCGCGGCGGAATGCGGGTGGTGCAGACGATCGGCGTCCCGGCCGCGCCGCTGGAGGAAGAGGTCGACGCGGTGGTGGTTGCGCTCAAGTCGCGCACCTGCCCCGCGAAGGAAGCGGTGGCCCAGTCCCTCGCCGCGCTCGCGTGGCTGCGGAAGGCGGGTGCGAAGCAGATCTACTTCAAGTACTGCTCCACGTTCGATTCCACGCCGCGCGGGAACATCGGGCCCGTGACGGAGGCGCTGATGGACGCGCTGGGCGCCGACTTCACCATCGCCTGCCCCGCGTTCCCGGAAGCGAAGCGGGTGATCTTCAAGGGCTACCTATTCGTGGGCGACGTGCTGCTGAGCGAGTCCGGCATGCGCAACCACCCGATCACGCCGATGACGGATGCGAACCTGGTGCGGGTCATGCAGGCGCAGACGCGGCGGAAGGTGGGACTCATCGACTACACCGTGATCGACGCCGGCCCCGCGGCCATCGAGAAGCGCATCGCGGACCTGCGGGCGGACCGCGTGGGCGTGGCGATCGTCGATGCGATCTCGGATGGAGACCTCGCGCGGCTGGGCCCGGCACTGCGCGACCTGCCGCTGGTGACCGCGGGCTCGGGAGTCGCGATCGCGCTTCCCGCCAATTTCGGGATCGAGCCCACGCCCAGGGCGTCGCACCTCCCGCCCGCCGCGGGCTATTCCGCGATCGTCTCGGGGAGCTGCTCCACCGCGACGCGCGGGCAGGTGAGCGAGTTCGTGCGCATGGGCGGCGCTGCCCTCGCGCTCGATCCGCTCGCCATGGCCGAGCGCCAGAATCCCGTGGAAAAGGCGCTGCAGTGGGCGCGCGAGCGGCTGGCCCAGGGACCCGTGCTGATCTACACGACCGCCGTCCCGGAGGCCGTGAGCGAGGTGCAGGCACGGCTGGGCGTGGAGGCCGCGGGCGCGCTCGTGGAGCGCACGCTCGCGCGCGTCGCGCGCGGGCTCGTGGAGTCCGGCGTGCGGCGCCTCGTGGTGGCGGGCGGCGAGACGGCGGGGGCCGCGATGCGCGAGCTCGGCATCGAGCGCCTGCGCATCGGCCCGCAGATCGATCCCGGCATCCCATGGTGCAGCGCGTTCTCGCCCGCGGCGGGCGGCGTCGTGCACGTCGCGCTCAAGTCCGGAAACTTCGGCGGCCCGGACTTCTTCACGCGCTCGCTCGCGATGCTCCAGGCAGACGCGCCGCGGGCGGGGGCACGGCATGGATGAGGCGCGGCTGCGCGACGAGATCCGCCGCGTGGGCGCGAGCCTCTTCGCGCGCGGCTACGTGCACTCGACGGCGGGCAACATCAGCGCGCGCCTCGCGGACGGATTTCTCATCACGCCGACGGACGCCTGCCTGGGCTACCTCGATCCGGCGCGCGTGGCCAAGGTCGACCCTTCGGGGGCGCAGCGCTCCGGCGATCGTGCGAGCAAGACGCTCACGCTCCACCGGCGCATCTACGAGCGCGATCCGTCCGCCGGCTGCGTGATCCACACCCATTCGACGCACCTCGTCGCCGTGACGCTCGCCGGCCCGTGGACTCCCGAGGACATCCTTCCGCCCATCACGCCGTATTACGTGATGAAGGTGGGCCACGTGCCGCTCATCCCGTATCGGCGGCCGGGCGACCCCGCGGTCGCAGACCTGGTCGCACAGGCGATCGAAGGCCCCGCGGCGCGCGGCACGCCGATTCGCGCCGTGATGCTCGAGCGCCTGGGCCCCTGCGTGTGGCACGAGACGCCCGCCGCCGCGATGGCGGCGCTCGAGGAGCTGGAGGAGACCGCGCGCCTGTGGCTCCTCGCCGGCCGCGACGTGGCCCCGCTCGACGAGGACGCGCTCGTGGCGCTTCGCCGCACGTTCGACGCGCACTGGTAGGAATCCACCATGCCGAAGTTCGCCGCCAACCTCACCACGATGTACGGGGAGCACGCGTTCCTCGACCGCTTCGCCGCCGCCGCGAAGGACGGCTTCAAGGGCGTGGAGATCCTCTTTCCCTACGCGAACGAAGCGAAGGAGCTTCGCGCGCGCCTGGACGCCCACGGCCTCGAGCAGGTCCTCTTCAACGCGCCGCCGGGCGATTGGGAAAAGGGCGAGCGCGGCCTCGCGTCGCTTCCCGGCCGTGGAGAGGATTTCCGCCGCTCGATCGAGCGCGGCCTCGAGTACGCCCGCGTGCTCGGCAACCGCTGCATGCACGCGATGGCGGGGCTCATCGCGCCCGGCGACGACCGCGCGAAGCACCGCGCGGCCTACGTCGCGAACCTCGCGTGGGCGGCGCGCGAGGCCGCCTCGATCGGCGTGACCCTCGTGATCGAGCCCATCAACACGCGCAACATCCCGGGCTATTTCCTCAACCGCCAGGAGGAGGCGCACGCGGTGTGCGCCGAGGCGGGCGAGCCGAACCTCAAGGTGCAGATGGACCTCTTCCACTGCCAGATCGTGGAGGGCGACCTCGCGATGCGCATCCGCCGCCACATCGCGGGCGTCGCGCACATGCAGATCGCGGGCGTGCCGGACCGCCACGAGCCGGACACGGGCGAGGTGAATTACCCGTACCTCTTCCGCCTCCTGGACGAGCTGGGCTATGCGGGCTGGATCGGCTGCGAGTACCACCCGCGCGCCGGGACGAGCGAGGGGCTGGGCTGGCTGAAGCGCCTCTAGTTGTAAGGCGTGACCAGCGGTTTCCCGGCGAAGAAGGCCGCGAGGTTGTCGACCACGAGCTGGCCCATCGCGCGGCGCGTGGGGTGCGTGGCACTCCCCACGTGCGGCTGCAGCACCACGTTCTCCATCGCGAAGAATGCCTCGGGGATGCGCGGCTCCGTCGCGAAGACGTCGAGGCCCGCGCCGCCCAGCCGGCCGTCCTGCAGCGCCTCGATCAACGCGGCCTCGTCCGCCACCGAACCGCGCGAGATGTTCACGAAGACGCCCTGCGGTCCCAGCGCCTCGATCACCGCGCGGCTCACGAGCCCGCGGGTCGCTTCGCCCCCGGGGCACGCGGCGACGAGGAAGTCGACCTCCTTCGCGAGCGCCACGGGATCGGCGAAATAGGGGTACGCGAGCCCGGCTTTCCGGTTCGGTCCCTGGTAGGCGATCTTCAGGTTGAAGGCGGCCGCGCGCCGCGCGATCGCCTGCCCGATGCGGCCCATGCCGACGATGCCGAGCGACTTCCCCTGGATCGTGTCCGTGAGCGGGAAGGTCGCCTGCGCCCACTTGCCCGCACGAACATAGCGATCGCCCGCGCAGATGCGGCGCACGGTCGCGAGGAGCAGGCCCAGGGTGAGGTCGGCCACGTCATCGGTCAGCACGTCCGGCGTGTTGGTCACCTTCACCCCGCGGGCGGTCGCGGCGGCCACGTCGACCGAATCGACGCCCACGCCGAAGTGCGAGACGAGCTTGAGCTTCGGAAGCTTCGCCATGGTCGCGGCGTCCATGCCGCGGAAGGCGGTCGTCGCGGCGGCGGTCAGGCGATCGGCGACGGACGCGATGAGCGCTTCGCGGTCCGGCGCCTTCGAGACGTGGTGCACGGTGAACGCCTCTTCCAGCGATTGCATCGTCGGCGCGTACATGGGGCCCATCAGAAGCACTTCGGGTTTCATGGATTCTCCGTGAGGGGAACGACGCCGAGGCGGCGGGACCATTCGACCATGTCCGCGAGCGCCTCGTCGTCGATGGGGATGCCGTGCGCCAGCCGCTCGCGCTCCGCGATGAGTTCCGGCTCGCCGGGATGGAGGATCTCGCCGTGGGCGCGCAGGTCCCGCACGACCGCGTCGACCGTGGCCTCGAGCGAATCGGCGCCCGCGAACCGCCCGGGATCGAGCGCCATCAGGAAATGGCCGATCTTGCGCGGGCGGTCGAGCTCGTCGTACATGCCGTTGATGTGGCGCCCGAACGTCATGCCGTTCAGCGCCCCGCAGAGGAGGTCCACCATGAAAGCGAGCCCGTAGCCCTTGTAGCCGTACACCGGCCCGCCCAGCGGGATTCCGGCGCGCGCGGCGTTCGCGTCCGTGGTGGGGCGGCCCTCGGCATCGACGGCGATGCCTTCGTCCAGCGGGCGGCCCTCGATCCGGGCGTTCAGCACCTTGTTCCACGCGACCTGGCTCGTCGCCATGTCGAGGCACACCGGCTCGCCGTTCGCTCGGGCGAAGCAGATCGAGATGGGGTTGGTGCCGAAATACTTCGCGCGGCCGCCATGGGGGACCACGACGGAGCTCGAGTGGGTCATGGCGATCCCGACCAGGCGCTCGCGCGCGGCCATCCGCGTATAGAGGCCCATCGCGCCGCAATGCGAGGAGTGGCCCACGCCCACGACGCCCACGCCGGACTCCTTCGCCATCTCGATCGCCGTTTCCATGCCGAGCGCCGCATGGACGATGCCCAAGCCGTCCTCGCCGTGGACCTGCGCGGTGACGGGGCCCGTGCGCGTGACGACCGGAACCGCCGCCGGCTTGATCGAGCCGATCGTCAGGCGGCGCAGATAATGCGTGAGCCGGAGCACCCCGTGGGAGTCGATGCCCCAGACGCTCGTCTGGACGAGCGACCCGGCGACGAGCTTCGCCTCGGGCGGCGGCACGCCGACCTTCTCGAGGCACTCGGTCGCCCACGCTTGAAGGCGGTCTTTCCGAACGTGAATCATCGCGGAGTTCTCGGAAAGAAAATGGTCCGCGGACGATTCCTTTTCTTCATTTACCCGGATAAGCGACGATCTTCTGCCGTTGCTCGCCCAGGCCCTGGATGCCGAGCGTCACGACGTCTCCGACCTTCAGGTATTGCGGCGGCTTCATGCCGAGGCCCACGCCCGGCGGCGTGCCGGTGGTGATGATGTCGCCGGGCAGGAGGGTCATGAACTGGCTCACGTAGGACACGAGGTTCGCGCAGCCGAAGATCATGGTGCGCGTGTTGCCGCGCTGCCGCTTCTCGCCGTTCACGTCGAGCCACATGTCGAGCGTCTGGGGATCCGTGATCTCGTCCGCGGTGACGAGCCAGGGGCCGACGGGGCCGAAGGTGTCGCAGCCCTTGCCGCGATCCCACTGGCTTCCGCGCTCGAGCTGGAAATTCCGTTCGGAGACGTCGTTCACGACGCAGTAGCCGGCGACGTAGTCGAGCGCCTTCGACTCGGGGACGTACTGCGCCTTCGTCCCGATCACGATGCCCAGCTCCACTTCCCAGTCGAGCTTGGTCGCGCCCTTCGGCATGACCGTGTCGTCGTTCGGGCCGCAGAGGCACGTGCTCGCCTTCATGAAGAGGATGGGCTCCGAAGGGATCGGCATCCCGGACTCGGCGGCATGGTCGCTGTAGTTGAGCCCCACCGCGACAAACTTGCTGATGCCGGCGTACGGCACGGCGAGGCGCGGGTTCCCGCGCACGACGGGCAGCGTCTCCGGCTTCACGCGCGCGAGGCGCGCGAGGTTGCGCGGTGCGAGCATCGCGTCGTCGATCTGGGTCACGACCTTGGAGAGGTCGCGGATGTTGCCGTCCTTGTCCGCGAGGCCGGGCTTCTCGCGGCCGGGCGGTCCGTAGCGCAGGAGTCGCATCTCTTCGTTCTCCGGAAGTCCGCGCGGACGCGGGAGCGACGAATCTTACAGGCTCATGCCGCCGTCGACATAGACCGCCTGGCCGGTCATGAACGACGACTCGTCCGACACCAGGTAGACGAACGTCTCGGCAATTTCTTCCGCGGTGGCGAGGCGGCCCATGGGCTGGCGGGCGATGAAGTCCTTCCGCGCCTGGACCGGATCCGCGAAGGCCTTGATGCGATCGCCGAGGGACGGCGTATCCACGGTTCCCGGGCAGACGCAGTTCACCCGGATGCCCTGCTTCACGTGGTCGATCGCGAGCGCGCGGGTGAAGCCCTGGACCGCCGCCTTGCTCGACGCGTAGGCGAGGCGGTTCGGCGCGGCCTTCCCGGCGCCCAGCACCGAGGACATGTTGAGGATGACGCCGCCGCCCGCGGCGACCATGCGCGGGACCACCGCCTTCGCCATGACGAACATGCTGCGCACGTTGAGGTTGAAGCTGCGGTCCCAGTCGTCGAGCGTGCACTCGAGGAGAGAGCCCTGGTGCACCCAGCCCGCGCAGTTGAAGAGGATGTCCACGGCGCCGGTCGCGGCGACGAATTCCTCGACCGCCTCGGGATCGGTCACGTCGAGCCGGCTCGCGCGCACGGCCGCGTTGCCGCGGTATGGGTCGAGGGAAGCGGCGTCCACGTCCGTGGCGACGACCTGCGCGCCCTCGCGGACGAAGGCGAGGACGGCGGCGCGGCCCATGCCGGCGCCGGCGGCGGTGACCAGGGCGCGCTTGCCCTGGAGACGGTTGGCCATGGCGGGCTCCTTCTCGGGATCTTGCTTGACGGCGGGAGGGGGGTGTGAAAAGCTCCCCGGGAATTGGCCTGACCACTTTACCAGATGCCCCTCCAAGCCGTCGACACGCGGCGCCTCTACCGGCAGATCGCGGACCAGATCACGGCCCTCATCGACCGGGGCGAGTACGCCGCCGGCGCCCGCCTCCCGCCGGAGCGCGACCTCGCGAAGCAGCTGGGCGTGAGCCGCCCCTCCGTCCGCGAGGCGCTGATCGCGCTCGAGGTCGAGGGCTATGTGGACGTCCGCGTGGGCTCGGGCGTGTACGTGAAGGATGACCGGCACGGCGCGCATCCGGAGACCTTGCCGCCGGATTCCGGGCCCTTCGAGTTGATCCGCGCCCGCTCGCTGGTGGAGTCGGAATGCGCGGCGCTCGCCGCGCGCGCGGCCACCCGCGCGCAGGTCCGCGCGATCGAAGAGGCGGTGGCCCAGATGGAGGCGGACCGCGCGAAGTCGCGCATGCCCCTCTCCGCGGACCGGCAGTTCCACCTGCGGATCGCCGAGGCGAGCGGCAACAGCGCCCTCGCGCTCGTGGTCCGCACGCTCTGGGACCAGCGCACGGGGCCGCTCTTCCTCCGCCTCGAGCACCACTTCGACACGCCGGCGCTCTGGGGCACCGCGATCCGCGAGCATCGCGACATCGTGCGGGCCATCGCGCGGCACGACGCCTCCGCCGCCCGGGCCGCGATGCGCCGCCACATGCACCAGGCCGCGAAGCGCTTCAGCGCGAGCTGGGAAAAGCGGAAGCGCGCGGCATGACACGCGGCTGGAGTCATCCGAGGATCACTGCATGCTCAGCGAAACGCCCCTCTACATCCGCCTGAACGCCGCCGACGACGTGGTGATCGCCTGCCGCGAGCTGGAGCCGGGGACGAACCTGCTGAAGGAAGGCGTCGTCGTCCGCGAGCGCATCCCGGCCGGCCACAAGGTTGCGACACGCGCGATCGCCGCGGGCGATCCCGTCCGCCGCTACAGCCAGGTGATCGGCTTCGCCACGCGCGTGATCGAAGCCGGCGCCCACGTCCATGTCCACAACCTCGAGGTGCGGGACTTCGCGCGCGACTACGCGTTCGGCGAGGCGTACCGCCCGACGGAGCGCGCGAACGAGCCCGCGACGTTCCAGGGCATCGTGCGTGCGGACGGGCGCGTCGCCACGCGCAACTACATCGGCATCCTCGCGACCGTGAACTGCTCGGCCACCGTCTCGAAGTACGTCTCGGAAGCCTTCAGGGGCGACGCCCTTCGCGATTTCCCCGATGTGGACGGCGTCGTGGCGCTCACCCACACGGCCGGCTGCGGCATGGATACGACCGGCGAGGGCATGGCGGTCCTGCGCCGCACGCTCGCGGGCTACGCGCGCCACGCGAACTTCGCGGGCGTGCTCGTGATCGGGCTGGGGTGCGAGGCGAACCAGATGGACGCGCTTTTCCTCACGCAGGGGCTCGCGCGCGGCCGCCTCCTGCGCGCCATGACGATCCAGGACCAGGGCGGCACCGCGAAGGCGGTGGCGGCGGGCATCGCGGCGGTGAAGGAGATGCTTCCCGAAGCGAACCGGGTCTCGCGCAGGACGGTGCCCGCGAGCCATCTCGTCGTGGGCCTCCAGTGCGGCGGCTCGGATGGCTACTCCGGCATCACGGCGAATCCGGCCCTGGGCGCCGCGGTCGATCGCCTCGTGCGGAACGGGGGCACCGCGATCCTCTCGGAGACGCCGGAGATCTACGGGGCCGAGCACCTCCTCACGCGGCGGGCCGCCTCGCGCGCGGTGGGCGAGAAGATCGTCGAGCGCATCCGCTGGTGGGAGGCGTACACGAAGCGCAACCACGGTGAGATGAACAACAATCCGTCGCCCGGCAACAAGGCGGGCGGGCTCACGACGATCCTCGAGAAGTCCCTGGGAGCGGTCGCCAAGGGCGGGACGACCGGCCTCATGGCGGTCTACGAGTACGCGCAGCCCGTCACGCAGCATGGCTTCGTCTTCATGGATACGCCCGGCTACGACCCGGTGTCCGCGACCGGGCAGGTGGCGGGCGGGGCGAACCTCATCTGCTTCACGACGGGCCGCGGCTCCGTCTACGGCTGCAAGCCCGCGCCGTCGCTCAAGATCGCGACCAACACGCCGATGTACGAGCGGATGGAGGACGACATGGACGTGAACTGCGGCGAGATCCTCGACGGCTCGCTGGGCGTGGAGGAGGCGGGCGAGAGGATCTTCCGGTTGATGCTCGACACCGCGTCGGGCGCGCCGAGCAAGAGCGAGAAGCACGGTTTCGGGGCGGACGAATTCGTGCCGTGGTACCTCGGGGCGGTGATGTAGGAGGCGATCGCGGTCCATTGGCTCCGCGCGATGAGGCCGACCCCGACCATGATGAAGGCGATGCCCGCGATGCGCATGGGGCCCAGGGACTCGCCGAAGAAATACCAGGCCGCCGCGGCGTTCAATACGTAGCCGACAGCATGGGATACGCGATGTCACCTCGATACGCGAAAGCCCTGAGGAGGGGCTGGATCCGGCTACAGGCGTTGTAGCCGCGCGTCCGGAGCGCTTTGCGCCGAGCGCATGCGCTGCGCGGACTCCGGGCGCGATCCGCGATTTGTCATGGAGGGGCCCGTCGTCGGAGGGCGACGGCACCGCACGCGATGGAAACGGCGCGAAAGTGGCCACGCCCCCTTTTCACTGTAGGAAACGAACTACATTCCTACGGCGCGATCCGACAGGCGAATCATTTCATGCCTGACTTCGTGACAAAGGCGCTTCCACCTACGATGGTTCCCACGAACTCCCCCGAATGGAACGGAACCGCGCCATGGACAACACGATTCTCGTCGTCGAAGATGATCCCGAGCTGCAGGAAGTCCTCACCCTGAACCTGCAGAACGCGGGCTACCGGGTGCTCCGGGCCTCCACGGTTCGCCAGGCCGAAGCGCTGGTGAACTCGACCCTGCCGCAGCTGATCCTCCTCGACTGGATGCTGCCGGACACGCCGGGCCTCTCGTTCGCGCGGAAGCTGCGCTCGGAGCGCCGCACGCTCGCCGTGCCGATCATCCTCCTCACCGGGCGCGGCTGCGAGTCCGACAAGATCACGGGCCTCGAGGCGGGCGCCGACGACTATCTCATCAAGCCCTTCTCGCCGCGGGAGCTCCTCGCGCGCATCAAGGCGGTGCTCCGCCGCTGCGCCCCCCAGCATGCCGACATGGTGGTGGAGATCGCCGGCCTGCGCCTGGATCCCGCCTCCCGCCGCATCGTGGGGAACGGCCAGGACATCGAGCTCGGGGCGCTCGAGTTCCGGATGCTCCGCTTCTTCATGACCCACCCGGGCCGCGTCTACAGCCGCGCCCAGCTCCTGGACGAGATCTGGGGCAACAACGTCTACGTCGAGGAGCGCACCGTGGACGTGCACATCCGGCGCCTCCGCCAGGCGCTCGAGCCCACCGGGCACAAGGATCTCCTGGAGACGGTGCGGGGGGTGGGCTACTGCTTCCGCCGCGATCTGCCCACGGAAGGCACGCGCATCCCCACGATGATCCGGCAGGCGCAGCCCCCGCTGGACTACGTGCGGGCCGCCGCCTGACACGGCTGTTTCACGGGAGGAAACTACCCTTCAGCATGGATCGGATCCGGGAGTCGACATGAGGAGCTGGATCGCGGGCGTGACGGTCGCCATCGGCATGGCGACGCCGCTCGCGGCCGGGGCGCAGGATTGCGATCCGCAGGCGCTCCTCGCGAGCTGCGCTCATGCGGTGCCCGCGGACGCCTCGTTCCTCGATCTCGCGTCCCGCCCGGCCGCCCCGGCCCTCGTTCCTGCTTCGCAATCCGCCGCGACGGGTGCGGTCACGCAACCCGCCGTCTATACCGGGGCCGCGGCTCCGGTCCTGAGCCCCGCCGTGGATACGCCGCTCGCCGGCGCCGCGGTCCCGGGCTGGCTCGCGATCCCGGCGCCCGCTCCCGCGCCGGACTTCGCCTGGCTCCTCGCGCTGGGCTTCCTCGGCCTCATCGTCCTTCGCCGCACCCGCGCCGCCCGCGCTTTCTAAGCGCAAGCGAAAGGCATTTGTCCGCGTTTATCCGCGGACACTTCGCCTTTCCGCTCACTCCACGGTGACCGACTTCGCGAGGTTGCGCGGCTTGTCGACGTCCGTGCCCTTGCAGAGGGCGGCGTGGTAGGCCAGCAGCTGCAGCGGGACCGCGTGCACGATCGGCGAGACGATCGCCGGGTGGGGCGGCATCTGGATCACGTGCAGCGCCTCGCCCGAGCTCATGCGCGCATCCTCGTCCGCCATCACGAAGAGCTCGCCGCCGCGGGCGCGAACTTCTTGCAGGTTCGACTTGAGCTTCTCCAGGAGCGTGCCGCGCGGCGCGATCGCGATCACCGGCATCGTGGCGTCCACCAGCGCGAGCGGCCCGTGCTTGAGCTCGCCCGCCGGATAGGCTTCCGCGTGGATGTAGGAGATCTCCTTCAGCTTCAACGCCCCTTCCATCGCGATGGGATGGTGGATCCCGCGGCCCAGGAAGAGCGCGTGGCGCCGGAGCGAGAACTGGACCGACCAGTCCGTCACCGCGCCTTCGGTCTCGAGCGCGCGGGTGAGCACCGAGGGGAGTCCCCGCAGCGCTTCCAGCAGCTCCGCTTCGCGCCCGACGGAGAGCTTCCCGCGCCGCTTGGCGATCGTCATCGCGAGGAGGAGGAGGGAGGCGAGCTGGGTGGTGAACGCCTTGGTCGAGGCGACGCCGATCTCGGGACCGGCGCGTGTGAGGAAGCGGAGCTTCGCCGTGCGCACGAGCGCGGATTCGGCGACGTTGCAGATGGCGAGGCTGTGGGGCTGCCCCAGGGTGCGGGCGTGCTCGAGCGCGGCGAGCGTGTCCGCCGTCTCGCCGGATTGCGAGATCGCGACCACGAGCGCGTGCGGGTCGGGGACGGAATCGCGGTAGCGGTACTCGCTCGCGATCTCCACGTTGCAGGGAATCCCCGCGAGCGACTCGATCCAGTGCCGGGCGACCAGCCCCGCGTGGTAGCTCGTGCCGCAGGCGAGGACCAGCACGGAGCGGACGTCGTCCAGGACCTTGGGCGCGTCGGTGCCGAAGAGGTGCGCGGAGAGCGTCGCGGACTTCACCGCGAGCTCGAGCGTGTCCGCGATCGCGCGGGGCTGCTCGAAGATCTCCTTCTGCATGTAGTGCTGGTAGGCGCCCAGCTCGACCGCCTCGGCGCTCAGCGACGATTGGTGCATCGGGCGCTCGATCCGGCGGCCGCGCGCTTCCACGATCCGCACGCCGGCGAGGCTCACCTCCGCGCAGTCTCCCTCCTCGAGGAAGATCATCTTCTGCGTGACCGGCAGGAGGGCGGAGCTGTCCGAGGCGGCGTAGTACTCGTTCTCGCCCAGGCCCAGGAGGAGGGGCGCGCCCATGCGGGCGACCACCATCCGGGTCGGATCCTCTTCCGCGATCACCGCGATGGCGTACGCGCCGCGCAGCTGCGCCACGCTCTTCCGCACGGCGGCGAGGAGCCCGTTCCCGTCGCGGCGGAAGGAATGCACCAGGTGCGCGATCACCTCGGAATCCGTCTCCGAATGGAAGACGTAGCCGCGGGCGCGCAGCTTCGCGCGCATCGCCTCGTGGTTCTCGATGATGCCGTTGTGCACCACGGAGATCCCGCCGCTCACGTGGGGGTGCGCGTTGGCCTCCGAGGGCGCCCCATGCGTGGCCCAGCGGGTGTGCGCGATGCCGATCGTGCCCGCGAGGCTCTGCTCCGTCACGAGGCGGCCCAGTTGCGCGACCCGCCCGGTGCTGCGGACGCGATGGAGCTTCCCGTTCACGACGGCGATCCCCGCCGAGTCGTAGCCGCGGTACTCCAGGCGCTTCAGGCCCTCGATCAGGATGGGGACGACGTTGCGGCGCGCGATCGCGCCCACGATTCCGCACATGGCTAGTCTCCGGAGTAGAGTCGCGCCGGGTCCGGGACGGGCCGCGGCGAGACGACGGCTTGCAGGAAGATGAGGACCGCCGCGGCGCCCAGGCCGTCGGCGTAGAAATCGTGGAGGTCCGGGTCCCGGCCCGGCACGAAGATCTGATGCGTCTCGTCGAGCGCTCCCACGAGCGCGACCGCCGCCCAGATGAGTGCCGCGCGCCGGCCGGCGAAGCCGATCCAGAGGAGGAAAGCCATGCCTCCGTAGACGGTCGCGTGCACCGCCTTGTCCCAGGTCGCCTCGACGATGCGCTCCGCGAACGCCGGCTCGTCCAGGAAGAGGAGCTGGATCGCCGCGGCGGCGACGAGAACGAAGCAGAGCGCCCGCACGGCGGGCGGAACCGCGAGCGGGGCCCTCATCGCGCGGCTTCCCGCTCTCGGCGCCATTCGTCCTCGACGCGGACGATGTCGTCCTCGCCGAGGTACGTTCCGGTCTGCACCTCGATGATCTGCAGGGGGACCTTGCCCGGGTTCTCCAGGCGGTGCACTTCGCCCACGGGGATGTAGAGCGACTGGTTCTCGGTGAGGAGCGTCACCTCCTCGCCGCGCGTGACCCGCGCCGTGCCGCTCACGACGATCCAGTGCTCCGCCCGATGATGGTGCCATTGGAGCGAGAGCTTGCGGCCGGGCTCCACGGTGATGCGCTTCACTCGGAAGCGATCGCCGGCATCGATGTCCTCGTAGCGGCCCCACGGGCGGTGGACGAGGCGATGCGTTCGATGCTCGGTGCGCCCGCCCGCGCGCAGCTTCTCCACGGCCTCGCGCACGCGCTGGGTCTCGCCGCGGCGGGCGACCAGGACCGCGTCCGGAGTCTCCACGACCACGAGGTCGTCCACGCCGATTCCCACCACGAGCCGGTGGCTCGCATGCACGTAGGTCCCGGTGGCGCCGTGGAGCTGCACGTCGCCATGGCAAAGGTTCTGCGTGCCGTCCTTTGCGCCGCGCTCCCAGAGCGCGTCCCACGATCCGATGTCGGACCACGGGAACGCCGCCGGGACCACGGCCGCGAGGTCGGTCCGCTCGAGCACGGCGCGGTCGACGGAGATGTCGCGGCAGCGCTCGAAGGACGCGGCGTCGATGTTGCGGAAGCCCGCCTCGTCGGTGCAGCGCTCGGCGCTCGCACGGCAGGCGGCCGCGAGCTCCGGCTCCAGGCGCTCGAGCTCGGCCAGGAATGCACCGGCCGCGAAAAGGAAGATGCCGCTATTCCAGGCGTGGCGTCCCGAGGCGGCGAGCCGGGTCGCGATCTCGAGCTCCGGCTTCTCGACGAAGCTCGCGACGTGGAAGGAGCCTTCCGCGCCCTCGAGCGCTCCCGCGCGCTCGATGTAGCCGTAGCCCGTCTCGGGCCAGCGCGGCTCGATGCCGAAGACCACGAGCCGCCCGCGCGAGGCGGCGGCGCGGCCGGCCTCCACCGCGGCGGCGAAGGCCTCGACATCGCCGATGTCGTGGTCGGAGGGCATCACCAGGAGGAGCGCCTGCGGGTCGTCGGCCGCGAGCTCGCACGCGGCGAGCGCCACGGCGGGCGCGGTCCCCCGGCCGAAAGGCTCCACGTAGATCCTCCGCGGGGCTTGGCCGCAGGCCCGCCCCTGTTCCGCGGCGATGAAGCGGTGCTCGAGGTTGGTGATGACCGTCGCGGCCTGCGCGCCCGGAATCGCCCGCGCGCGGGCGAGCGTCGCCTGGTAGGGGCTAAGCCCCTCGAGAATCGGCAGAAATTGCTTCGGAAACGACTCGCGCGAAAGCGGCCACAGGCGCGTGCCGGAGCCGCCGGCGAGGATCACGGGATGGACGTTCATGGGCAGGCCTCAGTAAGCCGTCTCGGGCTTCCGGAACACCACGAAGATCGTCTTCCAGATGATCGCGAGGTCGAGCCGGAGGGACCAGTTGCGGAGGTAATCGAGGTCGTACTCGATGCGCGCCTTCATCTTCTCGACGGTCTCGGTCTCTCCGCGCAGGCCGTTCACCTGCGCCCAGCCCGTGATGCCCGGGCGGACCTTGTGCCGGATCATGTAGCTCTTGATGAGCTTTCGGTACATCTCGTTGTGGGCGACGGCGTGCGGCCGCGGCCCCACGATGCTCATCCGTCCCTGGAGCACGTTGATGAACTGCGGGAGCTCGTCGAGCGAGGTGCGGCGCATGAAAGCCCCGAACGGCGTCACGCGCGAGTCGTTCCGCGTCGCCTGCCGGACCACCGCGCCGTCCTCGGCGACCGTCATCGAGCGGAACTTGTAGACCACGATCTCGCGCCCGTCGAGGCCGTAGCGGCGCTGCCGGAAGAGCGCGGGCCCGGGCGAGGTCATCTTCACGCCGATCGCGATCGCGGCGAGCAGCGGCGAGATGAGGAGGAGGATCAGGGTGGCGAGCACGATGTCGCTCGCGCGCTTCACCACGCCGTTCATCCCGGAGAAGGGCGTCTCGCATACCGCGAGGACGGGCATGCCGCCGATCGAGTCCATGCGGCCCTGGATCAGGTCGAAGATGAAGATGTCCGGCGTGAAATAGACGCTCGCCGTGGTGTCGTGGAGCCCGTCCAGGAGCTTCATGATCCGCGGCTGCGAGGCCATGGGGAGCGTCACGTAGATGAGGTCGACGCGATGCTTCTTCGCGTACTCGGGCAGCTGCTCGAGCGAGCCCAGGACCGGCGCCGCGTCGAGCGAGCCCAGCCGTCCCGTGCCGCGGTCGTCGAAGTAGCCCGCGACGCGGATTCCCGCGAACGGCGTGGCCGCGATGCGCTCGGCGAGCTTCCGCCCGAGGGAGCCCGCGCCCGCGATCACCGCCACGCGCTGGAACCCCTCGGTCGCGAGGAGCCGGGGGAGGACGAGCGGGGTCGCGACGTGCACCGCGAAGAGGGCGACCGGGGTCAAGGCGATCCAGGCCGCCATCACGCGCGGATCGAAGGAACCGATGGTGCGGGTCGCCCATCCGAGCATGAGGAGGAGGCCCACCACGAGCACCCACCCGGCGAGCACCTCCCGCGCGATCGCCCCCACGCTCGTGCCATGGGGCGCGCGCCCGGGGAACGTGAGCGAGAAGACGAGGAGGGCGAGGATCACGTAGGGGCCGTCGAAGCGCGTGCCGAAGAAGGCGGCGCACGCGGCCAGCATGCCGACCGAGACCAGGGCCTCGAGGAGCATGCGGATCAGGGCGGCGGGGGCGAGCGGGCCCTGGCCGAGCCGGGGGGTGGAGTCCTGGGAGGCGATCATCACGGGCACCACCGTAACGGGCCAATTCGAACGGCCGATCGCTGTCGCGGTGGTTCCACAGGACTATCGGCCGGATCCTACACGGCGGCTTTCGACGACTTCACGAGCATTTCACAATCCCTGTCCATACTCCGTTCCCATGCGACTCGTATCCAGACAACCCGAACCGCGTCCGCCGCACGGGCCGTTCCCGCCCGATGCCGAGGACACAGCGCACGAACACCCGGAAGCGGCGAACCAGGAAAGCGCCCCCGCGCGGCTGAACGAGAGCGAGCGCGAGGCACTCCTCCTCAACATCGACGTTTCATTGCGCGTACACACCCGGCCGCAACTCTTCAGCTGGGTCCAGGGAGCGCTCCAGAGCCTCATCCCGCACGAGGTCCTCCTCTGCGGGCTGCAGGAAGGCCGCCAGACGCCGCTGCGCGTGGACAGCTTCTCCACCGCGCCGGTCGATTGCGCGCGCCTGAACGAGCTCTTCCAGCAGGACGTCTCGCTCGTGCCGCAGCTGATCAAGCTGTGGGAGGAGAACCGCTGCCAGGCGATCCTCTGCGACTCGGACCGCGGCCCGCACGCGGGCGGCGCGCTCGCCCGCGAGCTCGCGCGGATCGGCGTGCCCCAGGTCCTCGCGCACGGCACGCACGATGCCTCCGGGAACATGACGAGCTTCTTCGCCTTCGTCGCCCGGCCGGGCACGCTCAGCTCGAAGCAGGCCTACCTCGCCGACCTCGTCGTGCCTTACCTGCACGCGTCCTGGGTGCGAAGCCAGGTGACCTGGCCGCTCGACCGCGCCGGCACGAAGCCCGCGAAGACCGGGCTCCTCACGCCGCGCGAGCAGCAGATCCTGCAGTGGATCTACCACGGCAAGAGCAACATCGAGATCGGCATGATCCTCGACATCAGCCCGCTCACCGTGAAGAACCACGTCCAGAAGACGCTGCGGAAGCTGAACGTGCTGAACCGGACGCAGGCCGTCGGCAAGGCGCTCGCGCTGCGCATCGTCAACCCCTAGGAGCGAACCGGAAACTCCCGCGCCGCGCCGGCTTGACTGCCCGCGCGGCGCTTTTGCGCTATCCTTCGGGCGTGTCGCATGGACGAAGAAGAATGAAACACTGGAATTCCCGGGCCGCGTGGCCCCTCGCGGCGGTACTCCTGGCGCCCCTTCCCGCCGCCGCACTCCTGAACGACCGCGTCGAAGTGTTCGCGGCGGAA
>DATAMY010000123.1:0-17343 GCA_036266535.1 Usitatibacter sp. | reverse complement strand
TCACTCAAGAATCACGTTGGATTCCAAAAGTGAGCACTGCTATTACATGACGCGCTTCGCCCCCTCCATAACAACAAGGAAGCTCGGCTGGCGCCCAAGCAGCACCCACCTCTATCGGCTGTAACTTGTTAAAGAGCGATGGCGATCCCTTGCCGTGCGAAAGGAAGGGATGGTTGCGGGGGTAGGATTTGAACCTACGACCTTCGGGTTATGAGCCCGACGAGCTGCCAGACTGCTCCACCCCGCGCCAGGTCGGCGGAAAGCTGGTCGCCGAGAGGGAGGATTATCCCAGACCGGGGCTCCTACGTCAATCCGCGGCGTCCGCTGACCGGCTTACGCCGCTCGTCCGGCACAACGAATCAGGGACTTAGGCTAAAGGACCGCTTTCAGGCCGGCCGGCGCTCCAGCACCGCCTGGGCGAGCGTGCCGCTGTCCACGTGCTCGAGCTCGCCGCCCACCGGAAGCCCGCGGGCGATGCGGCTCACCTGGATGCCCTTCCCCGCCAGGAGCTCCGAGATGTAGTGCGCCGTGGCCTCGCCCTCCACCGTGAAGTTGGTGGCGAGGATCACCTCCTTCACCACGCCGTCCACCGCCCGCTTCACCAGCCGGTCGAGGTGGATCTCGCGCGGGCCGATGCCGTCCAGCGGCGAGAGCCGGCCCATCAGCACGAAATAGAGCCCGGGATAGCTCTGCGTCTGCTCCATCATCAGGAGGTCTCCGGGCGACTCCACCACGCAGAGAAGCGACGGATCGCGCCGCGTCGAGGCGCAGAGCGAGCACATCTCCGACTCCGTGAACGTGTTGCAGCGCGCGCAGTGGCGGATGCGCTCGAGGGCGTCCTCGAGTCCCCGTGCGAGGCGCTCAGCGCCTTTCGTGTCGCGCTGCAGGAGGTGGTAGGCCATGCGCTGCGCGGACTTCGGCCCCACGCCCGGAAGGCAGCGCAGGGACTGGATCAGCTCGTCGAGCGCGGCCGGCTTGTCCATCGAGCGCGGGATCAGAACGGGAGGCCGAGGCCCGGCGGGAGATTCAATCCCGCCGTGAAGCCGGCCATCTTCGCCTGCGCCGTCGCATCCGCCTTCGTGACCGCGTCGTTCATCGCGGCCATCACGAGGTCCTCGAGCATGTCCTTGTCTTCGCCGAGGAGGCTGGGATCGATCGCGACTCGCTTCACCGCGTGCTTGCACGTCATGGTGACTTTCACGAGGCCCGCGCCGGACTGGCCCTCGACCTCGATCGTCGCGAGCTCTTCCTGCACGCGCTTCATGTTCTCCTGCATCTGCTGCGCCTGCTTCATCAGCGCGCCGAGTCCGCCCTTCGGGATCATCACGTCACCTCTTGTCGCTGGAGGGTTTGCCGGCCGCGCCTTCGTCCGCGGGCCGGATCGAGGAAGCCACCACTTCGGCGCCGAGGTCGCGCACGAGGTCGCGCACGAAGGGATCGTCCTCGATCGCTTCGGCTGCGTTCGCCTGGCGTTCCGCCATCTCGCGCGACTTCGCCGCCGCGACGCTGTTGCCGCTGGTCGTGCCCACGCGTACGGTGAGCCGCAGCGTCGGGCCCAGGTGCGGGACGAGCGCGGCCTTGAGCTTGTCCTGATAGGCGCGCTCCGCGTACATGCGATGGGTTTCCGGGACGACCAGCACGAGCGCGCCGTTCTCGTACGACTCGAGCTCGCCGTGCCGCGCGACCATGCCGGCCATGCCGGTGAGGTTGAGGCGCTCGATGAACGCGGGCCAGTCGCCTTCGAACGGCACGGCCGGCGTGGACGCGACCGCGGGCGCTCCCTCGGGCGACGGCTCGCGCGCGGCGGGCGCGGACGACGCTTTCGGCGCGGGCGCAGCCGGGGCCGGCGCGCGCGCGATCTTCGCCGCCGACGTCTTGCCGCGATCCGCCTCGGGGACGGAACGCTGCATGCCGGGGCCCTGCACGAAGGAGAGCATGCGCAGGAGCGCCATGCTGAATCCCGCGAACTCGTCCGGCGCGAGCGGAAGGTCGCGGCGCCCGAGGACGGCGATCTGGTACATCACCTGCACGCGGCCCGCGTCGAGTCGCTCCGCGAGGGCCGAGATGCGCTGCGCATCCGGATTGTCCGTCGCGGGGGCGACGCCCGCCTGGGCGAGCGCCACGCGATGGAGCATCGCCGCGATTTCCTCCAGCGCCTCGTCCATCGAGACGCTGCGCTCGGCGATCCGCTCGGCTTCGCGCACCGTCCCCGCGCCGTCGCCCTCCACCACGCGCTCGAGAAGCGGCCAGAGGAGATCGCCGCCGAGCGAGCCCAGCATGTCCGAGACCTGCGCGGCCGTGACCTTGCCGCCGCCATGCGCGATCGCCTGGTCGAGGAGGCTCAAGCTGTCGCGCAGGCTCCCCGAGGCGGCGCGTCCGAGCTGCGCGAGCGCCGGCTCCTCGTACGGGATCTTCTCCGCGTCGAGCACCTTCTGCAGGTGCCCCGCGATCAACTGCGGCGTGAGCGGCTTCAGGTTGAACTGCAGGCAGCGCGAGAGGATGGTCACGGGCAGGCGCTGCGGATCCGTCGTCGCGAGGATGAACTTCACGTGCTCCGGCGGCTCCTCCAGCGTCTTCAGCATCGAGTTGAACGCATGCTTCGAGAGCATGTGCACCTCGTCGATGATGTAGACCTTGAAGCGTCCCGCGACGGGCATGTATTGCGCGCTGTCGAGGAGGTCGCGCATCTCGTCGACCTTGGTGTTGGTCGCGGCGTCCACCTCGAGGAGGTCCACGAAGCGGCCCGCGTCGATCTCCGTGCAGGCGCGGCACTTCCCGCACGGATGCGCGGTGATGCCGGTCTCGCAGTTGATCGCCTTCGCGAGGATCCGGGCTAGCGTGGTCTTCCCGACGCCGCGCGTGCCGGTGAAGAGATACGCGTGGTGCAGGCGCTTGGATTCGAGCGCGTTCGTGAGCGCGGTCACCACGTGCGCCTGGCCGACGATCTCCTCGAAGACCCGAGGGCGCCACTTGCGGGCCAGGACCTGGTATGTCATCGCGATAAGGAAGGTGAAGCGGGAAAGGCCCTTTTGAGCTGGGGCCTTCCGGCCGGATTCATGGCGAGCCTGACCCCCGGCACTTGAAGGAATCGACTATGGCTGCTTCGTTCCCGACCTGACCAGGTTCGCCGCCCCTCAATGCGGGGAGGCCCGCCGAGAGAATTATGACACGCCCCAGACCCTTCAGGCGGCCGCCTGGACCGCGCAGGTGCGAAATCCCGCGAACACGTCGGCGCGGTCCGGGAGGTAGAAGTTGCGCAAGCGATTGTGGGCGAGGCGCGCGCGCGTGGCGAAGCTCCCGCCGCGCAGCACGAAATGCGTGTGGAACCAGGGCTCCGAATAGTCGCGATACGGATCCGCGCCGAATCCCGGATACGGCACGAAGGGGCTGGAAGTCCACTCCCAGACGCCCCCCAGCATGAGGCGAAGCTGCGAGCGCGCCGGCGCGGGGTCCGGGAGCGCGGACGACGGACCCGCATGGCGGTAGTCCAGGGCCGGCGCGTGCTCGATCGCGGCATCGCCCCACGGGAAGCGATCCGCGGTGCCCCCGTTCCTCGCCGCGTACTCCCACTCGGCTTCCGTCGGGAGACGCCGTCCCGCCCAGCGGCACCACGCCTGCGCCTCGTGGAGCGTCGCATGGACCATGGGCGCGCTCGGGTCCATCGGGACCTCTCGATCGAAGCGGCCGATCTTCCAGGCGCCGCCGTCGCGCGCCCAGTGAAGCGGCGCATCGCGTCCTTCGCGCTCCCGCCACGCCCAGCCCGCGTCCGTCCACCACTCGCGCCGGGCGTAGCCGCCCTCCTCCACGAATGCCGCGAACTCGCCCTGCGAAACCGGGAGCTCCGACATCGCGAATGCCTCGACCCGTACCGGATGGGCCCACTTCTCGTTGTCGAAGGCGAACGCACGGCTCTCGCGCCGGGTGCCGAGATCGAACTCGCCGGCCGCGAAGGCGACGTCGCGCGGGCGGGCACTCGGGCCCGACGGCGGCTCGCGTGCGCCCAGCGCCGGCGCGGGAAGCCCGAGGGTCTGCAGCGTCATGAGGAGCGCCTCGCCGTGCATGTCCTCGTGGAGGAGCGCCAGGCGGAAGAAGTAGCGGCGATCCTCGGGCGTCCGGGCAAGCGCCGCGAGCGTCGCATCGAGGGTGTCGTCCATGTAGGAACGAAGCTTCGCCCACGGCGGGTAGGGAAGGCTCCAGCGCGTGGCGTGCGGGACGGTGCTCGAATTGAAAAGCGCGTCGGCGCCTTCGAGGAGCGACGCCCGCGGCGAGCCCTCGCCCGCCCCGCGCAGGCACCAGATCTCCTGGAACCACGCGATGTGCGCGAGCTCCCAGCGCGGCGGGTTCACGATCGCGAGGCGCGGCACCGGCGCCGCGGGATCGAGATGCGCGTAGATCGCGAGCGTTCGGCGCCGTGCGTCGGCCAGCGCGTGCGCCAGGCGCTCGCCTTCGTATAATCCGCCGATGGCCTCGCTCGCCAAACCTGTCGTTTGCATCGTGACGCCCGGGACGAAAAGCGCGAACAACGGCAACTGGCGCACCGCGGTGCGATGGGCCGGAATGTTGCGCGATCGCTATCGACCCATTGTACAGACGGCATGGCGCGGGGAGCCCGCCGATGCGCTGATCGCGCTCCACGCGTGGCGGAGCGCCGAATCGATCGCCCGCTTCGGCGCCGAGGCGCGGGGCCGCGGGATGGCGGTGGTGCTCACGGGAACAGACCTCTACGGCGACTTCGCGGGGCGGCCGGAGACCTCCGGGTCGCTCGACCGCGCCGATCGCATCGTGGTGCTCCAGGAAGAGGCCGAGCGTTCGCTCAAGGCCGACTGGCGGCGGAAGACCGACGTGATCTTCCAGTCCGCCGCGCCGCTCGTGCGAGCGCGGAAGTCCGCCGGGCGGCTCGACTGCGTCGTCGTGGGGCACCTGCGCGAGGAAAAGGATCCGCGGACGCTCTTCGAGGCGATCCGGCGGCTTCCGGCGGACGCGGCGATCCGCGTACGCCACATCGGGGCGCCGCTGGACGCCGCGCTCGAGAAGGCGGCCCGGGCGCTCGAGCGCGCCGAGCCGCGCTATCGCTACGCGGGCCCGCTGCCCCACGGCCTCGCGCGCGCCGCGATCAAGGTCGCGCACCTCCTCGTGCATCCCTCGGTCGTCGAGGGCGGCGCCAACGTGATCGTGGAAGCGGTGACCGCCGGGACGCCGGTGCTCGCGAGCCGCATCCCGGGAAACGTCGGCATGCTGGGCCGCGACTATCCCGGCTTCTTCGAGCCGCGCGACGCGGCGGGCCTCGCGGAGCTCCTCGTGCGCGCATTGGGCGACAAGCGCTTCCTCTCGGCCCTCATCCGGGCATGCGCGCGGCGCAAGCCCCTCTTCGCCCCGCGCGCGGAGGCGGCGGCGATCTCGCGCCTCACGGCGCGGCTCCTCGCGGGACGGTAGAATCACGGGCTTCGGATTCGCGCCCGGCGGAGAAGCTCCATGGACATGCAGGTTCGGCTCACCCAGTTCAGCCACGGCGGCGGCTGCGGCTGCAAGATCGCGCCCGGCGTCCTCGAGCAGATCCTCGCGAAGACCGCGCCCGGGCTCGTTCCGAAGGACCTCCTCGTCGGGATCGAGACCGCGGACGACGCGGCGGTGTATCGCCTGAACGACCGCCAGGCGATCGTCGCGACGACCGATTTCTTCATGCCGATCGTGGACGACCCGTTCGACTTCGGCGCGATCGCCGCGACCAACGCGATCTCGGACGTCTACGCCATGGGCGGGCAGCCGCTCTTCGCCCTCGCGCTCGTCGGCATGCCCGTGAACCAGCTCCCGCTCGAGGTGATCCGGAAGATCCTCGAGGGCGGCGAGTCGGTCTGCGCGCGCGCCGGCATCCCCATCGCGGGCGGCCAGACCATCGATACCGTCGAGCCGATCTACGGGCTCGTCGCGATCGGCTTGGTCGACCCGCGGAACCTCAAGCGCAACGCCGGCGCCAAGCCGGGCGACAAGCTCGTGCTGGGGAAACCGCTGGGCGTCGGCATCTACAGCGCCGCACTCAAGAAGGGGAAGCTCGACCCGGCGGGCTACAAGGCCATGATCGACGCGACCACCCAGCTCAACACGCCCGGCACGCGCCTGGGCCAGATGGAAGAGGTCCACGCGCTCACGGACGTGACCGGCTTCGGCCTCCTGGGCCACCTGCTCGAGATCGCCAAGGGCTCGCACGCCGCCGCACGCGTGCGCTGGGACGCCGTCCCGCTCCTTCCCGGCGCGATCGATTTCGCGCGCGAGGGCATCGTCACGGGCGCCTCCGGCCGCAACTGGACGGGCTACGGCGCCAAGGTAAGGCTCGGGGCCCGGATGGGCGAGGCCGAGAAGGCCGTCCTCACCGACCCGCAGACGAGCGGCGGCCTCCTGGTTTCGTGCGCGCCCGGCGCGGCCGAGCGCGTGCTGGAGATCTTCCGCTCGGAGGGCTTCGCCCATGCCGCGATCGTGGGCGAGATCACGGAAGGAACGCCCGAAGTCGTTGTCGAATAGCGTTTGACGGCGGCAGGACCGCCGGGAGGACGCCTTGAGAAAGCCGGCACCCCGCTCCACCCGGCCCCTCGCGGAGGGGTCGCTCGCCGCCCGCTACGGCGCCGTGCGCGCGGCCACCCTTGCCCTCGCCGCGCCCCTTTCGGCCGAGGATTGCGCGATCCAGTCCATGCCGGACGCGAGCCCGGTGAAATGGCATCTCGCCCACACCACGTGGTTCTTCGAGACGTTCATCCTCGCGGCGCACGGCGTGCGCCCTTTCGACCCCGCGTACCGCACGCTTTTCAATTCCTACTACCACGCTGTCGGCGATCGCCACCCGCGGCGGGAACGCGGGCTCCTCTCGCGGCCTTCGCTCGACGACGTCCTCGCGTACCGCGCGCACGTGGACGAGGCGATCGCGCGGCGCCTCGAGGAAGGCGCGCTCGATGCCGAGGCGCTCGCGCTGGTCGAGCTCGGCATCCACCACGAGCAGCAGCACGAGGAGCTCATCCTCACCGACGTGAAGCACCTCCTCTCGCGCAATCCCTTGTTGCCCGCGTACCGGAAGAATTGGCCGCTCACGCCCGTCCACGGATCGAGCGGCCGCTGGATCGCGGTCGCGGGCGGCGTGCACGAGATCGGCCACGAGGGACCGGGCTTCGCATTCGACAACGAGTCGCCGCGCCATCGCGCACTGCTCGATGACTTCGAGATCGCATCGCACCCCGTGACCCACGGCGACTTCCTTCGCTTCATCGACGACGGCGGCTATCGGCGACCGGAGCTGTGGCTCTCGGCCGGCTGGGACGCGGTCGTGGCGGGCGGCTGGGAAGCCCCCGCGTACTGGGAGCGGCGCGAGGGCGAGTGGCAGACCTTCACGCTCCACGGCATGGCGCCCATCGAATTGCGCACGCCCGCCTGCCACGTGAGCTTCTACGAGGCCGAGGCGTACGCCCGCTGGGCCGGCGCGCGGCTTCCCACCGAGAGCGAATGGGAGGTCGCGACGGCGGAAACGCGGATCGAAGGAAACTTCCTCGAAAGCGGCATGCTGCATCCGCTCGCGCCGCGCGAGGCGCCGCTGGACGGCGCGCTCGTGCAGGCGTTCGGCGACGTGTGGGAATGGACGCGCAGCGACTACGGCCCCTATCCCGGCTATCGCCCCGCCGAGGGCGCGGTCGGCGAGTACAACGGGAAGTTCATGGCGAACCAGTACGTGCTGCGCGGCGGCTCGTGCGCCACGCCCGCATCCCACATCCGGGCGACGTACCGCAACTTCTTTCCCGCACACGCGCGCTGGCAGTTCTCGGGCCTGCGCCTCGCGCGCTAGGTCGCGTAGAAGACGAAGTAGCTCTCGCCCGGGCTCGCCCAGCGGCGGATCTTCGCGAAGCCCGCCTTGTGCAGGAGCGCCTCGAATTCGGGCGCGCGGTACTTGTACGAGTTCTCCGTGTGGATCCGCTCGCCCGCGGCGAAGGTGCGCACGATGCCGGGTACCAAGTGCACGGCCTGCGCCGCCGACGCCTGCAGGTGCATCTCGATCCGTCCCAGCGCCTCGTTGTAGAACCCGCGGTGCTCCCACGCGTCGACCCGGAAGTCGAAGCCGAAGCGGCGGTTCACGTGGGCGAGCATGTTCCGGTTGAAGGCGGCGGTCACGCCCAGCGAATCGTCGTACGCGGCGTCGAGGATCGCGCGGCCCTTCTTGGCGTCCACGCCGATGAGGAGCCCGCTTCCAGGCCGGGGGACGCAGTGCGCGCGAACGCGCGCGAGGAAAGCGACCGCCTCGTCCGGCGTGAAGTTGCCGATGCTGGATCCCGGATAGAAGAAGAGCGCCGGGCGCGCGTCGAGGATGCCGTCGAGCGGCAAGCCGTGGGCGAAGTCGGCGACCACGCCCACCATCTCCACCGCCGGGAAGTCCGGCGCCATCCGGTCGAGCGCGCGCTGGATCTCGGGCGCCGCGATGTCGACGGCGACGTAGCGCGCGACGTCGAGGAAGGGCAGCCACGATTGCGCCTTGCAGCAGTCGCCGGCGCCCAGGTCCACGAACTGGCGGCCGCGGCCCACGGCATCCGCGATCTCGCCGCGATGCTCCTGGAAGAGCGCGACCTCGGTGCGGGTCGGGTAGTACTCGGGCAGCTGGCAGATCGCGCCATAGAGCGCGCAGCCCAGCTCGTCGTAGAAGTAGCGCGGGGCGATCGTGGCGGGCGAGGCGCGAAGCCGCGCGACCACTTCCGCGCGCTCGTCGACCTCCGCCGGCGCCGAGCGGTCGACGATGCGGCTCGCGGCCGGCTTATCGTCCGGCATGCGCGGGCTCCGCGACGAGCTTCTCGATCGTCGCGAGCGTGTCCCCGGCGTTCCAGTCGCGCTCGCCGAAGATCCAGTAGCGCACCTTCCCCGCGCGATCCACGACGAACGTCATCGGAAGGCCCTTCGCGTTCCACGCGTCAGCCGCCTCCTTCGAGGGATCGAGCAGCACGCGGAGGTCGATGCTCGATTTCCGCAGGAACGCGCGCACCTTCTCCGGCGATTCGGCGTAGTTCACCGCGAGGACCTCGAGGGACTTGCCGCGCAGCCGCTCGCGCAGGCGCTGGAGGGACGGCATCTCGGCGATGCAGGGCTCGCACCACGTCGCCCAGAAATTCACGACGACGACCTGTCCCGCAAGCTTCCGGAGATCCACATCCGCGCCCGCGAGGTCGTGGAGCGCCAGGGGCGGCGTCGCGCCCTTCGTCCAGGCGCGCAGCGGAGCCTCCTCGGCCGCGCCCACGCCCGCCGCGCCGAAGACCAGCAACGCGGCGAGGATCGCCTTCATCGATGCGAGACCTGCAGGCCGCCCGAGGTCAGGCGGTGAGCTCCCTGGACGTGATCTGGTAGCTGAAGTGCTCCGGATCGAGGCTGTCCAGCCAGCCCTGCGCGGTCTCGCTCTGCGGATACATGAGGAAGTTCACCTTGCCGCGCGTGGCGCCGGGAAGCGACAGGTCGTTCGCGTAGTTGTAGCCCAGCCAGTTCATCTCCCACGAGCCGAAGAGGCGCTTCCTCGCCGCGACCACCATCGGGTCGTCGATCTTCTTCCCGCCCTGCTCCTCGAGGACGACCTTCCGGACGTCCGCCGGGTCCACCGGCACCCAGCCGTGGTCCTTGGAGTAGAACTCGGCACGGCAGTGCTGCGCCTTGGTGATGTCGCCGCTCTTGCCGAGGCTCTTGTAGCCCAGGCGCGAATCCGCCACGCGGATCCCGTAGACGTCGCGCGCCGGAATGCCCTGCGAGCGCGCGAGCGCGGTGAAGAGCGCGTTGAGATCCGCGCACTTGCCGCCCCACGTCTTGTTCTCGATCATGAAGTTGATGTCGCCGGTGCCGCAGCCCTTCGTCTTCGGATCGCGGTACGTGTTGTCGACGATCCACTCGTAGATCGCGCGCGCCTTCTCGACGTCGCCGCTGGCGCCCTTCACGATCTGCGTGGAAAGGTCCTTCACCGCGCCCTGCGTCGGCATGTGCTCGGTGGAGGACGTGTAGCGCATGAGCGTGACGAGGCTCTCCGGCCGCGGATTGTAGGGGCGCGACAGGTCGACCACCGCGTCGCGCGTCGCGAACCGGCTCTTGAGGACCAGCACCGGCTTCGTGCCCTCGGTCCATTCCCCGCAAACCATGCCCGCTCCGTACTGCGAATCGACGGCGTAGCGCGTGGTGCCGCCCTCCGCGTCGAACGAGTTGCCGAGCGCCTTCAGGAAAGGCCGATCCTCCGTGAGCGGGACGGGCAGCCACACGCGCGTCACGCCGGACGGGTTGAGGACCTCCACCCGCGTGGTCACTTCGAACATGCGCCAGGCTTCGGGCGCTCGATCCTGGGCGAAGGCGCGGCTCCCCGGAAGCGCGAGGGCGGCCGAAGCGAAGCCGGTGCTGCGAAGGAAGTCACGTCGGTTCATGGCAATCATCTCCTGGAGGCGTCGCCTCAAATGATATCAAAGGGCCGGGCTTGCCGCGGGACTTGGGGTCCGGCGCGTCGATTCCGATAAAATCGGCGTTTGCCCGTCGCGCCAACCCGCAATGCCTCCCGCGGTTCCCGCCCTCCACCTAGCGTTCGGACTCGCCTTCGAGGATCTCCATGATCCCGAGGGCCTCGCGCGCGTGGACGAAGCATTCTCCGCGTGGCTCGGGAAGGCCGACGCGGCCCTGCACGATCGCTGGAAATCCGCGCGCCTCGACCCGGATGCCCTCCCCTACAAGACCGAGGCCGAGCTCCTCATTACCGTGGCGCCGCACCTCGACCGCTTCGTCGCGGCGCTCTTCGGCATCGAGGAGGAATGGCACGACCTGGTCGAAAGCCACCATCGCCTGGCGCCGCTCTTCCGCGTGAAGCGAAAGTTCGTGCAGCGCCGTGCGATGCTGAAGATCAAGAGCGACGCTGCGCAACAGCTGGACGGCAACGAGCTGGAAAGGGAAGTGGCAGCGCTCCTGGGCGGGGCGTTCGACGAGCTCGCCTTCGCAGAAAAGGTGCTCGAGTGGCAAGCCGACGAGGCCCGGTACGGCGCGGAGCTCGCGCTGGCCGAGCGCTTCGCCGCCTGGGCCGCCCACACGGCCGAGGGCCGGCGGCGCCACCGGGGTGGCGTCCTCTTCAAGCCTCCCCAGCGTGTCGATCCTCTTCATCTCGTCCCGGTGCAAACAGACGCGAGCGCGGGATATTCCGTCCACACGCTCCATCACATCCGCCGGCGCGAGGGTTTCGCCCTCACCGATCCCGGCATGCAGCTCGCGGGGGCGCTGGACGAGGCGAACTACTGCATCTGGTGCCACGAGCAGGGGAAGGATTCGTGCTCGAAGGGGCTGATGGAGAAAGCTGGATCCCCGGCCCCCGGCCTGACGATTGCTGGGGCAGGCTCAGCCCTCACCGACGAGGATGACGCACCTCGACCGGTCGTTTTCAAGAAAAGTCCCTTCGGCGTGCCGCTCCACGGGTGTCCGCTGGAAGAGCGCATCTCGGAATTCCACAAGCTGAAAACCGAGGGCTGGGCGGTGGGCGCGCTCGCGATGATCGTGATCGACAACCCGACCGTCTGCGGCACGGGCCACCGCATCTGCAACGATTGCATGAAGTCCTGCATCTACCAGCGGCAGGACCCGGTGAACATCCCGCAGGCGGAGACGCGCACGCTGAAGGACGTCCTGGGGCTTCCCTGGGGCTTCGAGATCTACTCGCTCCTCACGCGCTGGAACCCGTTGAGCCTCCGCCGGCCCGTGGCGGCCCCGCGCACCGGGAAGCGCGTGCTCGTGGTGGGCATGGGACCGGCCGGCTTCACGCTCGCGCATCACCTGCTGAACGACGGCCACGCGGTGGTAGGCATTGACGGCCTCAAGATCGAGCCGCTCGACGCGGAGATCTCCGGCGTGCGCCCCGACGGCACGCGCGCGCCCTTCCGCCCGATCCGCGACATCACGGAGCTGCGCGAGCCGCTCGAAAGCCGCGTGATGGCGGGCTTCGGGGGCGTCGCCGAGTACGGGATCACGGTCCGTTGGGACAAGAACTTCCTCAAGATCGCGCGGCTCCTCGTCGAACGGCGATCCGACTTCGCGATGTTCGGCGGCGTGCGCTTCGGCGGCACGCTCACCGCGGAAGACGCGTTCGCACTGGGCTTCGACCACATCGCGCTCGCCGCGGGCGCGGGCAAGCCCACGGTGCTCGACCTCCCGAACGGCCTCGCGCGCGGCGTGCGCACGGCCTCGGACTTCCTCATGGGCCTGCAGCTCACGGGCGCCGCGCGCACCGACTCGCTCGCGAACCTGCAGGTGCGGCTTCCGATCGTGGTGGTGGGCGGCGGGCTCACGGCGATCGACACGGCGACCGAGTCGCTCGCGTACTACCCGGTGCAGGTCGAGAAGTTCCTCGCGCGCTACGAGGCCCTGTGCGCCGAGCGCGGACCGGGCGCGGTGAGGAACACGTGGAACGAGGAGGAAACGGAGATCGCGGAGGAATTCCTCACCCACGCGCTCGCGATCCGCTCCGAGCGCGAGGCAGCGGCGTCCGAAGGCCGGCCGCCCCGCATCCTCGAGCTCCTCCAGTCGTGGGGTGGGTCCACGATCGCCTATCGCAAGCGCCTCATCGACAGCCCCTCGTACACCTTGAACCACGAGGAGGTCGAGAAGGCGCTCGAGGAAGGCATCCGCTTCGCGGAGAACCTCACGCCCGTGCGCGTGGAAGTGGATGGCTACGGGCACGCGCGGTCGCTCGTCGTGCGAACCGAGGTGACGCAGGGCGAAACGAAGTCGATGCAGGAGCGCGAGCTTCCCGCGCGCACCGTCCTCATCGCCGCGGGCACGCAGCCCAACACGGTGCTCGCGCGCGAGGACCCCGGGCATTTCGTCCTCGACGGGCGTTACTTCCAGGCGGTGGACGACGAGGGCCATCCCGTGTCCCCCGAGCGCTCGCCCAAGCCGGCAACGCCGCGCGTCCTCATGGCGCGGGAAGCGGACGGCCGCTTCGTGAGCTTCTTCGGCGACCTCCATCCGTCCTTCTACGGGAACGTCGTGAAGGCGATGGCGAGCGCCAAGCAGGGGTTTCCCGTCGTGAGCCGCGTGCTGGCGAAACGTCCCGGCCGGGCGCCGCAAGACACCGCCGCATTCCTCGCCTCGTTGAACGGCGAGCTGCGCGCCACCGTGCATCGCGTGGACCGCCTCACCGGGAACATCGTCGAGGTGATCGTGCACGCGCCGCGCGCGGCCCGCGCGTTCCGCCCCGGCCAGTTCTACCGGCTGCAGAACTTCGAGACGCTCGCGGCGCGCCCGGAGGAGACGCGGCTCGCGATGGAAGGCCTCGCGCTCACGGGCGCCTGGGTCGACCGCGAGAAGGGCCTCGTCTCCACGATCGTCCTCGAGATGGGCGGATCGAGCGACCTCTGCGAGCTGCTGAAGCCGGGCGAGCCGGTGGTGCTCATGGGCCCGACCGGCACGGCGACCGAGACGCCCGGCGACGAGACGGTGGTCCTCGTGGGCGGCGGCCTCGGGAACGCCGTGCTCTTTTCCATCGGCGCGGCCCTGCGCGAGGCCGGCTCGCGCGTCCTCTATTTCGCGGGATACAAGAAGCTGCGCGACCGCTACAAGGTGGCGGACATCGAGGCCGCGGCGGACGAGGTCGTCTGGTGCTGCGACGAGGCGCCGGGGTTCACGCCTTCAAGGGCCGGGGACAAGGCCTTCGTCGGCAACATCGTGGAGGCGATGGCGGCGCACGGGAGCGGCGCGCTCGGCGCGGCGAAGATCGCAATGGGGGACGCCCACCGCCTCATCGCCATCGGCTCGGACGGCATGATGGCGGCCGTCGCGCGCGCCCGCCACACGGTCCTCGCGCCGTACCTCGCGAAGGCGCACGTCGCGATCGGCTCGATCAACTCGCCGATGCAATGCATGATGAAGGAGATCTGCGCGCAGTGCCTCCAGCCGCACCGCGATCCGGCGACCGGGAAGGTGACCTACGTGTTCTCGTGCTTCAACCAGGACCAGCCGCTCGACGCCGTGGATTTCCCCGGGCTCAAGGCCCGGCTGGGACAGAACTCCCTGCAGGAGAAGCTCACCGCCCAGTGGATCGACCGCGTCCTCACGGCCGAGGGCGCGCGGCCCTAGGAAGCCCTCTTTTCCTCGAAGATGCCGAGAAGCGAGAGGCCCACGGCGAGCGCGGCCTTGCGGCCCCGCAACTCCATCCGGAGCGTGCTCACTTCGCGGACGAGCTCCTCGGGCGCGTCCACGACCTGGCTCAAGTTCTCCTCCGCGTCGTTCAGCGCCTGCTGGATCCGCTCGATCCGCTTCATGTGCGACTCGACTTCGACCTTGAGCGTCTTGCGCTCGTTCTTGTCCATTTTTGGGGCCCGTGCGCTGTTGAAGGGTGACGCCCGGATTATTGCGCCCGGGCGAGGGCCCGTCTGTGCAGTGCAGCACACCCTTCCATGACGTTTGAAGCACAGCGAGGGGTGCCGGGCGGCCCCGGAAATTTCTCCCAATCTTTTTGATCGAAACCGGGCCCCCATCCGGCCAATCGGGCATGATGGGCACCGCCGGCACCGTGTCGGCCCATGAAAAGGATGCGTTGAATGGCAAAACCCAACTATGCGTTCGCGAAGCGCCAGAGAGAGCTCGCCAAGAAGCAGAAGAAGGAAGCGAAGAAGCAGCAGCGCGAGGCTGCCAAGCAGCCGCAGGACACCGAAGCCGCCCCGCCGCCCGCGGAAGACGGCGTGAAATAGGAGATTCCCATGCGCCGAACGGGTCACCTCAAGCGCGCGTTCGCCATTTCGTGCGGCCTCGCCATCGCGGGCTGCGCGGGGGGCCCCTTCGGCTGGAATGTCCCGGACCGGAGCGACGCCCTCTTCAGCCGGCTCGCCGCCGGGATGGCCCAGGACGAGGTCCTGCGGGAATTCGGCCGCCCGGACGAGACCATGGCCTTCCCCATGAGCCATACCCACGCCTGGACGTACATCTACCGGGACACCTGGGGTTTCGCCGCGGAATACTCGGTCACGTTCGATTCCAGCGACCGGGTGGTGGCGCTCCTGTCCAAGCGCATCGGCTACGGGGGCCGGGACTAGGCACTGAACCGCGGCCGGGCCCGGCGGGTCCATGGGGGAAGCCCCTGCCGGAGACTTCGATGGATGCCCCCCGCCCCGAGGGCCGCCTCGCCACCGCGGCCTTCTTCACCGCTTTCCTCCTCACCGCCTGTGCCGCGGGCCCCTACGCCGCCGGCGGACCGCCCCGGAGCGACGCCCTCTTCAGCCGGATCTCTGCCGGCATGACCCAGGCGGACGTCCAGCAGCTCATCGGTCCGCCGGACGACACGATGGCCTTCCCTTTGAGCCATACCGTGGCGTGGGACTACCTCTACCAGGACACGTGGGGGTACACGGCGGAGTTCTCGGTGACGTTCGACGAGTCCGGCCGGGCGGTGAGCAAGTTCTCGAAACGGCTCGACCGCAGGGATCTCCTCACCCGCTGAAACGTCAACCCCGCCCCCGCCGGCGGTGGATCCGCGCCTCCAGGCGCTGGAGGAGCGCGTCGATCGCGAAGCCCACGATGCCGATCGCGATCATCCCCGACATGACGATCGAGGTGCTGATGCTCGCCTGGCCCTTCACGAGCAGGTAGCCGATCCCGCTCGAGGCGACGATGAGCTCCGCGCCCACGAGCGATTGCCAGGCGAGCCCCGCGCTCACGCGCAGCCCCGCGACGATCGACGGGACGGAAGCCGGGAGGAGGACCTCCGTGATGATCTGCCAATGGCCCGCCCCGAGGGTCCGGGCCGCCTCGACCAGTTGATTCTCGACGTAGCGGGCGCCGCGATAGGTGTTGATGACGCACGGCGGGAAGGCGCCCGTGAAGATCACGAGCACCGGGCCGCCGATGCCCGTGCCGAACCAGAGCGCGGCGAACGGGACCCAGGCGATCGGCGCCACGAACCGCAGCGCATCGAAGAGCGGCGACACGATGAGGTCCAGCCAGCGAAACCATCCGAGGGCGAGCCCCAGCGGCACGCCGATCGCGACCGCGAGGAGGAAACCCATCCCGAAGCGCGTGAACGACGAGAGGAGGTGCTGCTGCAGCGTGTAGCCCACGAAGGGCTCGCGGGTGAGCCGCGCGAACTCCTCCGCGACCTTCCACGGCGGGGGCAGGAACTGCTCCGGCGCCGCGCCCACCGCCGCCGCGAGGCTCCAGACGCCGAAGAAGACCACGAGCCCGGCCACGCCCAGGAGCAGCCACTCCGGCCGGCCGAGCCGTTCGCGCGCGTTCAGTGGAGCCTCCAGGGGATCGCGCGGCGCTCGATCCATCCCAGCGCCATGGTCATCACGCCGCCCGCGACGGCCACGCCCGCCATGCCGACCACGATCATCGCGGGGAAGAGGTCGAGGCCCGCCTGGTAGAGCACGTGGCCGAGCCCCAGGATCGCGCCGATCAGCTCGCCCGCGACGAGCGTCGTCCAGCACGCCTGCATCGAGAGCCGAAGGCCGGTGAAGACGAGCGGCAGCGCGCCCGGGAGCAGCACCTCGCGAACGAGCATGGGCCCGCGAATTCCCAGCGAGCTCGCGGCCTCGACCAGGTGCGGCTCGATGGAGCGCACGCCCGCGTAGCTGTTGATCACGGCCGGCACGAACGCGGCGAACCAGATCACGAGCACCTTGGCGGCGTCGCCCAGGCCCAGCCACACGATCGCGAGCGGAATCCAGGCGAGCGGCGGGATCGGCCGGATGAGGAGGAACACGGGATTCACCAGCGCCTCGGCACGCGGGCTCCAGCCCATGAGGAGCCCCAACGGCACGCCGATCGACACCGCGGCCGCGAAGCCCATCAGCACGAGCTTCGAGCTGTGCAGGAAGTGCTGGTCCAGGCGCCCGTCCGCATAGCCCTGGAGGGTGATCTGCCGGAAGCTCTGGGCCACTTCCGCCGGCGTGGGGAAGTACACCGGCGGAATGAAATGCGTGGCCGACGTCAGCACGTACCAGACGAGGGTGAGCGCGACGAAGGTCGCAAGCCCGACCGCGAGCCGCATCGCGCCCTCGCCCCGCCCGCCCATCGATCAGGTCCTCAATCCGCCCGGTTCGCGAAGGCCTTGAGCTTCGGGTCCTTGTCGACCATGCGCATGAACTCGTCCGTCACGTAGGACGAGGTCTTGGGCACTTCCGGGATGGTTCCGACGCTCTTCAGGAACTCCGAGATCTGAGTCATCCATTGGTCCACCTCCGAGGCCCCGCCCGAGCGGTCCATGATCTTCAGATGCTGGGCCAGGTCGAACGTGGGACGCGTGTCGAACTCCTTCTCCATCGACGCCTGCGAGATGGAGACGCCGCCCACCTCGTAGAACTTCTTCATCATCGCGATCGCCTCGGG
>DATAMY010000122.1:0-11819 GCA_036266535.1 Usitatibacter sp. | reverse complement strand
CGCTCGCGATCTACGTGATCATGGGATGGATGGGGCTGGTCGTGATCGAGCCGCTCATCCGCGCGCTCACGTGGGACGGCTTCACATGGCTCCTCGCCGCGGGCGGCGTCTACACCGTGGGGCTCGTCTTCTACCTCTTCGACGAGCGCTTCCGCCACTGGCACGGCATCTGGCACCTGTGCGTCATGCTGGGGAGCGGCCTCCACTTCGCCGCGGTCCTCAAGTTCGTGGCCTGAAGCGCCTAGTGCGCGGCGCCCATCTGCCCGAAGGGCGGACGGGTGGTCCAGATGAGCGGGACCAGGATCACGAAGAGCACCCCGCAGAGCCAGAAGATGTCGTTCGTCGCCAGCATGTAGGCCTGGTTGTCGACGATTTGGTTCAGGAGGCCGTGGGATTGCTGCGGGACGAGTCCCAGCCCGGCCACCTTCGCGTCGAAGCTCGCCACCATGGCGTCCCCCGCCGGCAAGTGCTCGACCAGGCGCGTGTGGTGCAGCGCCTGCCGGTTGTCCCAGGCCGCGATGATGATCGAGGCGCCGAAGCTCCCCGCCATCATCCGCATGAAGTTCTGGAGGCCCGAGGCGCGGGCGATCTTGTTGTTGGGGACGCCGCCCAGCGAGATCGAGATGAGCGGGGCGAAGAAGAACGCGATCCCGATGCCCTGGAGGATCTGCGGCGTGGCGATGGTCCAGTAGTCGCTCTCGGTGTTGAAGTGCGAGCGCAGGAACGCGAGCCACCCCAGCATGCCGATGCCGATGCTCGCGTACAGGCGCGGCCCCACCTTCGGCATCGTCTTCCCCACGACCGGGGAGAGGAGGACGGCGAAGACGCCCGCGGGTGCCAGCACGAACCCCGCCCACTCCGAGGTGTATCCCATCTGCGTCTGCAGCCAGAGCGGGAGGAGCAGCGTCATCCCGAAGAAGAGCGCGAAGCCCAGCGAGAGCGTGGCGATCCCGATCGTGAAGTTGCGGTTGGCCAGCAGCGTGAGATCCACGATGGGATGCTCGTCGGTGAGCTCCCACACCAGGAAGAAGACGAACCCGATCGCGGCGGCGACCCCGAGCCCCACGATGAAGGGCGAGCCGAACCAGTCGAGCTCGTTTCCCTTGTCGAGCAGGATCTGGAGCGATCCCACCCAGACCACGAGGAGCGCGATGCCCACGAAGTCGATTGGGATGGAATGCGTGGGCGTCTCGTGGTCGGACAGGAGCTCCCACGTCCCGAACGCCGCGAAGAGCCCGACGGGAACGTTGATGAGGAAGATCCACGACCAGTGGTAGTTGCTGGTGATCCAGCCGCCGAGGATCGGGCCGATGATCGGGCCGATGGTGACCGTCATCGCCCAGATCGCGAGCGCCATCGTCCGCTTGTCCGGCGGGTAGTTCATCATGAGGAGAGACTGAGAGAGCGGGATCATGAAGCCCGCGACCGCGCCCTGCACGACGCGGAACGCGATCAGCATCGGGAGGCTCACCGAGATCGCGCAGAGGAAGGACGAAACCGTGAAGAGCACGATCGCCGTGGTGAAGAGCCGCACCTGCCCGATGCGATCGGCGAGCCATCCCGTGATCGGCACGGTGATGGCGTTGGCGACCGCGTAGGAGGTGATGATCCACGCGCCCTGGCTGGGAGCCGCGCCCAGCTCGCCGGTGATCGACGGGATCGACACGTTCGCGATCGTGATGTCCAGCACTTCCATGAGGTTCGCGAGCGCGAGGACGAGCGTGAGGATCACGCGCATCCCGCCGGTGTAGTAGGGCCCCGGCGCCGCTTTTCCCGCGGGGCGGGCCTCAGCTTCCGCCATGGCCTCCGGTCCCCTTCGCGGCCTGTCCGCCGTTCTTCTCGACGATCTCCTCCACGCGCGCGTCCGCCGCGGCGCCCAGCTCGTCGAAGACGCGCGTCTCCTGCGCCGTGGAGCGCTGGACCGCGCCTTGCGGGATGCGATCGCCTTCGCGCGTGTGCGTATCCACCTCCGCCTTCATCGAGAGACCGACCTGCAGCGGATGGTCGCGCACTTCCTTCGGTTCGAGCGCGATCCGAACCGGGACCCGCTGCACGACCTTGATCCAGTTTCCGGTGGCGTTCTGCGCGGGGAGGAGCGCGAAGGCGGCCCCGGTGCCCGCGGCGAAGCCCACGATGCGCCCGTGGTACTTGAGGTGGCGGCCGTAGAGGTCCGCCTCGAGCGACACGGGCTGCCCTTCGCGCAGGTTCCCGAGCTGGCTCTCCTTGAAGTTCGCATCGACCCAGACGTTGTCCAGCGGGACGATCGCCATGAGCGGCGCGCCCGCGGCGACGCGCTGGCCCACCTGGGCGCTTCGCCGGGCGACCACGCCCGCGACGGGAGCCAGGATCCGCGTCCGCGCGTTGTCGAGGAAGGCCTGGTGCACGCGGGCCGCCGCCGCGAGCACGTCCGGGTGCTCCTCGACCGTGGTGCGGTCCACGAGGGCGCGGTTCGCGGTGAGCTGCTCGCGCGCCGCACGGAGCGCCTCCTTCGCCGCGGTGACGGCGTCGCGCGCGTGCTGCAGCTCCTCCTTCGAGACCCCGCCGGAAGAGGCGAGCTGCTCGCGGCGGGCGAGGTCCGCGTTGGCGCGCTCGAGGTCGCTCGCGCGCTGCGCCACGGTCGCGTCGAACTGGCCGCTCGTCGCGAAGAGGGTGCGGACCTGGCGCACGGTACGCGCGAGCGCGGCCTCCGCCTGCTCGAGCGCGATGCGCGCGTCCGACGAGTCGAGGCGAGCCAGCACCTGGCCTTCCTTCACGCGGTCCGTGTCATCCGCGGCAACTGCGACCACGGTGCCCGCGACCTGCGGCGTGATCTGCACCACGTTTCCGCCGACGTAGGCGTCGTCCGTCGTTTCGTACCACTGGCCCACGAGGAAATACCAGGCGCCCCATCCAAGGCCCGCGAGCGCGAACACGGCGGCGACGATGAGGAGGAGGCGCTTGCGCCGCCCCTCCTTCTTGCGGGCATCGTCGGGCGGCGCGGGGGACGGCGCGGGGGCGGGGGCGTCGGTAGCCATGATTCCTTTCGATGGGAGCGTCAGCGCGCGGCGGCGCGCGGGGGCGAGTCGACCTCGACGCCGCCGCCCAGGGCCTGGATCAACGCCACCGCGGTGTCGCGATGGCGGGCGCGCAGGTCGGCCTGGAGCGCGCGCTGCGCGAGGACCTGCCCCTCCGTGGAGAGCACCTGCAAGTAGTTGCCGAGGCCTGCCGAATACCGGGCGAGCGATATCGCGTGGGCGCGCTCGGTCGATGCGAGGGCGGAGGCGACCTCGGCCTCGCGCCCTTCGAGCGTGCGGAGCGCCGTCACCTGGTCCACGACCTCGCGCAGCGCATCGACCACGGTCTGGTTGTATTGCGCGACGGCCAGGTCCCATTCGGCCGAGCGGGCCGCGAGCGCCGCGCGAAGCGAGCCCTGCTCGAAGAGCGGGAGCGAGAGCGCGGGACCCGCGCCCACCGTGAGGCTTCCCGGCCGCAGGAACTTCGCGAAGTCGAGCGCCTGCAAGCCCGCGAACGCCGTGAGGTCGATGTTCGGGTAGAACGCGGCCCGTGCGCTCTCGATGCCGCGGCCGGCCGCCTCGATGCGCAGGCGTTGCGCGATCACGTCGGGACGCCGGCCCACGAGATCGGCGGGAAGCGTGGACGGAATCGCCGCGTCGATCGCGGCGAGCGACGGGCGCCGGATCGCGAGCCCGCGGTCCGGGCCGGCGCCGACCAGCGCGCCCAGCTGGTCCCGCGCGATGGCGATGGCCTGCCCGGCGGCCAGCACCTCGGCGCGCGCGGCCGGTACCGCGCCTTCGGCCTGCCGCACCTCGAGCTCCGAATCGAGGCCCGCGTCGAAGCGCCCGCGCGTGAGCGAGACGATGCCCTGGCGCTGCTCGAGCGTCGCGCGGGCGATGTCCTCCTGCTCGAAGGCGGCCTGGAGCTGCAGGTACGTGCGCACGATCGCGGTCTCGAGCAGCAGCCGCGCGGCCTGCGCGTCCATCCGCGCCGCGGCGAGCGTGCCCAGCGCGGCGTCGTATGCCTTGCGATTCCTGCCCCACAGGTCGAACTGGTAGCGAAAGCTCACCATCGCCTGGTTCTGCCAGATCCACATGCCGCCGAAGGGTGGCGGCACGAGGCCGTTCTCGGAGAGGCGCTGGCGGCTCGATTCCACCGAGCCGGCGATCGAGGGGGTGAGCCCCAGGCGCGCCGTCGCGGCGGAGGCCTCGGCCTGCTCGACGCGCGCCCGCACGAGGCCGATCGAGGGATTGCCCGCGATGGCGTCGTCGACGAGGCCATCGAGCTGCGGATCGCCGTAGCGCTTCCACCATCCCGCCGCGACGGGCTCGCGCGCGACGGGCGCGCCGCGGAGCGCGGCCTGCGCCTGGAGCGTCGAGGGATCCAGGGCCTTGGCGGTGGTGGAAGCGCCGGGCGCGGCGCACGCGGCCGCGAGCGCGGCGGCGGCGAGCGCCGGAAGATGTTTCACGACGCGCATCGAGTTTCCAAGCGCCGGTCCGATCGCGATTCCGAGGCCCGCTATTGTAGTGCGTCCGGGGATGGCCCCGCGGCGGCGTCCGGGTGGCGGGCGGCGAAGGCATCGCGCAGCTCGCGCTTCAGCACCTTGCCGATCGGGCTGCGGGGAAGGGCGTCGACCAGCTCCACCGCGGAGAGCCGCTGGACCTTGCCCAGCCGCGCGTTGCTCCACGCGAGGAGCGCCGGCGCTTCGACGGCCGCGCCCGGCCTCGGGACCACGAAGGCGACGGGCGTCTCGCCCCAGCGCGCGGAGGGCACGCCGGCCACCGCCACCTCGGCCACGTCCGGGTGCGCGGAGACGACCGCCTCGAGGTCGCTCGGATACACGTTGAAGCCGCCGGAGATGACCATGTCCTTCCGCCGGTCGACCAGCACGAGGAAGCCGTCCTCGTCGAAGCGCCCGACGTCGCCCGTGCGGATGAAGCGGCGGCCCTGGGCATCGCGCCATTCCGCCTCGGCCGTCTTCTCCGGGCGCCGGTGGTATCCCGTCATCATCGCGGGCGAGTGCCCGACCACTTCGCCCGTCGCCCCGCGCGGGAGCTCCCGGCCGTGCTCGTCGATCACGCGGATGTCGTGTCCGGGCGCGGGGAGCCCCACGGTATGGAGCTTTCCCGGATGCAGGTGCGCGGCGAGGACGCACGTGCCGCCGCCCTCGGTCATCCCGTAGTACTCGATGAGGCCGCCCGGCCAGCGCGCGAGGATGTCGGCCTTCAACGCCGCCGCGAAGGGGGCGCTGGTGGAGAACTTCATGCGGAAGGACGAGAGGTCGTGGCGATCGAAATCCGGGAGCGCCATGATGCGGCGGTACTGGACCGGCACCAGCATCGCATGCGTCGCGCGCACGCGCCCGGCGAGCGCGAGGAACGCCGCCGGCTCGAACTTCTCCATGAGGACCGCCGTCCCGCCCAGCGCGAACGTGGGAAGCACCGCGACCAGCGTCGTATTCGAATGGAGCGGCGTGGAGACGAGCGTCACACAGTCCGGCCCGTAGCCGTAGCCGGCACCCCGCTGCAGGTGCGCCCAGCGCATCGAATGCGGCTGGACGATCCCCTTCGGCTCGCCCGTCGTGCCGGAGGAATAGATGATGTTGAACGGCCAATCGGGCGCGATCGCGACGGGCGCGGGATGCTCCGCGCCGCACCAGCGCGCGAGGCCGCCGCCGTCGAGGCGCACGCGAAGCGGCGTCTCGCGGGCGCCCAGCGCCTCGTCCGCGGCCCCGTCCACGAAGAGGAACGGCGCTCCGGCATCCCGCGTCATCGCCGCGATGGCATCCGGGAGGAGCGAGGGCGGAACCGGCGCCGCGGCCATGCCCGCGCGGAGCGCCCCCAGGAACACGATCACGTATTCGATGGACGTCGCCGCGCAGATCGCGACCGGCTCGCGCGGCGCGGCGCCTTTCGCCTGCAGCGTCGCGGCGACCCGGTCCATCGCGGCGTCGAGCTCGGCGTAGGTGACCGTGCGCTCCCCGAGCATGACGGCGGGATGCGCGGGGCGCTCTGCCGCGTGCCGCCGGACGAGCGCGGCGTAATCGCCGAAGGGCTGCTCGAGGGCAGCTTGCGTGCCGGTCTCAGGCGCCATGCTTGGCGAGCTCGAGCCTTCCGATCTGGTTGCGGTGGACCTCGTCCGGCCCGTCCGCGAGGCGGAGCGTCCGGGCGCCGGCGTACGCCCGCGCGAGGCCGAAATCCTCGCACACGCCCGCCCCGCCGTGCGCCTGGATCGCCCAGTCGAGGACCTGGCATGCCATGGTGGGCGCGGCCACCTTGATCATCGCGATCTCCGCGCGCGCCGCCTTGTTCCCGGCGGTATCCATCATCCACGCGGCCTTCAGCGTGAGGAGCCGCGCCTCGTCGATCATGATGCGGGCCTCGGCGATCCGCTCGAGCGTGACGCTTTGCTCGGCGATGGGCCGTCCGAAGGTGACGCGCGACTTGACGCGCTTGCACATCTTCTCGAGCGCCCGCTCGGCCACGCCGATCAGGCGCATGCAATGGTGGATGCGCCCGGGGCCGAGGCGGCCCTGCGCGATCTCGAACCCGCGGCCTTCGCCCAGCAGCATGTTCGAAGCCGGCACGCGCACGTTCGCGAAGTCGACCTCCGCATGGCCGTGGGGCGCGTCGTCGTAGCCGAAGACCGGGAGCTGGCGCAGGCGCTTCACGCCGGGCGCATCCGCGGGCACGAGGATCATCGATTGCTGGTGGTGGCGGTCCGCCTTGGGATCGGTCTTCCCCATGAAGATGAAGATCCTGCAGCGCGGGTCGCCCGCGCCGGACGTCCACCACTTGCGGCCGTTGATCACGTACTCGTCGCCCTCGCGCGCGATGGACGACTGGATGTTGGTCGCATCCGACGAGGCGACCGCCGGCTCCGTCATCGCGAAGCCCGAGCGGATCTCGCCCGCGAGGAGGGGCTCGAGCCACCGCTTCTTCTGCTCCGGCGTCCCGTAGCGCTCGAGCACCTCCATGTTCCCGGTGTCCGGCGCCGAGCAGTTGAACACCTCCGGCGCCCACGCGACGCGGCCCATGATCTCGCAGAGCGGCGCGTACTCGGTGTTGGTGAGGCCGGCCCCGCGCGCGGACTCCGGGAGGAAGAGGTTCCAGAGGCCGGCCGCCTTGGCCTTCGCCTTCAGCTCCTCCACCACACGCGTGGGCTGCCAGCGGTCGCCCGCGTCGACCTCGTCCTGGAAGCGCTGCTCGTTCGGATAGACGTGCGCGTCCATGAACGCGGTGAGCCGCGCCTGCAGCTCCTTCACCTTCGGCGAATACGCGAAATCCATCTGCTCCCCTTTTTCAGGCTGCCTGCAGCCGCTCGACCTGGTTCCAGCCGAGCTCGGCCATGGGCCGCGCGCGCTTGCCGGTCTCGACGGCCTGCGCGCTCGCGGCATTGCCCGCCACCGCCCGGGCCATCACGCCCTGGAAGATCGCGGCGGCGCGGAACATGTTGTACGCCATGCAGAAGTTCCAGTCCTTCGGGCTCAACGCCGCCGCGCCCGTGCGCTCGAGGTAGCGCGCGAGATACGCGTCCTCGGCGGGAATGCCGAGCGCCGCCAGGTCGCACCCGCGCAAGCCCCGGAACTCGCTCGCGGAGAGGCGCCACGACATCATGTGGTACGAGAAGTCCGCCATCGGGTGGCCGAGCGTCGAGAGCTCCCAGTCGAGCACCGCGAGGACCCGCGGCTCGGTCGGATGGAAGATCATGTTGTCGATGCGGAAGTCCCCGTGGACGATGGCGGTCGCGTCTCCCGCCGGGATGTTCTTCGGGAGCCACTCGATCAACCGGTCCATCGCCTCGATCGTCTCCGTCTCGGAGGCCTTGTACTGCCGGCTCCAGCGGTCGATCTGGCGCTGGAAGTAGTTGCCCGGCTTCCCGTAGTCCGCGAGCCCGATCGCCGCGAAGTCCACGCGGTGGAGCGCCGCGATCACGCGGTTCATCTCGTCGTAGATCGCCGAGCGCTCCTCGCGCGAGGCGTCCGGAAGGCGCGGGTCCCAGAGCACGCGCCCGTCGACGTAATCCATCACGTAGAACATCGCGCCGATCACGGATTCGTCCGTGCACAACGCGTAGGTGCGGGCCACGGGCACGTCCGTTCCGGCGAGCGCGGTGGTGACGCGGTACTCGCGATCGACGGCATGCGCGGAGGGCAGGAGCTTTCCCGGGGGCTTGCGGCGCATCACGTAGCGGCGTCCGCCCGCGGTCAATCGGAAAGTAGGGTTGGATTGCCCGCCGCGGAACTGCTCCACGGCGAGCGGTCCGGAGAATCCCTCCACGTGCTCGCGCAGGTAGCGCTCGAGCGCGGCGACGTCGAAGCGATGGGCATCCGCGACGGGCCGCGTGCCCTGGTAGGCCGCGAAGTCGATCATGCCGGAGCGGCCGGCGCCTCGCGCGGCTGCCGCACCATGAACGTGCCGCTTCCCTTGGCGACCACGGTGCCGGACGCGTCGCGCGCCTCGGCCTCGCAGAACGCGACGGAGCGGCCGAAGTGGATGCACCGCCCTTCCGCCACGAGCGTCCCGGTGCACGTGCCGATGAAGCTCGTCTTCATCTCGACCGTGATCGCGCCCAGCGCCTTCGGGTCGGCGCTCCTCGCCGCGACCGCCATGGCGATGTCGAGGAGCGTCATGATGACGCCGCCGTGCGCGCTCTCCCAGCTGTTCATGAGCTCGGGGCGGAGTGTCAGCTCCAGCGCCGCGCGGCCTTCGCCGCGAGACAGGAGGCGGACGCCGAGGAGATCCGCGTACGGGATGCGGCGGCCGAGGGCCTGGCTGAGATCCATCCCTAGATCGCCGTGTAGCCGCCGTCGACGGCGATGGTCTGCCCCGTGATGAAGGCGCCGGCGTCGGAGGCGAGCACGACCGCGATGCCCTTCAGGTCCTCCGGGCCGCCCACGCGATTCAACGGCGCCTTGCTCGCGACGCGCTCCCCCATCATCTCCATGAGGCCCTTGGTCATCTTGGTGGGAAAGAAGCCGGGTGCGATCGCGTTCACCGTGATCCCGTACTGCGCCCACTCCGCCGCGAGCGAGCGCGTGAAGCTGATGACGCCGCCCTTCGTCGTGTTGTACGCGATGGTGCCCGGGCGCCCCGGATCGCCGCCGCCCACGAGCCCCAGCACCGAGGCGACGTTCACGATCCGTCCCGCGCGGCGCGGCACCATGCACAGGCGGCCGACTTCCTGGCTCACGACGAACATCGCGGTGAGGTTGAGATCCACCACCTTCTGCCAAGCCTCGAGCGGGTGCTCGAGCGCGTCCGCGCCCCACGTCGTGCCCGCGTTGTTCACGAGGATGTCGATCGCGCCGAGATCGGTCGCGGCCTTCCCGACCATCGGCGCGATGGCATCCGCCTTCGAAAGGTCGCAGGCGATGGGAATCGCGCGGATTCCCTGCGAGGCGAGGTGCGCGCAGGCCTGGTCCAGCTCGTCGCGCTTCCGGGCGGTGATCGCGACCTTCGCGCCCATCTCGCCCAGCGCTTCGGCCATCTGGAGGCCCAGCCCGCGCGAGCCGCCGGTCACGAGCGCCACGCGCCCGGAAAGGTCCATGAGCTTCCGGAGGCTCATTGCTCGACCTTCACGTTCGCGACGCGGATCACCTTCGCCCACTTCGCGATCTCGTCCTCGAGGAAGCGGCGCGTCTCGGCGGGCGTGGTCCCCGCGGCCTCGATGCCGAGCTCCCCGAAGCGCGCGCGCATGGCGGGATCGTTCACGATGCGCGCGGTCTCGTCCGAAAGCCGGGCGACGATCGCGGGCGGCGTTCCGGCCGGCGCCAGGAACATGACCCACGTCGAGCCTTCGATGGGGGGGCCGCCCGATTCCGCGACGGTGGGCACCTCCGGCGCGCCGGGACTGCGCTTCGCGGAGAAGAGGCCCAGCGCGCGGATCTTCCCGGCGCGGACGTGCGGCATGAGCGAGCTGGGAACGTCGCCCAGCACCTGCAGGTCGCCCGCGAGCTCCGCCGCGAGGGCGGGGGCGGTCCCCTTGTACGGCACGTGGACCATCTGGATGTCCGCCGTCTGCTTGAGCAGCTCGAACGTGAGGTGCGTCGCGGAGCCCACGCCGCTCGAGCCGAACGAGACCCTGTTGGGATTCGCCTTCGCGTAGGCGATGAGCTCCTTCATGTCCTTCGCGGGGAAATCCTTGTTGACGGTGACGATGAGGGGTGCGATCGCCACCAGGGACACGGGCTCGAAGCTCTTCACGGGGTCGAAATTGAGCTTGCCGGCGTAGAGCGTCGCGTTCGCGGCGTGCGCGGCGATCACGGTGAGGAGCGTGTAGCCGTCCGGCGCGCTCTTCGCCACCGAATCGACGCCGATGATGGAATTGGCGCCGGGCTTGTTCTCGATCACGATCGCCTGGCCCAGGCGCTCCTCGAGCTTCTGCGCGACGATCCGCGTGACGGAGTCCGTGATGCCCCCCGGCGTGTAGGGAACGATCCACTTGATCGTCCTCGTGGGGTACGGCGACTGCGCCGGGGCGTGGAGCGGTGCGGCGAGGGCGGGTACCAGCAGGGCGGCCGCCAGGAAAATGCGCGGGAACATGATTTTCCCTCCGTTTCAGGCGAGTGAGCTTACACCGGCCGGGCGCGGGGCATCGGCCGCCCGCGCTGGATTAGACTGGCGGTCTCCCGGCTTCATTTCCAGGCGGCCATGGACCTCAACTACTCCCCCGAAGAGCTCGCGTTCCGCGACACGGTGCGCGCGTGGCTGCGCCAGAACCTCCCCGGGGACCTTCGGGACAAGGTGGCCGCCTACACCGAGCTTTCGCGCGAGGACCTGCTCCGCTGGCATCGCATCCTCGCGAAGCAGGGCTGGGTCGCGCCCTCTTGGCCCCGCGAATGGGGCGGCACGGACTGGGACGTGGTCCAGCGCTACATCTTCGAGGAGGAGTGCGGCTACGCCGGGGCGCCTCCGCTCATCCCGTTCGGGCTCACGATGTGCGCGGCGGTGCTCCTCAAGTTCGGCACGCCCGCGCAGAAGAAGCATTTCCTCCCGCGCATCTACGACGGCGAGGACTTCTGGTGCCAGGGCTATTCGGAGCCCGGGTCCGGGTCGGACCTTGCGTCGCTCAAGACCCGCGCCACCCGCCAGGGCGGGCACTACGTCGTGAACGGGCAGAAGACGTGGACCACGCTCGCGCACTTCGCGGACTGGATCTTCTGCCTCGTGCGGACGGACTCCGCGGAGAAGAAGCAGGAAGGCATCTCCTTCCTCCTCATCGACATGAAGACGCCGGGCATCACGGTGCGCCCGTTGATCCTCATGGACGGCGGCCACGAAGTGAACGAGGTCTTCTTCGACGACGTGAAGGTGCCGGTGGGGAACCTCGTGCACGAGGAAGGCAAGGGCTGGACGGTCGCGAAGTACCTGCTGGGCCACGAGCGGATGAACACGGCGCGGATCGGCGGCTCGCGGCGCGAGCTGGAGAAGCTGAAGGAGCTCGCGGCCCGCGAGACGAAGGGCGGGAAGCCGCTCCTGGACGACGTCCGGTTCCGCGACCGGCTCACGCGCGTCGAGGTCGAGCTGATGGCGCTCGAGGTGACCAACCTGCGCTTCCTCGACCAGCTGCGGGGGGGGCGCGCGCCCGGCGCGGACGTCTCGATGCTGAAGATCCGCGGGACCGAGATCCAGCAGGCGTTGACCGAGCTCATGATGGAGGCGGCCGGACCGCTCTCGCGACCCTTCGCACCGGTGGAAGCGGACGCCGCGTTCGACGAGTTCATGGCCGGCATCGCGCCGCGCTACTGCAATTTCCGGAAGACCTCGATCTACGCGGGATCGAACGAGATCCAGCGCAACATCATCGCGAAGATGAGCCTGGGT
>DATAMY010000121.1:0-3263 GCA_036266535.1 Usitatibacter sp. | reverse complement strand
ATGACCATCCGCAACCGGCGCGGCCTGGAGAAGGCGGCGTGCTCCTGCTATCGCTCGGACATCACGGTCTACGACCGGACGCTGGGATAGCCGCCATGTCCCGTCCCGGCGGAAAGCCCATGAGCAACCGCGACCTCGCGGAGAGCCTTTGCGAGGCGTCGAAGGCGCTCTCCGAGGCGCGAAGCGCGCACGAGACCAAGTTCGGGACCCTGATCCCGCACGTCTTCATGGGTGACGTGGTCGCGCGCCTGAGCGCGTGCATGCGCGCGGACGGCAAAGCCCCGCGCGTGCGCGATACGCCGGAGATCGCGGGGATCCTGGGTCTCCTCGAGCAGGGGCTCGCGAGCGCGGACCGGGAAACGCGCAACGTCGTCGCGTTTTCGTTCGCGGGCGAGGAGGAGCTGGCGCCCATGCTCGCGGCGCTCGAGCCGCTGCTGGGCCCGAGAATCCGGGCGCAGCTCGCCTAGCGGAAGCGCACGGGGGTCACCATCCGCCCGAGCGGACCCACTCCTCGAGCATGGGGATGCGGTCGACGCCCCAGAAGGGCTCGCCGTCCGCGATGAAGAAGGGCGAGCCGAAGACGCCCGCCGCGATCGCGGCATCTTCCTCCGACTTCATGCGCTCCTTCATCGCCGGATCCTCGAGCGCCGCGGCAAGCGCCGCCGTGTCGACTCCGGCCTCGCGCGCGACTTCGGCGAGCACGGGGGCCGCGCTGATGTCGCGGTTGTCCTCGAAGTACGCCCGGTAGAGCGCCTTCGCGAGCGCGCGCGCGGCGGCGGGATCGCGGTCGTGCATCCAGTAGAACGCACGGCACGCGGCGACCGTGCCGATGGGAAACTTGTCAGGATGTCGGTACGGAAGCTTGTGCAGGCGCGCCGTCCGCGAGAAGTCCTTCTGCGCGTACGGGCCCTTCATCGGGAGCTGCGTGAGCGGCGCCTGTCCCGTGAGCTTGAAGATCGGGCCCAGCAGGATGGGACGCCACCGCAGCGGCCGGCCGATGCGCTCCTCCAGGTCCTCCGCCAGGCGGCTCGCGATGTAGCCGTAGGGTGAGGAGAACTCGAAGTAGAAATCGACCGGCGCTCCGGCGGCGCTCATGCCGCCGGCGTGTTGTCGCCTGCGTTGTCGTCGCCCTGCGTCTCCACGAGCTGCAGTGGCTCGGACGGCGCGGAGCCGCCGCGGCGCCGGCGCGGGCGCGTGCGGCGGGGGAGGTCCTCGTCCGGCTCCGAGGGCGGCGGCACGGGGACTTGCGTCTCGACCAGCTGGAGAGGCGACTGCGCCGGCACTGCGGGCGCCGGCTCCTGGCCATGGCGGCGGCGCCGTTGCGGGCGATGCTCCTCGCCGGCGCTTTCGTCGTGCTGGCTCACCGCGTGGAACTCGACGTGGCGGGCGGGGCTCGACGGCGCGGCGGGCCCCGGTGCCGGAGCGGCCTCCTCGCGAGGGGGTTCCTCGCGATGCGGTTTCTCGGCATGCGGCGGTTCCTCGCGCGCGGGCCGTGCTCCTTCGTCCTGCTCGGCGCGCGCCTCGCGAGGCGGCTCCTCGCGACGCGCTTCCTCGTGATGGCGCGGCTCGCTACGCGGGCGTTCTTCGCCCCGCGCTTCGGGTTGGGTCTCGACGAAAGCGGTGGATGTCGCGTCCATCGGCTCGCGCGGCGGACGTTCGCCACGCTCTCCGCCGCGTCCTCCACGGCCGCGACGGCGGCGGCGACCCTGGCCGTCTCCGCCTTCGCCCGCGGCGGCCGCATGCTCCGACGGCGGCGCGCCCTCGGTGCGGCTCGCTTCTGCGTCGCCGCGCGCGGCTTCCGCCGGCCGCGGCTGCTGCGGGCGCTGGCCCTGCCTCGGCTCGCGCGGCTCCCGTTGTTCCCTGGGTTCGCGCGGCTCCCTTGGTTCGCGTTGGTCTCTTGTCTCCCTGGCTTCGCGGGCTTCGCGCGGCTCGCGTTGTTCCTTCGGTTCTCGTTGTTCCCTGGGTTCGCGTGGCTCGCGTTGCTCGCGGGCTTCGCGAGGCTCGACGGCCTGCTGGCCTTCCGGCCGGCGTTCCTGGCGCTCGCCGCCGCGACGCGAATCGCCGCGGCCTTCGCCCCGGCCCTCGCCACGACCCTGTCCGCGGCCCTCGCCGCGACGCTGCTCGCCGCCGCGATTTCCGCCGCGGCCCTGCCGATCGCCGCCGCGTCCGCGGTCACCGCCGCGTTGCCCATCGCGCGCGGGCTTCTTCTCCTCGAGCGCGGGAAGTGCCGCGCGAACCGGCGCGGGTGCCGGAGCGGGCTCGGCGGGCTTCCTGAGCCACCCGAAGAGCTTGTCGATGAGGCCGTGCTTCTCCTCGTGCGCCGCGCTCGCGCTCGCGGCCGCGGCGACGGGCGCCTGCGGTGCCGGGCGCGCCGAGACGATGGGCTGGTCCATCGACATGGGCGCGGGCTGGTCCGGGCGGATGCCCTTCACGAGCGGCTCGGGCCGCGGCGCCTTCGTTTCCGGCGCCTTGGTCGGGAGGCCCACCGGCTCCTCGTCGGGCACCGTCACGAGCTCGTAGCTGGGCGTCTGGGCGTCCAAGAGCGGCGAATCGTGCCGCAGGCGCTCGACGTGGTAGTTGGGGGTCTGGAGGCCCGGGTTCGGGATGAGGAGCACGTGGACCTTGAGGCGCGCCTCGATGCCGAAGATCTCCGAGCGCTTCTCGTTGAGGAGGTAGGTCGCGACGTCCACCGGCACCTGCGCGTGGATCGCGGCCGTGTTCTCCTTCATCGCCTCCTCCTGCAGGATGCGCAGGACGTGGAGCGCGGTGGAAGCGGTGTCGCGGATGTAGCCGGTGCCGTGGCAGCGCGGGCAGGGCGAATGCGTGGTCTCTTCGAGCGAAGGCTGCAGGCGCTGGCGCGAGAGCTCGAGGAGGCCGAAGCGCGAGATCTTCCCGATCTGCACGCGCGCCCGGTCGTGGCGGAGCGCATCGCGCAGGCGATTCTCCACCTCGCGCTGGTTCTTGGCGCTCTCCATGTCGATGAAGTCGATCACGATGAGGCCGCCCAGGTCGCGAAGCCGGAGCTGGCGCGCGACTTCGTCCGCCGCCTCGAGGTTCGTGTTGAACGCTGTCTGCTCGATGTCGTGGCCGCGGGTCGCGCGGGCGCTGTTCACGTCGATCGCGACCAGCGCCTCCGTGTGGTCGATCACGATGGGCCCGCCCGAGGGAAGCGTCACGTCGCGGCGGTACGCGCTCTCGATCTGGTGCTCGATCTGGAAGCGCGAGAAGAGGGGGATGTCGTCGCGGTAGAGCTTCACCTTGTC
>DATAMY010000120.1:0-10554 GCA_036266535.1 Usitatibacter sp. | reverse complement strand
GAGGTAGTCGCCGCGGAGCTTGAGCGTCGGCGTGCCCAACAGCACCCCGAAGATGCACGCCACCGCCGCGCCGATGGGGAGGATCGCCCACCACGGCAGGTGCACGTTGAAGTGCGGCGAGGCGAGGAGCGCGTAGGTGTATGCGCCCACGGCGTAGAACGCGATGTAGCCCAGGTCGAGGAGGCCCGCGAAACCCACCACGATGTTCAACCCGAGCGCCAGGAGACTGAAGAGGATCGCGAAGTTGGTGATCCTCACCCACGCGGTGCCGACCGAGGCGAGCGCGAACGGCAGCGCGAGCAGGGTGGCGGCGATGAGTGCCAACCCAACCCATTTTGTGACAGGGTGCTTTCTAACGAACATCGAGATCTTGCCAACGAAAAGCGGTAGAACCACAGATGAACACAGATGAACGCAGATGAGCGGGTAAGCTCATGTGTTGATGATCCTGCGTACGTCCAGCCTTGGCCTCGCAAAGTTCATCAGCAAGCAGAGGTGCAGTCCACTGGCTCTCAAGTAGTTGATGCATTGCGCCTCATGAATTGGATCGAATGCCTTCACGGTCTTCAATTCGACGATGAGCCGATCATCGACAACGATATCCGCGAAATATTCGCCCACCACCGCCTCCTCGTATCGAATGGTGATCGCGCTCTGTTGCGTAACGCTGAGAGCGCGACTGCGGAGCTCGACTGCCAGCGCATTCTCATAGACCTTTTCCAGGAATCCGCATCCCAAGAGTGAGCTCACTTTCTGTGCTGCACCGATCACCTTGGCGGACAAGCGGTTGAGTTCCTCGCGCTCATCTGTGTTCATCTGTGTCCATCTGTGGTTCCCATGCCCTTTGCATGCATTCCACTAACGCATGATCAAGCCCGGTCGCCGACGCGCTCGCCCAGCAGGCCGGACGGGCGGAAGACGAGCACCATGATCAGCACGATGAAAGCGTAGACGTCCTTGTAGTTGCTCCCGAAGAGGCTCGATTCGGGGCTCGCCGCGCAGACGTCGGCGAAGCCCGGGAAGTACTGGTTCAGCAAGCACACGTTCGTCCAGTCTCCGACATAGCCCGCCCCGAGCGCCTCGATGAGTCCCATCAGCACGCCGCCCAGCACCGCGCCGGGAAGGTTCCCGATGCCGCCCAGGACCGCCGCGGAGAAAGCCTTCAGCCCGAGGAGGAATCCCATCTGGTAGTGCGCGATGCCGTAGTACGTCCCGACCATAACGCCCGCCACCGCCGCGAGCGCCGCGCCCACGACGAAGGTGAACGAGATCACGCGGTTCACGTCCACGCCCATGAGGCCCGCGACCTGCGCGCTTTGCGAAGTGGCCCGCATCGCGATGCCGATCCGCGTGCGGTACACGAGCATGAGAAGCCCCGCCATCATCGCGATCGAGGTCCCGATGATCGCGAGCTGCACGTTCGAGATCGCCGCGGCCGAGTCGCCGGAGCCCAGGCGGTAGAGCTTCAGCTCGATGATCTGCGGGAACGCGATGATGTTGCGGCTCCAGACGAGGAGCGCCAGGTGCTGCAGCAGGATCGAGACGCCGATCGCGGTGATGAGGGGCGCCAGGCGCGGCGCGGTCCGCAGCGGCCGGTAGGCGACGCGCTCGACCACGTATCCCACCGCCATGCAGACGGGCACGGCGGCGAGCGTCCCGATCGCCACGATCACGAGCGGCGGCATGCCGGAGCCCGCGAGCGCCACGATCACCGAGAAGGCGACCATGCAGCCGATCATCACCACCTCGCCGTGCGCGAAGTTGATGAGCTGGATGATGCCGTAGACCATGGTGTAGCCCAGCGCCACCACGGCATAGACGCATCCCAGCGTGAGGCCGTTGATCACCTGCTGGAGGAAGATGTCCATTCTTCGCGATTATGCAATATGACCGTCCGGCGCGACGAGCGGCCGGCGGCGGGGCCTAGGCCCCGGGAAGGGCGGCTGCGACGGCGTCGAACGCGGCGATGATCTGCGCGCGTTCGGCGGCCGCGGCGCGGCCATCGTAGCGGCTCGCGTTGAAGCGGGTCCGGAGCATCTGGAGATCGCTGCGCCGCTCGGGCATTTCCCGTCCCAGGCGCGCCACGTATTCGTCGATCGTCTCGCCCGCCGCGCGGCGAAGCGCGGGCACGGGGCTCGCGCGGCCCAGCTGCCGCATCGCCACGATCGCGATCCGCGCGGGCGAGGACGCGTGGACCCGCCACTTGGCCCACCACCAGGCGAGGCGCGCGCGCTGGCGCAATCCGGCGCTCGCCAGCGTCGCGAGCACGGCGACCGCGGCCGCGAGCGTCCATGCGTTGGCCGCGATCCATGCGGCGAGCGATGCAAAGAGCAGTCGCACGCGGAGCGCGAGGCCGCTCCACAGCTCGTCCAGCGCGGCAAACAGGCTGGCCACGGTCGGCGCGGCGCCGTGTATTCCCTCGAGCCGCTCCTGCTCCGCGAGCTTCTCGGTGTATTCCTTGAGCTGCTCGAGTGCGGTCGCCGTCGGCGGATCCCGGGGCGGCAGCGGATAGGCCGGAGTCGGCTCGAACGTGACCCATCCTCGCCCGGGGATGTACGCCTCGACCCACGCGTGCCCATCGAACGCGCGCACTTCGTAGAACCCGGTGACCGGGTTGTAGCTGTGGGCGAGGGCGCCGTTCACGACGCGCGCTGCGATGCCCTGCGTGCGCAGGAGCACGGCGAGCGCGCTCGCGAAGAACTCGCAGTGGCCGCGCTTCGCGACGAACAGGAAATCGTCCAGCGGCGTCACGTTCTGCGAGGTGAGGACGGTCGCGAAGCTGTATGCGTAACGCTCGCGGAGGAAGGATTCCAGTGCGAGCGCCTTCTCCATCGGCGACGCGCCGGGACCCGCCGCCTCCGCAGCGAGCTCCCGGATGCGCGAAGTCAGATCCTCGGGAAGCTGAAGGTATGCAGCCCGCGGCTCCGGGGAATCGTAGGATATGGGACGCTCCTCGCCCGGTTGCGCCACGGAGATCGCGGCATAGCGAAAGCCCGGCTCCATCCGCGCCGCGAGGTACACCGAATGGTCGCGCGCGAGCGCGATCACCGGCACGGGTGCGGCGATCTCCTCTGCGTATGAAGCGAGCGGAAGGGCTGCGGTCCTTCCGCGGTGGACGGCCTGCACGACGTAGCGATGCTCGACGCCGCGCGGCCCCCCCAGGCGGAAGGCGCCTTCGTCGGGACGCAGCTTGGTGGTCGCGCCGTCCGTGCGCGTCCAGCGGTCGTGCTCGAACCGATCGAACGCCTGCTCGCGAAGGTAGAGCGGCCGGTCGGCCTGCACGTACATGACGATGGCGTTCGCCGGTTCGCCCGAGTCCTGGCCTGACCGCGTGATGTCGAGGGGACTGTCGTCGGGCGGGCTCTTCTCTTTCCGCGGAGGCTTGGCGCCGCCTTCGTCCCGCGGAGCGGATCCGCGGGGCGGCACGGGCGATTGCCCAGCGTCGGCCTCGCGCTCCCACTGCGAGTTCGAGTACTGCCCGCCCGCGCGCGAGGAGACGGCTCCGAATTGAAGCGCCGGCGGCCTCGGAACGAGGAGGTACCAGGCGAGCGCCACGGCGAGGATGCAAAGCGACAGCGCCGCGAGCTGCGGGGACCTGATCGGCCGGGCCGCGGCGCGGTCGCGAAGCTCCTGGGCGCCCTGCCGTTCGCGGCCCAGGTGCTCCTGGCAATGCAGCATGGCGACGAGCGCCGCCAGCCCGTACGCGGCGACGAGCGCCACGAAGGCGGTGTCGCGCGCTTCCGTCGCGCCGAATGCGACGAGCGCCATCCCCAGGGCGAGCGAGAAATACGCATCGCGGCGGGTGCGAAGGACCGGATTGCGCGCCGCCTGCAGCCACAGGAGGAGCGAGAGGAGCGCCTGCAGCAGCCCGTTCGCGGTGAGCTGCAGGAGGAACGCGACGAGGCCCACGCCCGCGATCACATCCGTCGCCCTGCGCGGGGGCGGCCCGTCATTCTTCCACGCGAACCACAGGCCGGCACCCTGGACCACGGCCCAGAAGAGCGTCGCCACGAGCGCGACCGGCGCGGAGTCGACGACGGCCGACCGCGCGCAGGCCGCGACCGTGATCGCGATCCAGAGGCTCGCGAAGAGGCCGGCACTACGCAGCCGCGTCGTCACCGGAATACCGCCGCGAGGTCGGTGTCGGCGGCGATCACGAATCCGCCGGGCAGGCGGCGCGGCGGCTGGCGGACGGCGGAAGACAGGCGGTCCGGATCCTCGAAGCTCGGCGTGTCGAAGTCGAACCGCACGACATCCTCGCCGCGCAGCTCCGGCGGGATGCGCATTCCCCGCGTCCCATGGTTGAAAAGGACCCATTGCTGCCCGCGCCGCGCATGGCCCGCGAGCGCGGAGAGCGCATCCGCGTAATCGGCGCAGCGCTCGACGCGCACGCCTGCGAGGGCGTACATGAGGGCCTGGAAATGCGTGCTCCCCGCCTCCGGAGGCCGCCAGAGCGCGAACGTCCCATCCGGGCGAAGGCCGCCCGCCATGCCGCATCGCACGCCGGAGCGAACCCGGTAAGAGGCGAGGCTCGCCGCGAGCTCCAACGCGTATTCGAGCGTGTGGGAGGCGCCCGCGCCCGCATGGACCGACGGATCGAGATCCAACACGTTCCAGGTCTCGCTGGTCGCGATCGCGTCGAACTGCCTCACGATGAGGCGGCCGTGGTGTGCCGAGCTGCGCCAGTGGATGTGCCGGGGGTTGTCGCCGCTCCGGTAGTCGCGCACCTCGCGGAAGAATTCCTGACCCAGTGATGGCGACGGCCGCTCGAGCTCCCCCGCAAGCCGCGCCGAGCCCGCGCCCACGGAGAAGCGCTCGACCGGCAGCACACGGGGGAAGATGGTGATCTCCACCGGCTCGACCGCCCAACGGCGGCGCAGGGCGAAGAGCCCTACCGGGTACGCGCTCCGCGCGAGCGCCCCGGCAAGCGCGAACACGCCGCGGCGCTCGGCCGCGAACCGCGCGGTGGCGACCTCACCGTCACCGCATGAGGAAAGGAAGACGTTGCCGCTCGGCGCGAACGGCAACGGGGCCACGAGCTCCACGAGCCAGCGGCGCCGCGGCCCGCGCGTAGCCTCTACGCTTGTCGATACGGTGACCAGGTCCCCCACGGACGCCTCGCGGGGAAGCGCGAAGCGCACCCTCGCCGGGCGGAGCATCCACCAGGCGCCCGCGATCGACACGGCGGCGATCCCGGCGCAGAGCGCGAGAACCGCGTGCATGAGGGCGATGCCACGATTCCAGGCGATCAGGAAGGCGGCGGCGGAAAGGAGCCCGAAAACCAAGGGGACGGAGAGGTAGCGATCGAGCGCCGCGAGACCCGCGAGGTCCGCGGAAGCGACGGATTGGCCCCGATCTTCTCGCGCGCTCGCCATCTACGCCGGCACGCGCACGCTCTCCAGGACCTCGCGCACGACGAGCTCGCCGGGATGGCCCTGGCTCGACGCGGCGCGCGCGATGATGCGGTGGGGAAGCACGTGGCGCGCGACCTCCTTCACGTGCTGGGGCGTGGCGAATTGCCCACCCTGCAGCAAGGCGAGGGCTTGCGCCGCGCGGCGGAGCGCGAGCGTCGCGCGGGGACTCGCGCCGAGCGTCACGTCCGAGCGGTCGCGCGTCGCCTGCACGAGGGCCAGGGCGTAGCGCATGACATCCTCCGAGACGCGCACGGCCTCCACCTCGCGCTGCAGCGCCGCGAGATCGCCCAAGCCGAGCGCGGGCTGGAGCGTGTCGAGCGGATGCCCATGCTCCTGGGAAGCGACCATGCGCAGCTCAGAGGCGGCATCCGGATAGCCTAACGCGATGCGCATGAAGAAGCGGTCGAGCTGCGCTTCGGGCAAGGGATAGGTGCCGTGGAACTCGATCGGGTTCTGCGTCGCAATCACCATGAACGGCGACGGCAGGCGGCGCGCATGGCCGTCCACGGTGACCTGCTGCTCGGCCATGCTCTCGAGGAGCGCGCTCTGCGCGCGCGGCGGCGCGCGGTTGATCTCGTCGGCGAGCAGGATGTTGGCGAAGACCGGGCCGGGGACGAAATCGAAAACCTGCGTGCGCTGGTTGTAGACCGAGACGCCCGTCACGTCGCTCGGCAGCAGGTCCGGCGTGCATTGCAGGCGCCGGAACTCGCCGCCAACCGATTGGGCGAGGGCGCGCGCGAGCACCGTCTTGCCGACACCAGGCACGTCCTCGATCAGCAGGTGCCCGCGGCCAAGTAGCGCCACGAGCGCGAGGGTGAGGGCATCCTGCTTGCCGAACATCACCTTCGAGAGGTTCGCGTGGAGCGCCCTCAGCCCCTCCTGCACGCCGGGTGCCCTCTCGACGGTCGCGCCTTCCGCATTCGCCATCTCGTCTCCTCGCGCGGCCGTGCGGCGCGCAGCGGCACCAGTATACGGACCGGCAAAAAAACGGCACCGTCTCCGGTGCCGTTCATTCCAGCGGGCGAAGCCCGCTGCGGAATATTCTTCTCTCTTGTTCGTGTTGTTATTTTTTCGTTTCGGCGGGCTTTGCGCCTCCCTGTTGTCCCTGTTCGGTCGCCGGCGCGGCCCCGGTGAAGGGGCTGGTCTGGCCGTTCTTCACGATCGCGATCGGCACGACCTTGCCGTTCTCCAGCTTGAAGATGGTCATCTCGGCGTCCTTGCGGTCGCCCTTCGCGTCGAACTCCACCTTGCCCGTGGCACCGGTGAAGGACACGTTGAAGATCTCGGGCGCGAACTTCGCCGGGTCGACGGAGTCGGCCTTCTTCATCGCCTCGATGACGGCGTTGGTCGCGTCGTAGAAATACGGGGCGTACTGCTTGATCTCGCCGTACTGCTTGGTGAAGGCGTCCACGAAGTCCTTGCTCGCGGCTTCGCGCGGAAGGCCCGCCTGGGAGCACACGAGGCCCTCGGCGGCCTTGCCGGCGAGCTTGCCCATCTCGTCCGTGCACGCGCCGTCGCCGAAGGCGAACACGGCCTTGATGCCCAGCTCGCGCGCCTGCTTCACCATCGGGCCGCCGGTGGCGTCCATGCCGCCGTGGAAGACCACGTCCGGGTTCTTCGCCTTGATCTTGGTGAGGATCGCCTTGAAGTCGGTTTCCTTGTCGGTCGTGCGCTCGCGCCCGACGATCGACACCTTGTCCGCCTTCAACGTCTTCTCGACCTCGTTCGCGAGGCCCTCGCCGTAGGCGGTCTTGTCGTCCACGATCGCGACCTTCTTCGCCTTGAGCTCGTGGGCGATGTACGAGGCGATCGCGGGACCCTGCTGGTCGTCGCGGCCGACGGTGCGGAAGACGGTTTTGAGGCCCCGCTCCGTGAGGGTCGGGTTGGTGGCCGAGCCGGAGATCATCGGGATGCCGGCCTTCGCGTAGATCTCGGAGGCGGGAATGGAAACGCCGGAGTTGAGGTGCCCGATCACGGCGGCGACCTTCGCGTCCACGAGCTTCTGCGCGACCGTGGTGCCGGTCTTCGGGTCCGCCTGGTCGTCCTCGCTGTCCATCGTGAACTTCACGGGCTTGCCGCCGATGGTGATGTTCTTCGCGTTGGCCTGGTCGATCGCGAGGTGCACGCCGTTCTCGTCGTCCTTGCCGAGGTGGGCGATCGAGCCGGTGAGCGGGCCCGCGTGCGCGATCGTGACGCTGAGGCCCGCGGGCGCGGCGGCCTGCGTCGAGGCCGCGGTCTTCGCGGGCTCCTCCTTCTTGCCGCAAGCGGCCAGGGCGAGGGCCGCGGTCACGGCGACGGCGAGGGCCAGCGGTTTCGAGCGGTTCATGGCGGCTCTCCTGCTTGGGGTTCGGTGCGATGGCGCCACGGCGCCAGAGAGGGGCGCATTATGGGGACGCGCCCGGGGGCGTGTCAATTTGCGCCGGACACAAAAAAGCCGGCGCGAGGCCGGCTTTTTTGGTAGGAGGGCCGCCGCGCTATTTCAGCGACAGGACCCACTCGACCAGCTTCTTCACGTCCGCCGCGCTCACCTGCGTGTTGGGCGGCATCGGCACGTCGCCCCAGACGCCGGAGCCGCCCTCCTTCACCTTCTTCTCGAGCTTCGCCTGCGCGCCCTTGTCGCCGGCGTACTTCTTCGCGACGTCCTTGTAGGCGGGGCCGACGATCTTCGCATCGACCGAGTGGCAGGCCGTGCAGCCGCTCTTCTGGGCGAGCGGAAGCTGGTCCTCGGCGCAGGCGGGGAGGGCGAAGGCGGCGGCGAATGCGGCCGTCGCGAGTGCGGCGTGCAGCGTCTTCATGAAAGGCTCCTGTGGGGGTGGGCTTCCTGCGGGGCGTCCGGATCCGAAAGACCGAGAGTCTGGCGCAATTCCTGCACGGAGTTCAAGGGGGGCAGGCACGTAACGCCCTCGCACACCCAGGCGTTGACCGCTTCCGTGGCGGGCTTGGCGAGCGGCGGCGGGAGGCCTTCGGTCTCCGAGGGCACGAAGAGCACGGTCGCATGCGGCAGGTACGCCGCGTCCAGGACCTCGTGCCAGGAGCCGAAACGCTCGCGATGGCCGGTGAGGATGACGGTGCGCGGAGGCTCGAGCTCTTCCTCTAGCGCGTGCAGCATCGTGCCGAACGCGGATGGAATCCGCTCGAGCTGCGGGCGGAAGAGCGCCACGGTGCCGCGCGCGGCCTCCGCGAAGCGCATCTCGCCGCAGAGCATGGCGAGCCGGTTCAGGGCCCACGCGGCGACCGCGTTTCCCGACGGCGTCGCGTTGTCCGGGCCGGGTTTCGGGCGATGGATGAGGCGCTCGTGCTCGTGCGACGTGAAGAAGAAGCCGCCCTCGGCCGCATCGTGGAAGCGGTCCATCAGCGCGTCGGCGAGCTCCGTCGCCCATTCGAGGTCGCCCGCTCGGAATTGCGCCTGCATGATCTCGATCAAGGCCGCGACGAGGTACGCATGGTCGTCCAGGTACGCGTCCAGGTGCGCGCGCCCGTCCTTCGCGGTCGCGAGGAGCCGGCCATCGCGCCAGAGCGTGCCGCGGATGTGCTCGAGCGCGCGGCGCGCGGACTCGAGCCATTCCGGCCTTCCGAACACCCGTGCCGCGCGCGCCATGCCACCGACCATGAGCGCGTTCCACGACGTGAGGATCTTGTCGTCGAGCGCGGGGCGCACGCGCTTCTCGCGCGCGGCGCGAAGCTTCCGGCGGGCCGCGTCGAGGAGCACCTGCGCCTGGCCCTCGTTCACGCTCATCCTGCGGTCGAGCCCGAACACCGGGTTCGCGACCGCGAGGTGCCAGGCATGGCCCTCGAAGTTGGGCGCCCGGTCGAGGCCGTACACGTACGAGGCGACCTCGAACTCCTCCTTCGAGAGGAGCGCGCGGATCTCGTCCACGGTCCACACGTAGTACTTGCCTTCCTCGCCCTCCGAATCCGCGTCCAGCGAGGAGTAGTACCCGCCCGAAGGCGCCTGCATCTCGCGCATCACCCAGCCCGCGGTCTCCTCGCACACGCGCTCGAAGAGCGGATCCTTCGTGATCGCCCAAGCGTCCGCGTAGAGATGGAGCAGCCACGCGTTGTCGTAGAGCATCTTCTCGAAGTGCGGGATGGTCCACGTCGCATCGACGCTGTAGCGCGAGAAGCCGCCGCCCACGTGGTCGTAGATCCCGCCCTCGGCCATGCGGCGAAGCGTGAGTGTGGCCATCCGGAGCGCTTCGTCGCGCGCGGACGGGTCGGGAGCGGTCGCGTGGCGGCGGAGCAGGAAGTCGATCGTCTCCGCGTGGGGAAACTTGGGCGCGCCGCGGAAGCCGCCGTTCTCGGCGTCGAAGTTCTCCGCGAGCTCGCGGGCCGCGAGATCGAGGGGCGCGGAGTCGAGCGCGGCGCCGGGCCCCTGCGAGCGCGGCTGCGTGCGCGCCATCGCGGCGGCGAGCTGCTCGCCCTGCTCCGCGAGCTCGTCCGGATGCTCGTCGTAGAACCGGCGCACGCGCTTGATGAGGTCCGGAAAGCCCGGCATTCCGTAGCGCGGCGTGCTGGGGAAGTACGTCCCCCCGAAGAACGGCACCTGCTCGGGCGTGAGGAACATCGTGAGCGGCCAGCCGCCGTTCCTCTGCGTGAGCATGGCCTGCGCGGCCTGGTAGATCTGGTCGATGTCCGGCCGCTCCTCGCGGTCGACCTTCACGTTCACGAAGAGCTCGTTCATCACGCCCGCGATCGCCGGATCCTCGAACGACTCGTGCGCCATCACGTGGCACCAGTGGCAAGCCGAGTATCCGACCGAAAGGAGGATGGGCTTGCCGGTGCGCTTCGCCTCCCCCAGCGCTTCCTCGCCCCACGGGTACCAGTCGACGGGATTGTCCGCGTGCTGCCTCAGGTACGGGCTGGTTTCCTTGGCGAGACGGTTGGGCATCGTCAGTGGGTAAAGGCTATGGCAACCACAGATGAACACAGATGAACACAGATAGGCAGCCGATGTGCGCTCAACTACGGCCGAATCGAATGGTGGACCTCGTCATCAATTTCTTCGCTATGGTTGGACATGCCACAGGTCATCTGTGTTCATCCGTGGTTCTCCGAATTCGCGCGCCGAATGGCGCACGCCATCACTCTTCCACGATCTCGGGTTCGTTGCGCACCGGGAAATTCACCGAGTTCGCCATGA
>DATAMY010000119.1:0-2199 GCA_036266535.1 Usitatibacter sp. | reverse complement strand
AACTACACTTTCGCGCAATACGTGAACGACGAGAAGGTCGGCGAGGCGGCGATCGCCGTTACGCAGCCCTCCTTCTGGAAAGAACTGTGGGGCGACTACCGGCACAAGAGCGTCTATCGGCAATTCAAGTGGGCGCTGGGCCTCCTCGCGGGCGTGGTTCTGGGCGTAGGTTGGATCGTCAAGAAGCGCCGCGCCGCGGCGAGCGGCGGCGATCCGGACGCCGCCCCCGGCGCCGGCATTGTGATCGGGGCGCGAGTCGATGGCGCGATCCCCGCCTCGACGTCCGGCGTGGCGACGGCCCGCAACGACGCAGCCGAGGAACTGCGCAAGTGCGGCCTCCAGTACGAGGTTCTCGCCGCTCAACCGGACCGCCTGAAAGCGCTCGAGGCAGGGCGCCGGTACCTGGGACTCCTGGTGAAGGCGCGCGAGACGGCGAAGGCGGTAGAGGTGTTCAAGGCGTGCGTCGCCGTCGATGCGAATTTTCGCCCGGAGCGCGCGGAGGACGTGTTCGCGATCGCGAAGGCGGCTCGCGCGGCAGGAGAAACGGCCGCCTCGGTTGCGGTGTTGCGGGGCTTCGACAAGCTCTTCCCGGCCCACGCACTCGTTCCGGAGATGTACGTTTTCTCGGCGAAAGTCATGGCCGAGGACCTCCGCAACCCGGTGATGGCGCGAAAGATCCTGGAGTACGTCGTGCAGAAATATCCCGGGCACTTCATCGCGCAGGAAGCGAAGAAGTACCTCGAGGGCATGCCGCAGACCGCGTAGGTCGCGCGCTCAGTCCGCCGTGGCTGTCGCCCTCGCGCGCGGCCTTGCCTTCTCCTCGCGCGGCTGCGGTTTGGCCGTCGCGAACCGGACGACACCCAGCCCGCGGTTGGCCGAGCAATCGAAGACGGTCAGGTAGCCGTTCATGAGCGGAAGGCCCAGGATCGACTGCTCGGCGTCCGCGCGCCAGAGGGAGCCCGCCGCGGTGCCCGCTTCCCACGCATCCATCTGCCAGTAGTGCTCCGGCGGCACGTCGAGGCGCACGTCGTCCCGCATGCCCTCGAGCACGAAGGTGATCGTCGGCCATTCCGCGAGCACGAGGCGCGACGTCGACACCTGGCGCGCGCGCAGGAGCGCCACCTGCGCGGGCGAGAGCTCCCGCAGGATCGCGTCGAAGACCGCGGGCGCGAGGTCGAGGCCGTTCGTGCCGCTATCGACGATCGCGTTGGTGGGCGCGCGGCTCTGGCGCGTTGGGGGTGCCACGGCGATGGGGCGCGAGCCGCCCACGATCACCTGCTTCAGGTTCACGCTGTACCAATCGTCGCTCAGCACCCGCGCCTCCTGGAATGCGCCCATGTAGAGGTCCGTCGCCTCCTCGCCGCCGCCCAGGATCATGAAGCCGTGGTTCATCGGGTCGGATGCGGAAGGCTCGCGCGGCGCCGCGCGCATCACGGACCGGCGCGTGTAGAACGAGAACTTGTTCGCGACGAGCCCCGCCTCCTCGAGCTGCATGAAGTAGGGCTCCACGAAGGTGCGCCGTCCCGCGCGGATATCGTTCGGCGAGTACTTGGGCGGGATCGTCGGGCGGTCGACCTCGATCGCGTCGTCGAGCGGCTTGTACGCGAGGCCCAGGATGCCCTGCGCCTTGCCGAACATCTGCACGGTCTCGTGGTATGCGACCGCGACGGGAACGCCCGGCAAGTCCGCCGCATTGCCCGACGTGGAGACGTCGGTCTTCACGACCGAGCCCACCCAGTGGCTGCCGTCGCCGTACGCGACCTCCTGCACGAGCCGCGTCTTCTCTGCATGCCGGTCGCCGGCGGGATCGTAGCTGCGATGCTCGATCGCGAGCGTGCTGCTGCCCGTGTCGAGGAGGAGGTTCACGGGCTTCCGCTCCGAGCCCACGTAGAGCCTCCCGGTGTAGTCGTTGCCGAGGAGCAGGTTCGAGATCGGGATGCGGATCGGCTTCGCGGTCCTCGCCATGGCGGGTCTCCCTTCGATGCGAGGGGGCGCATCGATTCGGCGGGCGAGTCTGTGAGCGGGTGCCCGGCGCGTCAAGGCGGGCCCGCCAAATCCTACCCGTGCAGGTAGGGGAAGGCCGCCGGAGATCACCCAGCGAAACGGAGCTGCGTATGCGGACTACGCCGCGGGCGCGGCCGACTTGAGCTTGCCGAAGAGCCCCTCGAGGATCTGGTCGAAGAGCGAAGCCTCCGGCTC
>DATAMY010000118.1:0-5130 GCA_036266535.1 Usitatibacter sp. | reverse complement strand
GACCAGATTAAGGCTAAAATCCTCTCTCGGGCGAACGTGCCGGACACGGTGCCCACCGGGACGGAGGTGACCGTGCGCATCCGCATCCTTCCCGGCGGGGACGTCCTGGACATCGTCGTGACGCATAGTGCGAGCCCCACGTACAGCGCCGCGATCGAGCGCGCCATCCGAAGCGCGCAGCCGCTTCCGGTCCCGCCCGCCAACTCGGAGCTGTTCCCGCAATTCCGCGACCTCAACCTGAATTTCCGGCATGAACGCTAGCCGCATCACCGCAACCACCCGCGCGATCCTCCTCGGCGCGGCCCTCCTCGTGGCCCTCGCCGCGCGCGCCCAGCTCACCATCGACATCACGACGAGCGGCGGGCGCCAGATCCCCATCGCCATCCTGCCGATGTCGGGCGAGGCCTCCCTGCCGCAGTCGGTGAGCGAAGTCGTGGGCGCGGACCTTTCGCGCACGGGGCTCTTCAGGTTGGTGAATGCCGGCGGCGTGACGCCGCTCCCCACGGAGCCCTCCCAGGTCAACTTCCCGGACTGGAGCGCGCGCAACGCCGAGGCCCTCGTGATCGGCAAGATCGACCCCGCGGGCGACGGGCGCGTCGAGGTGCGCTTCCGGCTCTTCGACGTGCAGAAGCAGGGGCAGCTCGCGAGCTACTCGTACGTGGTCGCGCCCGCGCAGCTCCGGGCGACCGCCCACCGCATCGCGGACGTGATCTACGAGAAGCTCACCGGCGACAAGGGCGTCTTCTCCACCAAGATCAGCTACGTGGTGAAGCGCGGGACGCGCTACGAGCTCCAGGTGGCGGACGCGGACGGGTTCAACGCCCAGTCGATCCTCGCCTCCAACGAGCCGATCATGTCGCCCTCCTGGTCGCCGGACGGGAGCCGCATCGCCTACGTCTCGTTCGACCAGAAGAAGCCGATGGTCGTGGTCCAGAACCTGGCCCAGGGGACGACGAAAATCGTCGCGAACTTCCGCGGCAACAACAGCGCGCCGGCGTGGTCGCCGGACGGGCGCTCCCTCGCCGTGGCCCTCTCGAAGGACGGCCTCACGCAGATCTACCGCATCCCCGCCGCGGGCGGACCGGCCCAGCGCCTCACGGACTCGACGGACATCGACACGCAGCCCGCCTTCTCGCCGGACGGCCAGTGGATCGCCTTCACGTCGGACCGGGGCGGCTCGCCGCAGGTCTACCGGATGCCGGCCGCGGGCGGCCCCGCGCAACGGCTCACCTTCGAGGGGAGCTACAACGTGGGCCCGCGCTACAGCCCGGACGGGCGCTTCCTCGCGTTCGTGCAGCGCGACGGCGGGCGCTACCGGATCGCCGCGCTGGAACTGTCCACGGGCCAGGTCCAGGTGCTCACGGACGGCACCCTCGACGATTCCCCCAGTTTCGCGCCCAACGGTAAGATGATCCTGTACGAGGCCCAGGTCGCAGGACACGGGCAGCTCGCGGCGGTGTCCGGCGACGGACGCGTGCGCCAGCGGCTCACGTCGTCGGCCGGCGACGTCCAGGATCCCGCATGGGGACCCATGCCGACCAATTGAGCGCGACATCGAATCCGCCCCCGCCTGCCTGCAACTTCCCAAAAGGAGATTCACCTCAATGAAGAACATCGCCGTCTACCTCGGACTCGCCGTGCTCGCCGCGGCCTGCTCGAGCGAGCCCGCCAAGAACGAGGCGACCGTCACCGACCACGGAAAGACGACCACGCCTTCCACGTCCGGCGGCAGCAGTTCGACCACGCGCCCCGCGGACAACTCGGACGTGCAGGGCAATCCTCTGCGCGACCCGAACAACATCCTCTCCAAGCGGAGCGTCTACTTCGACTTCGACTCCAACGTCGTGAAGGACGAGTTCCGCGGCATGGTCCAGGCGCACGCGCGCTACATGGTCGACCATCGCGACGCGCGCGCCCGCATCGAGGGCAACTGCGACGAGCGCGGCAGCCGCGAGTACAACCTGGCGCTCGGACAGCGCCGCGCGGAAGCGGTGAAGAAGATCATGACGGTGCTGGGCGTGCAGGACGGGCGCATCGAGACCACGAGCTACGGCGAGGAGAAGCCGGTCGCGATGGGCCACGACGAGGCCGCCTGGGCGAAGAACCGCCGTGCGGACATCAAGTACGCGGGTGAGTGACGCCCGCGCCGCGGCGGCGCGTCGCGTCCTGCCGGGGCTCGCCTTCGCGGCGGCGGTGGCGCTTTCGGCCGCCGCCCCGAGGGCCGCGCACGCCGGCCTCTTCGACGACGAGGAGGCCCGGCGCCGCATCGACGCGCTCCGGAAGGAGCTCGCCCAGCAGGGCCTCGACAACGAGGCCCGCATCCAGAAGCTCGAGGACCAGCTCCGGAACATCGGCGTGGTGGAGCTCGTCCAGCAGCTGGAGCAGATGAACCAGGAGATCGCGCGGCTCCGCGGCCAGATCGAGGTGCTCGCGAACGAGAACCAGCAGCTCCAGAAGCGGCAGCGCGATTTCTATTTGGATCTCGACTCGCGGCTGAAGCGGGTCGAGCCGGCGCCGGCGGCGGGGTCCCCGCCTGCGGGCCCGGCGGCCACCAATGCGAATCCGTCGCCGCCGCAGCAGCCTCAGCAGCAGCCCGCGGCGCCGGCGGGTCCGCAGTTCGGTCCCGCGCCTTCGTCCACCGCATCCACCGCGCCCCCGTCGCGCGAAGACCAGGCGCGCGAGATGAAGGCGTACGACGACGCCTCGAACCTCTTCCGCCGGAACGATTTCGGCGCGGCCGTGGAAGCCTTCCGAGCGTTCCTGAAGGACCATCCGTCGAGCCCGCTCGCGCCCAACGCGGCCTACTGGATCGGGATCAGCTACGCGAACATGAAGGACTACAGCCACGCGTTGGCCGCGCAGGAGGAGCTTCTCGCGAAGCACCCGCAGTCCGCGAAGGCCCCGGACGCGCTCCTCGCGATCGCCGCGATCCAGGCCGAGCAGGGCGACGCGCCGAGCGCGCGGAACACGCTCGAGGACATCATCGCGCGCTATCCCTCCTCGGAGGCCGCCGGCAAGGCGCGCACCCGGCTCGCCGCGCTCCGGCGTTGAGCGGGCGCTTCCCGGCGCATCCATGAAACGGGCGGTGGTCCTCCTCTCCGGGGGGCTCGATTCGGCCACGGTGCTCGCCATCGCCGCCTCGGAAGGCTGGCGCTGCCACGCGCTCTCGGTCGACTACGGGCAGCGCCACCGCGCCGAGCTGGCGGCCGCCGACCGCGTGGCCAAAGCGCTGGGAGTGGCCGAGCACCGCACCGCGCGCGTGGACCTGGGCGTCTTCGGCGGCTCCGCGCTCACGGACCCGTCGATCGCCGTGCCGCGCGCGCCGTCGGAAGGCATTCCGATCACGTACGTCCCGGCACGCAACACCGTGTTCCTCGCGCTCGCGCTCGCGCATGCCGAGGTCGTCGAGGCGGATGCGATCTTCACGGGGGCGAACGCCGTCGACTATTCCGGCTACCCGGACTGCCGCCCCGAATTCCTCGCGGCGTTCGAGCGCCTCGCGAACGTGGCGACCAAGCGCGCGGTCGAGGGCCATCCGATCGCGATCGAGGCGCCGATCGTCGACATGACGAAGGTCGAGATCGTGCGACTCGGCATGACGCTGGGCGTCGACTACGCGCTCACGGTCTCGTGCTATGAAGCGGATGCGGAAGGCGCCGCGTGCGGTGCGTGCGATGCCTGCCGCTTCCGCCGCGAAGGCTTCCGCGCCGCGGGTGTGGCGGATCCCACGCGGTATCGCGCCTAGAATGGCGGGACTTTTCGGAGGTTCCTTGGGCAGCAACCACGTGGGCGCGCTCGTCGCCTGGGCCGGATTCGGGATCGCGTTCGTGTTCGGGGCGGTCGCGAACCGCACCAATTTCTGCACGATGGGCGCCGTCTCGGACGTCGTGAACATGGGAAGCTGGGCGCGCATGCGCATGTGGCTCCTCGCGATCGCGGTCGCGATCCTGGGCACCCACGCGCTCCAGCTCGCGGGCTTGATCGACCTCTCGAGGTCGTTCTACACGCGGCCCAACCTCACGTGGCTCTCGTACATCGTGGGGGGCCTCCTCTTCGGGATCGGCATGACGCTGGGCTCCGGCTGCGGCAGCAAGACGCTGATCCGCGTGGGAGGCGGGAACTTGAAGTCGCTCATCGTCTTCGTGTTCCTGGGCATCGCGGCGTACATGACGCTGAAGGGCGTCTTCGCCGTGTGGCGCACGCGCTGGATCGACGTGGCGGCGATCGACCTCTCGCGCTTCGGGCTTTCCCACCAGGATCTTCCGACGATGCTTGCGGCGGCGACGGGCCTTTCTCCACGCGCGGCGGAGGCGGGCGCTGCCCTGGTCGTCGCCGCGGCACTCCTCGCCTTCGTCTTCAAGGATCGCGAATTCCGCACGAGCTTCGACCATGTCCTCGGCGGCGTGGTGGTGGGGCTCGTGATCGTGGCCGGCTGGTACGTGACCGGCCACCTGGGCTACGGCGAGAATCCGGACACGCTGGAGACCACGTTCCTCGGGACCAACAGCCACCAGATCGAGTCGCTCTCGTTCGTGGCGCCGGTCGCGTACACGCTCGAGTTGCTGCTGCTCTGGACCGATCGCTCGCTGGGGGTGACCTTCGGCGTCGCGGCGGTCCTGGGCGTCATCGCCGGATCGACCGCGTACGCGCTCGCCTCGCGCACGTTCCAGTGGGAAGGCTTCGGCGGCCCGGCGGACACCGGGAGGCACATGGTCGGCGGGCTCCTCATGGGCTTCGGCGGCGTGACCGCGCTCGGCTGCACGATCGGGCAGGGGCTCACGGGCTTCTCGACGCTCGCGATCGGATCGATCCTCGCGTTCCTCTCGATCGTCGCGGGCTCCGCGCTCACGATGAAGTGGCAATACCGGCGGATGTTGCGCGAAGCATGATCGAAACCGGAATTGGTTTGACCCGCTTTCACGCCGGAAGATATAATTTTCGTTTTTCCGGAAGCGTTTCCCACGCTTTCCGTCCGCAGGAAATCCGGGGCGTTAGCTCAGCTGGTAGAGCAGCGGACTTTTAATCCGTTGGTCACTGGTTCGAATCCAGTACGCCCTACCCCTCGGAGGGCCGGCCAGCGCCGGCCCTTTTCCTTTCAGGTGCGCGCGAACGCGCCGCTCGTGCACGGAA
>DATAMY010000117.1:0-3839 GCA_036266535.1 Usitatibacter sp. | reverse complement strand
ATCGCGGCCCATCCGATCCTCATCGAACGGCCCATCGTCGTGACGCCGCTCGGCACGCGCCTCTGCCGCCCCTCGGAGCTCGTGCTGGACATCCTTCCGGACCGGCAGCGCGGCGCTTACGCAAAGGAGGACGGCGAGCCGTTGATCGACGAGAAGGGGGAGCGCATCCGTCGCAAGGCCTAGTTGCATCAGTTCCATGGTTCGAGTAATATCGAATCATGGATTCCAGCTCCGCCGTCGCCGCCCTCTCCGCGCTTGCCCAGGAGTCGCGCCTCCTCATCTACCGGCTGCTCGTCCAGGCGGGTCCGACGGGACTTGCCGTGGGCGAGATCGGCGCGTCGCTCCGGATCGCGCCCGCGACCCTCTCGTTCCACCTGAAGGAGCTCTCCCATGCGGGCCTGGTCGGCACGCGCCAGGAGGGCCGCTACATCTATTACTCGGCGAGCTACGAGCGGATGAATCGCCTCCTCGCCTACCTCACCGAGAACTGCTGCGCGCGCGACGGGGCGGGTTGCTGCGTCCCCCCGCGCTCGCAGCCCCGGCGCCGCGAGAAGTCCACTTCCTGAGGAGCATCGCCATGAAACGGTTCCACGTGCACGTCGCAGTCCCCGATTTGGCGGATGCCATCCGCTTCTACTCCACGCTCTTCGGCGCCGAGCCCTCGGTGCGGAAGGACGATTACGCGAAATGGATGCTGGACGATCCGCGCGTGAATTTCGCCATCTCCCACCGCGGTGGCGCGGCCGGCATCAACCACCTCGGCTTCCAGGTGGACGATCCCGCGGAGCTGGAGGGCATCCACGCGCGCCTGCAGGCCGCGGATGCGGGCGTCACGGAGGAGAAGGACGTCTCGTGCTGCTACGCGCGCTCGGACAAGTACTGGGTGACCGATCCGGCGGGCGTGCCGTGGGAATCCTTCAAGAGCCTGGGCACCGTGCCGTTCTACGGAGCGGATGAGAAGAAGGACGGGGAGGCCGGATGCTGCGCCCCCAGCGCGAAAGCCCCGGCCGGCGCGGCGTGCTGCGGCGACTGAGGTGTCCCGAAGCTGCCTTCCGACGGTAGAATAATGGCTCCAGCAACTCGTCGGAAAGGAGGTGATCCTTGAAGAAGGCCCGCCATATCGCGCTTGCAGCCGGAGTGCTGCTCGCCGCCGTCGCAACCGTCGTCCAGGCGGCGTGCCCGTTCTGCCTCTAGGCGCGTTCGGGACTTGGAAAAGGCCGGCTTCGCCGGCCTTTTTCTTTTGGCCTAACGGGATGCGTGTCTATTTCGGCGGGGCAAGCGGCGTCGCGGGGCGGGCAGGGACTACGTCCATGCCCACGTCGCGGGTGCTCGTCTTCACGGCCCGCTTGAGGGCGAGGATCGTTCCGGCCGCGATCACGATCACGATGGCGACGATGACCACCAGGACGCGCGGGGACATGCTAGGCGGCCCCCGTCATTCGAATCCCTCGACCCGCTTGAAGGAGGGCTGCAGCACGCGGCCGCTGCGGGCGCGCGCGCCGCGATAGTGCTCGAGCGCGCCGGCGTTCACCGTGAGCGTGGTCCGCTTCTCGCCCCGGCCGATCGCGGCGATCCGGAGCTCGCCGTGTACGGGCACTACGCCCAGCATCTTCTCGCCCTCGTGGAGCCGGATCGCCATGACCCCCTTGCCGCCGCCTGCGAGCTCCTTCACCTCTTCCAGCGGGAAGACGAGGATGCGCCCTTCGGCCGAAAGCGCCGCCGCCTCCCGGGCTTCGGCCGGGATGACGGTGGGCGGCAGCAGCGCCTCGCCTTCGTCCACCGAAACGAATTGCTTTCCGGCGCGGATCCGCGTGACGAAGCTTTCGAGGCGTGCGCGCAGCGCATTCCCGCCGCTCGTGCCGAGCAGCACCGGGATTTCCGCGGAACCCGAGAGCATGCCGACGATCGGGGTGCCGGCGGTTTCCGCGAGCGACGAGACGGGCACGCCGTCGCCCTTGCCGCCGGGAATGTCCGAGGCTCGCACGTTGAAGACGCGGCCGTTCGCCCCGAAAAGGATCACCGGATGGACGGTGCGCGTCTCCCGGATCGCGAGCTCCGCGTCGCCTTCCTTCCACGTGAGCGCCGCCCGGTCGATGCCGTGACCCGAGCGCGTGCGCAGGAACCCGTTCCGGGAGAGGATCACCGTGACCGGCTCGTCGGCCAGGGTCTCCACCATCGAGAGCGTGATGCGCTCGGCCTCCTCGATCATCGTGCGGCGGGAATCCCCGAACCGCTCCGCATCCTCGCGCACTTCCTTCGCGGCGAGCTTCCTGCGCTCCGCGGGCGAGGTGAGAAGCTTCTTCAAGCCTGCCGCTTCCTTCCGCAGCTCCGCGAGCTCCTTCTCGATCCGGATTCCCTCCAGGCGCGCGAGCTGGCGGAGCCTGATCTCGAGGATGTCCTCCGCCTGCCGCTCCGAGAGCGAGAACTTCTTCATGAGCTCGGGCCTGGGCTCGTCCGCGTTCCGGATCACCTTGATCACCTGCTCGATGTGCAGGAAGGCGATCATCCGGCCGTCGAGGATGTGGATGCGGTCCGCGACTTCGTCCGCCCGGTGCCGCAGCCGGCGCTCGAGGACGATCAGCCGGTAGCGCGCCCAGTCCGCGATCACCTCGGCCAGGCTCATCGAGCGCGGGCGTCCGTCGCCGCCGATCGCGACGAGGTTCAGGGGCACGTTCGATTCCATCGACGTGTGCGCGAGGAGGAACTGCATCAGCTCCTCGGAATCGACCTTGCTCGTGCGCGGCTCGAAGACGATGCGCACGGGATGCTCGCCGTCCGAATCGTCGCGCTGGCTCTCGAGGAGCGCGAGCGTCGCGTTCTTGAGGCTCAGCTGGTCCGGGGTGAGGGACTTCTTGCCGGCCTTGGCCTTCGGGTTCACGAGCTCGTCGATCTCGGCCAGCACGCGCGCGGCCGACGTGTTGGGCGGCAGCTGGGTGACGGCCACGCGGTACTGCCCGCGCGCGAGCTTCTCCACGCTCCACCGCGCACGTACGCGCACGCTCCCGCGTCCGGTCTCGTACGCGCGCTTGATCTCGTCCCGCGCGGAGATGATCTGGCCGCCGCCCGGAAAATCGGGGCCCTTGATGCCGCGGACCACGGGCTTTCCGTCCTCGCCGGCCTCGAGCGTGAGGGCGCAAGCCTCCGCGACCTCGCGCAGGTTGTGCGGCGGGATTTCCGTCGCCATGCCGACCGCGATGCCGGAGGCGCCGTTCAGGAGCACAAGCGGCAGGCGCGCGGGAAGGACCCGCGGCTCCTGGAACGAGCCGTCGTAGTTCTCGACGAAGTCGACGGTCCCGCGGTCGAGCTCCGAGAGGAGGACGTGCTCGGCGAAGGCCGTAAGCCGCACCTCGGTGTAGCGCATCGCGGCGGGACTGTCGCCGTCGCGCGAGCCGAAGTTGCCCTGGCCCTGGATCAGGGGATAGCGCAGCGTGAAGTCCTGCGCCATGCGCACCGCCGCGTCGTAGACCGCGACGTCGCCGTGGGGGTGGAATTTGCCGATCACGTCGCCCACGATGCGCGCGCTCTTCTTGAAAGGGGCGTCGTGGCGGTTGCCCATCTCCCGCATCGCGTAGAGGATGCGGCGCTGCACCGGCTTCTGGCCGTCCTCGACGGAGGGGAGGGCCCGCCCCTTCACCACGCTCATCGCGTAGGCGAGGTAGGCGCGGGAGGCGAACTCGGCGAGGGAGGGACCCTCGGGGGCGCGCGGCGGGGCGGCGGCCGGCGGAGGCGCCGGGGGCGGAGGCTCGCGCGTGGCGGCGAAGAGGTCGCCGGTCGCCGATTCGCGCGTGCGTTTCTTCTGGCTCAAGGATGCGCCTGCGAAAAGCGGAGATTCTACCGTG
>DATAMY010000116.1:0-9182 GCA_036266535.1 Usitatibacter sp. | reverse complement strand
CGGCTGCAGGCGCTTGGGAACTTGCATGGATTCGTCCCCCGGATGCGAGAAGGCCCGGTCGCCCGGGCCTTCGTCGCTTCGCGGAGAGCTCTTATTCCACGATGCGGATGTTCGATGCGGCGGGACCCTTCGGGCCGTCGCGCACCTCGAATTCCACCTTCTGCAGCTCCTTGAGGGACTTGTAGCCGTCCATCTGGATCTCGGTGTGGTGGGCGAAGATGTCCTTGCCGCCCGCATCCGGGGTGATGAAGCCGAAGCCCTTGGCGTCGCTGAAAAACTTGACGGTACCGGTAGCCATGTTCGATTGCCTTCCATTGATTGCCAGGGCGAAGCCCGACCCCGGCGACGGGTCACGATGATCAAGGGGAGGGAATTGACTGCCGCTTCGACGCCGCGAGAGCGGCACGGGAGGGGGAGACTGAGACTTCACTTCACTGCTTGACGATCCTGCACGGGAATAGTAACACCCATGCCGGCGCGCGGCGGAACCTACGTGCTGAGCTTCGTGTACGTGGGCATCACGCGGTGGAGCGCATCAACGGCTCGGTCCTCTGGGCGAACCTGCACCTCCTCTTCTGGCTCTCGCTCGTGCCCTTCGTGACGGGCTGGGTGAGCGAGAACCACTTCGCGCCTGGCCCGTGGCGCTCTACGGCGTGGTCCTGATGTTCTCGGGCCGTCGCGGTTCCGCTCGCCTTCGTCGAGTGGTGGATCGCGTTCGCGCTCTACGTCGCGGTGGCGGCGATATGGTTCGTGCCGGACCGCCGGATCGAGCGGGGGTAGGCGCGGTCACTCCGGGAATCCCAGCTCGATCGCGTTCGCCGCCTCGGACGTGGCCCAGGCCGGCGGCGCGCCATGTGCGCCACCGTACCGACGGGCGGCTCCGGCGGGGCTACATTGCGGCATGCAATCCCCAAGGAGAACCGCATGAACCCCAGGACAATCTTCGCCGGATCGATGGTCGCGGCCTTCGCCGCCCTCTCGCTCCCCGCCTTCGCCGACATCTTCGTGAGCGTCGCTCCGCCGGAACGCCGCGTCGAGCACATGGACGCGCGGCCCGGCTACATCATCGTGCCGGGCAACTGGCAATGGATCAAGGGCAAGCACCAATGGGTCGCGGGCCGCTACGTGGCCGAGCGCCCGGGCTACCGCTACGAGAACGACCGCTGGGTGCAGAACTCCAGCAACAACAAATGGGCCATGCAGCGCGGCGGCTGGTCGCGCGACAGCGACCACGACGGCACCCCCGATCGCATGGACAACCATCCGAACGATCCGCGCCGGCAATAGGCCGAAACGTCTCACCGGGCGGCGCGGGAGCATTCGCGCCGTTTTTTTTCGCCCGGAGCGCGCGCACGATCGGTGCGGAGCCTTTGTGGTACAAACGCGGAAGCGTCCCACCCCGCCCCCCGAGGAGAACTCCATGTCCCAGCTCGCCCCCCGAGCCCGCCGCCTGCTCTTGGCCGCGCTCGCCTGCGCCCTCCCGTTCCCGGCCGCCGCCCAGCTCGCGGTGTCGGCGAACGACGCCAAGGTGATCAACGTCGACGGCGCGAGCGTGGTCCAGGCGGGTGCCATGGATACGGCCACCATCATCGACCTCGGAGCCTCCCCGCCGAAGGTGATCGGGGAGGTGAAGGCGCCCGCCTCGGTGGTGGGGCCGCCGCAGAGCGTCGCCATCGCGCCGGACGAAAGCATCGCGGTCGTCACCGCGTCGACCCGGATCGATCCGACCGATCCGAAGAAGATCGCCTCGGACAACAAGGTCACGGTGATCGACCTCAAGGCCAATCCGCCCGCCGTCATCGCGACGCTGGAAGCGGGCATGGGCGCCACGGGCGTCTCGTTCAATCCGTCCGGCACGCTGGCGCTCGTCGCCAATCGCGACGAGGGGACGGTCTCCATCTTCACGGTCTCCGGCAAGACGCTCACCCCGGCCGGGAAGATTTCCCTGGGCGACGCGAAGTCCGGCCCGTGCCACGCGGTGTTCCTGCCGGACGGCAGGAGCGCGCTCGTCACGCGCGACGGCGACCACAAGGTCTCGATCCTCGCGATCGACGGCAATACCGTCACCGACACGAAGAAGTTCATGGTCGGGGGCTACCGGCCGTACAGCATCGAGGTGAGCCCGAAGGGGGACGTCGCGATCTTCGGCAACCAGGGCGGCGGGCAGGGGGACCTCGACGTGATCAACGTGGTCGACCTCAAGTCCAGCCCGCCGCGCGTGGTCGATACCATCTCGGTCGGCCAGACGCCCGAAGGCGTGGGAATATCGCCGGACGGAAGCCACGTCGCGGTCACCGTGATGAACGGCTCGCAGCGCGCAAGATCGCACCCGGCGTACAACGATCACGGCCTCGTGAAGATCTACCGCATCCAGGGGACGAAGCTCTCGCCGGTCGCAGAGGCGAACGTGGGCCGCTGGTGCCAGGGCGTCGTCTGGAGCCGCGACGGGAAGACGATCGCCGTGCAATGCATGGTCGAGAAGGAGCTGCAGATCCTCGCCTTCGACGGGCAATCCTTGCGGCGGACGGGCGAGATCAAGGTCTCGGGCGGGCCGGCCGGAATCCGGACGTCGCCGCGGTAAATCTCAGGGGCGGCGGCGAGGAGCGCTTCTACCAGTCCCGCGGATCCAGGCGATAGAGCATCGCGAGCTCCCCGTAGAGGACCGGGTGCATCGCCGCCATTTCGCGCGGCTGCTCGAAGAAGACCTCGGAGGCCACCGCGAAGAATTCCGCGGGGCTCGTCGCGCCGTAGGCGCTCAAAAGCGATGGCTCACCAACCGCGGCCCGGTATTGCAGGCGCGCGTATTCCTCGCCCAGCACGCGCGACCATCGCGGATAGCGGTCGGTGCGGCCGAGCCAGGGCGCTCCGTTGGCGTAGCCCTTCTCCTGGTCGAGCTGGTGCGCGAACTCGTGGATCACGACGTTCCGCCCGTCGTCCGGCAGCGCCGCGCCCTCGAGGACGCTCTCCCACGAGAGGACCACCTGGCCGTGCGTCCAGGACTCGCCGGAAAGGACCCGCGGCTCCTGCGATTGCAGCATCACGCCGCCCACCACGACCGGATGGAAGCGCTCCACGAGGAAAGCGCCGGGGTAGACGAGCACCTGCCGAAGGCCGGGGAAGCCGCCGCTTCGCCGGCCGAGAAGAAGCAGGCACGCCTGGGCGGCGATGGTCACGCGCACTTCATCGGTGACCTCGAGCCCCGCGCAGCCCGTGAACGGCTTCTCCGCGAGGAAGACCAGGATGTGCCGCTCGAGCTCGCGCCGCAACTCCGGCGGAAGGCGCCGGAGATAAGGAACGCGACGGTCGAGGATCGCCGTCCATGCCGCGGGAAACGGCCGGGCACCGATCCTCCGGCGCCGCCAGCCTGCCCAAAAGGGCTCGCCCACCAGCCATGCGATGGCGAGCCCGGCGGCGAGGACGACGGTCGCAAAGGACATGGAGGGCAGGTGGATGCGGGCTGGGCCGGTTTCAACCCCGTGTGGGACGTCTCCTACAGGCAACACCGGGGGGCCGGCCTATAGTGACCCATTTGCCCCGGGAGATAGCAAGTTGCCACGCCGCGAACCCAAGCGGACCCCCACCGGTATCGCAGGACTGGACGACATCCTCTACGGAGGCCTGGGCGCCGACCGGCTCTACCTCATCGACGGAAGCCCCGGGGTCGGCAAGACGACCCTCGCGATGCAATTCCTGATGGAGGGCGTGCGGCGCGGCGAACGCTGCCTGTACGTCACGCTTTCGGAGACGCGCAGCGAGATGGAGTCCGTCGCGGATTCCCACGGCTGGAGCCTCGAGGGGATCGACCTGGTGGAGCTCTCGCAGGTGGAGGACCTTTTCACCGCACGCTCCCAGAACACGCTCTTCCAGCCCGCCGAGGTGGAGCTCTCGGGATTGAGCAACCTCCTCGTGAGCGAGTTCGACCGCGTGAAGCCCGCGCGGATGGTGCTCGATTCGCTCTCGGAGATGCGGCTCATGGCGCAGAATCCGCTGCGCTACCGCCGCCAGATCCTCGCCTTCAAGCACCATTTCGCGACCGCCAACTGCACCGTGCTGCTGCTGGACGACCGCAGCGCCACGGGCCAGGACGCGCACGTGCAGAGCATCGTCCACGGCATGATCACGCTCCAGATCGTGCCGCTCAAGTTCGGGATCAACCGCCGTTTCCTTTCCATCGCGAAGATGCGGGGGTCGACCTTCCGCGAGGGAAACCACGACTACGTGATCAAGCGCGGCGGGATCACCGTCTTCCCGCGCCTGGTCGCCTCGGACCACGGGACGAGCGAGCGGAACGAGCTCTTCACGAGCGGCAGCGCGCAGCTCGACCGCGTGGTGGGCGGCGGGCTCCACGCCGGGACGGGAACGCTCTTCATGGGTCCGGCGGGCAGCGGCAAGTCCACGATCGCCTGCATGTTCGCTTCGCAGGCCGCCGCGAAGGGCCACCGCGTCCTCTATTTCGCGTTCGACGAGATCACCGGCATCCTGGTGAACCGCGCGCGCGAGCTCGGCCTCGACTTCGACGCGGCCATGCGCTCGGGCCTCCTCAGCATCCGCCAGGTCGACCCCGCCGAGATCGCCCCGGGCGAGCTCGCGAACGAGATCATCGAGGGCGTGAACGCGGGCGGCGTGCGGCTCGTGGTGCTGGACAGCCTCAACGGCTACGTGAACGCGATGCCGCAGGAGGAGTACCTGCACCTGCACCTGCACGAGCTCCTGAGCTACCTCAACCAGAAGGGTGTCGCGACCATCATGGTGCTCGCCCAGCACGGCCTCGTGGGCACGATGGGCGCGCCGGTGGACGTGAGCTACCTCGCGGACACGGTGCTCCTCACGCGGTTCTTCGAGGCGCGGGGCGCCATGAAGAAGGCGGTCTCGATCATCAAGAAGCGCAGCGGCCGGCACGAGGACACGATCCGCGAGCTGAAGATGTCCGCGCAGGGCATCACGGTGGGCGAGCCGCTCGTGGACTTCGAGGGCGTGATGACGGGGGTTCCACGCTTCCTGGGCGGCCAGATGCCCACGAGCGAGGCGGCGTGAGGGCCGCGGCGCCCCCATGAAGGTCGTCGTCGTCACGCCGAACGAGGCGGACAGCGGGCTCACGGTCGGATTCCTCGCCGCGCGCGGGATGGAAACGCTGGTGTGCCGGAGCCTCGCCGAGCTGGGCGCGCTGGTGGGCACCGCCATCGGCTGCGTCGTGGTGGTCGAGGAGGCGCTGGTCGAGCCGGAGATCCACGCCTTCCACGACGCGCTCCAGGAGCAGCCCGCGTGGTCCGACCTCCCGATCATCCTCATCGCGAGCGGCGAGCGGTCGCTCTCCACGCTGGTGGACGGCGTCTTCCCGCGCTCCGGGAACGTGACGGTGCTGCAGCGACCGCTCCACCCGATCACGCTCGTCTCCGCCGTGAACGTGGCCCTTCGCTCGCGCCAGCGGCAGATCGAGGTGCGCGACCTCCTCGCGCTTCGCGACGAGGCGGTGCGGCAGAGGGACGAATTCCTCGCGATGCTCGCGCACGAGCTGCGCAATCCGCTGGCGCCCATCCGCAACGCCGTGTACCTCCTGGGGACGCTCGAGAACGCGGATCCGCTCTTCCTCAAGTGCCGCGGGATGATCGAGAAGCAGTCGCGGCACATCTCGCGGCTGGTCGACGACCTCCTCGACGTGTCGCGCCTCGAGCGCGGCAAGGTGGAGCTGCGCCTGCAGCGCGTGGATCTCAACGACAGCATCGCCTCCGCCGTGGAAGCGTGCTCCGCGATGACCGCGAGCCACCGCCACGACGTGAAGGTTCGGCCCTCGCGCCATCCGGTCCCCGTCCTGGCCGATCCCGTGCGCCTCGAGCAGGTGATCGGGAACCTCATCGTGAACGCGGCCAAGTTCACGCCCGACGGCGGCACGATCGAGATCGAGGCGCGCGCCGACGGCGGCAACGCGCTGGTCGTCGTGTCGGACAACGGCGTCGGGATCAAGCCGGAGATGCTGGAATCGATCTTCGAGCTCTTCACCCAGGGCACGGTCACCTCCGCGAGGAGCGACGGCGGCCTCGGGATCGGCCTCACGCTCGTGAAGCGGCTGATGGAGCTGCACGGCGGCTCGGTGCGCGCGATGAGCGGCGGGCTCGGCTGCGGCTCGCGCTTCGAGGCGCGCCTGCCGCTCGACCCCCACGGCCAGCACGGCGACGCTTTCACGCCGGATGCCGATCCCGCGTCGCCGCCCGCGCGCATCCTGATCGTCGAGGATCGCGCGGATGCGCGCGACTCGCTCGGCATGCTGATCCGCGCCTGGAACCACGAGGTGATCTACGCGGCGAACGGCCCGGAGGGCGTGCACCGCGCGCGCGAGGACCAGCCGGACGTGGTCCTCATCGACATCGGCCTTCCCGGGTTCGACGGCTACCAGGTGGCGCGCCAGATCCGGCGCGAGGGCACGCACTGGGCCCGCCACGTCCGCCTCATCGCCGTGACGGGCTACGGCCAGGCCGCGGACCGCGCCCGCGCGATCGACGCGGGGTTCGACGTGCACGTGCTGAAGCCGGTCGACCCGGCGGTGCTGCGCGAGCTCCTCTCCGCGCCCGTCATCTCCGCGCAGGCGTGACGCCGGCGGGACCGGCGGGGTACATTGGCGGTCCGCCGCCAAGCCCTGGAGATGCCCCATGTCCCGCGCCCGCCCGTTCCTCCGTGCCCTGGCGGCTTCCGCCTTCGCCTGCGCCGCGCTCGCGGCCTCCGCGCAGGGCTATCCCAGCAAGACCATCACCGTCATCGTGCCCTTCGCCGCGGGCGGGCCGACGGACACCATCGCGCGGATCATGGCGCAGGCCATGGGCAAGGCGCTCGGGCAGGCGGTGGTCGTGGAGAACGTCACCGGCGCCGGCGGCACCATCGGGGGGGCGAAGGTCGCGCACAGCGCGCCGGACGGATACACGGTCGCGATCGGCCACGTCGGGACGCACGTGATCGCGGGCGCGGTGCAGAAGACGAGCTACGACGTCTTCAACGACTTCGAGCCGGTCGCGATGATCTGCACGAACCCGCAGATCATCGTCACGAAGAACGACGTGCCCGCGAAGACCCTCGCGGAGCTCGTCGCGTGGGCGAAGGCGAAGAAGGACCCCGTGACCGCCGGCACCGGCGGCCCCGGCACTCCCGCGCACATCAGCGGCGTGTATTTCCAGAACCAGACGGGCGCGCCGGTGCAGATCATCCATTACCGCGGCGCGGGCCCCGCGCTGCAGGACCTCATGGCCGGGCACATCGACATGACGTTCGACCAGGCGGCGAACTCGCTGCCGCAGGTGCGCGCGGGACGGATCCGCGCCTACGCCGTCACCGCGCCCACCCGCCTCACGGCCGCGCCGGACATCCCCACCGTCGACGAGGCGGGCCTGCCGAAGTTCTACATGGCGGTGTGGCACGGGTACTGGGTGCCGAAGGCAACGCCGAAGCCGGTGGTGGAGAAGCTGAACGCCGCGATCCGCACGGCGCTGAAGGACCCGGACGTCCGGAAGAAGCTCGCGGACCTGGGCCAGGAGATCACGCCGGACGCCGGGCTATCGCCCGAGGCCCTGCGGGCCTACCACAAGGCGGAGATCGACAAGTGGTGGCCGGTGATCAAGGAGGCGGGCATCAGGACGGAGTGAATGGGTCCCCGATCGCTGCCGCCTTGGCGGCGGCGTCGAGGATGACGTCAGGCGAGCGTGCGAAGGTTCGTGATCGTCGGGCCCTCGGGGCGATTCTCGATCTCGAACTCGACCCGCTGCGTGGGCTTCAGCTTCTTCACGCCGGGGGTGCGGATCGCGGATTGGTGGACGAAGAGCGCGGGGCCCTCGATGTCCGGCGTGATGAGGCCGAAGCCTTTCGCGTCGTTGAAGAAACGGACGATTCCCGTAGCCATGGCGTTGCTCCTCTCGTTTCAAAAGAAAAAGGCCCGGTCACCCGGGCCTTTTCGCGCGCGGAGCGATGCCCCGCGGATGTGCCTCGCTCAGACGGCGCGAATCTTCGACGCGGCCGGGCCCTTCGGGCCTTGCGTGACGTCGAACTCGACCTTCTGGCCTTCCTTCAGCGACTTGAAGCCGCCCATCTGGATCTCGGTGTGATGGGCAAAGAGGTCCTTGCTGCCATCGTCCGGGGTGATGAAGCCGAAGCCCTTCGCGTCGTTGAACCACTTGACGGTACCTGAAGCCATTTTGTAATTCCCTCTACTGTCGGTTTATCCGGGTGAGCCCGACCCGGAAACGGGTCACGACGATCAAGGAAGGGAATTGGCTACCGCTTCGGACGCCGCCTGTTCGGGCGGGTAGGGAGTGGGCACTGAGACTTCACTGCTTGATGTAGTCCTGCGCGAGAATCATAGCACAAAGGGCACAATCCGTCCCATGGACAGCTCCGACCTCGCCTTCCTCCCAGCCCGGCGCCTCGCGCGGCTCCTGCGCTCGCGGGCGGTCTCCGCGGTCGAGGTCGTGAAGGCCTTCATCGCCCGGGCCGAGAAGGCGAACCCGAAGGTGAACGCGATCGTCACTTTCCTCCCGGAGGCGGCGCTCGGGCAGGCGCGCCGGGTCGACGCGCGCCGCCGCCGGGGCGCGGAGCTCCCGATCCTCGCGGGCCTTCCCATCGCCTACAAGGACATGATCCCGACGAAGGGCATCCGCACCACGTACGGCTCGCCGATCTACGCGGACAACGTGCCCACCGAGGATCACGTCCTGGTGGAGCGCCTCGAGGCCGCGGGCGCGATCACCCTCGGGAAGACCAACACGCCGGAGTTCGCGGCCGGCAGCCAGACCTTCAACCCGGTCTTCGGGACGACGCGCAATCCCTGGGACCTCTCGCGCACGTGCGGCGGCTCCTCGGGCGGCGCGGCGGTGGCGGTCGCCTGCGGGATGCTTCCCTTCGCCGACGGCTCGGACCTGGGCGGGAGCCTGCGCAATCCCGGCAACTTCAACAACGTCGTGGGCTTCCGGCCCACGCCGGGACGCGTGCCGGTGTATCCCGCGACGGACGCGTGGGCCACCCTCTCGGTCCTGGGGCCGATCGCGCGCTCCGTCGACGACGCCGCGTTCCTCTTTTCCGCCATGGCCGGTCCGGATCCGAGATCGCCCATCACGATCACCGAGCCGGGAAGCCGCTTCGCGAAGCCGCTCGCGCGGGATTTCCGCAAGGTGCGCGTCGCCTGGTGGGGATCGCGCGGCGGGCGG
>DATAMY010000115.1:0-30403 GCA_036266535.1 Usitatibacter sp. | reverse complement strand
GCTCCTCGCGCTCGATGCGCTGGCTCCCGTGCTGGGCGCCGCGTCCACGCTCGCGTTCCACCTGCCGCACGGCGCGCTGCTGCTCTACCTCGGGTTCTTCGCGGGGTTCCTGCTCTATATCGGCGCGTCGGACATCCTGCCGGAGGCGCACTCGCAGAGCCGCGCGTCCTTCACCGGGATCCTGGTGGGCCTCACCTGCCTCGGGGCCGCGTTCATTTACGTGATCGTGCGCGTGCTCGCGTAGCGGTATATCCGCTGGAAGAGCCGACGAGCGACGCCCCGGGCGTTCTTTCTAGGGCCGCGCGCACATGACGGGCCCCTCGATGGTCCAGCCGCGCTGCCCCATCGCACGCACGGTGGAGTCGCTGGTCGTGAAGCGGTGGTTCGAGTCGTTCCGCGGGAAGCCGTTGTTGTAGGCGCGCTCGACCTGCAGGAAGCCCGCGGGGCATTGGCGGTTCGCGTCCACCGGGTGGAGGTAGAAGCCGGTGCCTTCGTAGAACCAGCCCGGGTCGCGCTTCACGATCGCGCACTCGTCCGCGCTCGCCGTGAAGAAATGCGAGTTCGGTCCGGCGCCGTAGAAGCGGCAGACGGGCACCGCGCCCGCGGAGGGATCCGGCGCCGTGAGCCAGCCCTTGAACGCCTGGCCGGTCAGCTCCCAGCCGGGGCCGGCGGCTCCGGCGAGGATGCCCTGGATCTCGTCCGGACCGGCGGCCATGAAGTAGTGGTCGAGGGTGGTGTTGTGGAATTCCAGCACGTTCGTGTCGCCGTTGGTGTTCGCGGCCGGCACGTGCACGTCGAGGATCACGTCGTCCGTCCTCCCGCCCACCACGCCGTTCATCTTGATGAAGCGCGCCATCGCGCCCGGGTCGAAGGGGTTGGGGACGTACGCGTCGAGGAACGTGAGCGTCCAAGTGAAGAGGTCACCGGCGTCCTCCGGCCGAAGCTCGTGCTTGCCGTCTATCAGCTCCACCATGAAGCGCGAGGACTGGAACTGGTCCACCGCCTCCTCGGCCATGCCCAGGGGCGCTGTCGTGTCCGCCGTGCCGGAGATCGCGAGGAAAGGGCGGTTCACGCTCTTCGCGCCGCTTTGCCCCGCGCAGAAGGCGGGGAGGAAAGAGTAGCCCGCGAACGGCACGTAGCCCACCATCGCCTTGATGCGCGGATCGTGCACGGGATCGCTGCAGTCGAGCCCGGTGCTGGTCGAAAGCTTCGCTCCCGCGAGGAGCATCATCGCCTCGCCGCCCAGGCTCGCCCCGAAGCCCACGATGCGATCGGTATCGATGCCGGGTGAGTAGCCGGGATTGGCGAGGAGCTTGTCCAGCATCACCTTGAGCGAGAGCGGCCGCATGAGCTCCATCTCCGCCACCCGGTCGAAGTTGGAGAGGAGGAACACCACGTCGCTCAAGTCCTCGATCCGCACGCGGGAGAACCGCGGATCGCCGTGGAAGGGTGCGGCGACCATGAAGCCCTGCGCCGCGAACTGCACGAGGGCCTGGACGTATCCCGAGCTGATGGGGCTCCCGGTGAGGCCGTGGGAGAAGACGAGGAGCGGGAGGCGCGCCGCGAAGGCCGGAGCGGGATCGAGGCGGAGCCCGAACGCGGAAGCGTACTGGTCGAGCGTGATGAGCTTGGGCGCCGTGCCCGCGGGCTGCATGTGCGGGATGACGTCCCCCGTTCCCGGGAGCGTGTAGTCGGGGTCCGTGTTCGAGGCGGAGGTGGGCCAGCACACGATCGCGGCGAAGGTCACGTTGTCGCCCGCGTGCCCCGGATAGATGGAGCGCTGGTCCGGCACGGGCGCGTCGTACACGAGCGCCGTTTCCGGATGGATGAGGATGTCGGTCACGTAGTGGTCGACACCGTTCACGGGCCGGCCTTCCCAGTAGTCCGACGCGCTCGCGCCCGGCGCGATCTTGCTCACGTCCTGCTCGACGTTGGAGCAGGCGACCGCGAAGCGCCCGAGGGGCAGCGGATTCACGACGGTGTCGTGGTTGAACGCGAATGCGGGCAACGCCGCCGCGAGCGCGATTGTCGCGATCAGGCGACGGGATGCGAGAGAGGTAGAATCCATCATTCGATTATAGGTGCCCGAACCGCCCCATGGACGACAGCGACAAGGTGCGCCGGATCCTCCGCCGCGCGAGGACGATCGCCGTCGTGGGCCTTTCCGCCCAGTGGCACCGTCCGAGCTACTTCGCCGCCAAGTACCTGCAGGAGCACGGATATCGGGTGATTCCCGTGAATCCCGGCTATCCGGAGATCCTCGGCGAAAAGTGTTACAAGTCGTTGCGGGAGATCCCGGAGAAGATCGACGTCGTCGATTGCTTCCGCCGCAGCGCCGAGATTCCCGCCATCGCGGACGACGCGATCGCGGTCGGCGCGAAGGTGCTGTGGATGCAGCTGGGCGTGGAAAACGGGGACGCGCGGCGGAAGGCCGAGGCGGCCGGGCTCGAAGTGATCGAGAACCGCTGCATGAAGATCGAGCACGGCCGCTTCTTCGGCGGCCTGGGCTGGGCGGGCGTGAACACGAAGGTGATCTCGGCGAAGCGCCCCGCCGCCTGACGAAAGGGGAATCGCATGGAACTGTGGCTCATCTGGGTCATCGCGGGGTTCGTCCTCGCGATCGCGGAGATGGTGACGGGCACGTTCTACCTGCTCGTCGTGGGGGTCGGCGCCTTCGCGGGCGCGCTCGTGGCGTGGCTGGGCGGGAACGAGCTCGTGCAGGCGCTCGTGGGCGGCGCGGTCGCGATCGCGGGCGTCTTCTTCGTGCACCACTGGCACGAGAGGAACCGCGGCGGGACTCCGGGCGAGGGCAACTTCCTCGACCGCGGGCAGCCCGTGGTGCTCGAGGGATGGGCCAACGAGACGGCGCGGATCGCCCGCGTGCGCTATCGCGGCGCCTCCTGGGACGCGCGGCTCGCGACCCCCGGCGAGCATCCGGCGCCCGGGACCACGCTCTACATCGCGGGGCAGGACGGCAACACGCTCGTGGTCGCCACCGCGCCGCCCGCGCCCTGAGGCGGACCGACAACCAATAACGAGGGAGGGAATGCCATGTTCGTGAAAACCATCATCGCCGTGATCCTCACGATCGCGGCCGCATCGCTCACGCACAGCGCCACCGCGACCATCGCCACGTTCATCGTGGCCATGCTGGTCGTGCTGGTCTTCGAGGGCGTGCGGATCGTGCCGCAGCAGAACGCGTGGGTGATCGAGCGCCTGGGCAAGTTCCACCGCGTCCTCGAGCCGGGCCTGGAGCTCATCATGCCGTTCGTCGATCGCGTGGCGTACAAGCATTCGCTGAAGGAAGTGCCGCTCGACGTGCCGGAGCAGGTCTGCATCACGAAGGACAACACGCAGCTCGCGGTGGACGGGATCATCTACTTCCAGGTGGTCGACCCGCGGCTCGCGAGCTATGGCACGTCGAACTACGTGCTCGCGATCTCCCAGCTCGCGCAGACCGCGCTCCGGAGCGAGATCGGCAAGATGGAGCTGGACAAGACCTTCGAGAGCCGCGACGAGATCAACCACAAGGTGGTCTCGGTCCTGGACGAGGCGGGCCGCACCTGGGGCATCAAGGTGCTGCGCTACGAGCTCAAGAGCTTGACGCCCCCGGAGTCGATCCTGCGCGCGATGCAGGCGCAGATCACCGCGGAGCGGGAGAAGCGCGCGGTGATCGCGACATCCGAAGGCAAGCGCCAGCAGGAGATCAACATCGCGGACGGCCAGCGCCAGGCGGCGATCCTCGAGTCCGAGGGCCAGAAGCAGGCGCAGATCAACAAGGCCGCGGGCGAGGCGGGCGCGATCGAGCTGGTGGCGAACGCCACGGCGAACGCGGTGCGCGTGGTCGCCACGGCGATCGAAGGGCCCGGAGGCCTCAGCGCGGCGAACCTGAAGGTCGCGGGGCAGTACATCGACGCCTTCGCGAACCTGGCCAAGGTGGGCAACACGCTCATCATCCCGTCCGATCTTTCGAACGTCGCGGGGCTCGTCTCCAGCGCGATGACGGTCCTCGACCGGACGAAGCTGGGCCAGGCCGCCGCGAAGTAGGTCAACAGAAAGGCTGATTAACCACAGATGGACACAGATGAACGCAGATGGAGTTGCGAAGGTTCTAGCGACGTGACAATGGCCACGCTGCAAAAACCTTCCATGCCTATCTGTGTTCATCTGTGTTCATCTGTGGTTCCAGTGCTTTAGTGCGCTAGCAGATGGCAGACAGGGAATTCGGTTTCGAGACGCTGTGCCTCCACGCGGGCCAGATACCGGACGCGCAGACGGGCTCGCGCGCCGTGCCGCTCTACCAGACGACGTCCTACGTCTTCGATAGCGCGGACCACGCCGCGAGCCTCTTCAACCTCCAGACCTTCGGGAACGTCTACACGCGCCTCTCGAACCCCACGACCGCGGTCTTCGAGGAGCGGATGGCCGCGATCGAGGGCGGGCGGGCGGCGGTCGCGACCGCCTCCGGCCAGGCGGCGGAGATGGTCGCGTTCCTGAACATCCTCGAGTCCGGCGACCACGTGGTCTCCTCGGCGAAGGTGTACGGCGGCACGCACACGATGCTCTCGGTCAACTTCCGGAAGCTGGGGATCGACTCCACGCTCGTGGATCCGGACGATCCGGAGAATTTCCGCCGCGCGTTGAAGCCCAACACGAAGGCGATCTTCTCCGAGACGCTGGGGAACCCCGCGATCAACGTGGTCGACCTCGCCGCCGTGGCCGGCATCGCGCACGAGGCGGGCGTGCCGTTCATCGTCGACAACACGGCGGCGTCGCCCTATCTCTGCCAGCCGTTCGCGCACGGCGCGGACGTGGTCGTGCACTCGGCCACCAAGTTCCTGGGCGGCCATGGGACCTCGATGGGCGGCGTCGTGATCGAGAGCGGGCGCTTCCCGTGGGACAACGGCAAATTCCCGTCGATGACCGAGCCCTCCGCCGGCTACCACGGCGTGCGCTTCTTCGAGACCTTCGGGGACTTCGGGTACACGATGAAGGCGCGGATGGAGATCCTGCGCGTCTACGGGCCCTCGATCGCGCCCTTCAACGCGTGGCTCCTCCTGCAGGGCATCGAGACGCTCCCGGTTCGCATGGACCGGCATTGCGAGAACGCGATGAAGGTCGCGCGGTTCCTGGAATCGCACTCCCGGGTCGCATGGGTCAACTACCCTGGCCTGCCCGGAAACCGCTATCACGCCCTCGCGCAGCGCTACCTGCCGAAGGGGGCGGGCTCGCTCCTCTCGTTCGGGATCAAGGGCGGCTACGCCGCGGGCGTGAAGTTCATCGAGGGGCTGCAGTTCGTGAGCCACCTCGCGAACATCGGCGACGCGAAGTCGCTGGTGATCCATCCCGCGTCGACCACGCACCGCCAGCTCTCGGAGGAGGACCAGGTGAAGGCGGGCGTGCCGCCGGACATGGTTCGCTTGTCGATCGGGCTGGAAAGCGCGGACGACATCCTGTGGGACCTCGACCGCGCGCTTCAGGGAACCTGACGGCTCCTGGATTCCCGCCGGCGCGGCGATGACGAGTCCCTCTGGGCCTCCTCGGACGCGGCCCGGAACATCGCCGCGTCGATCCAGTCCGCATAGGACGAGACGCGCGCGTACAGGTCCCAGTCGCCGACTTTCGGCACCACCCCGCCGCGCGGTCCCTGCGCGATGCCGGCCACGAAGAGCCGGCCTTTCTTCTCGAGGAACGCCGGCGCGCCCTCGTCCCCCGGCCCGGCGGCTCCCTGCATGTCCGACGCTTCGTCCGGTGCCTTCAGCCGCAATCCCAGCGCATGCGCTTGGACGCGGTCGACGGTATTGATCGCCGCGCGGGCCTTCCCGTCGCGCACCCCCCCGGGCTCGCCGATCCGGCCCGCGGCGCCGTGGCTCGCGATCACGACCGGATGGCGCTCCTCGTCGTCCTCGCGATAGACGGGCGTGGCTTCGACGCCCTCGACCGGCTCGCGGAGGAGGAGGAGCGCGATGTCTCCCTCGGGCGGCGTGAAGATTCCCTGCACGTCACGCTCTGCCGCGCCGATGCGCAGCCGCAGCGCCCCCTTCGCTTCACGCAGCGCGCGCGCCACGTCGGCCGAGGTGAGGATCCAGCGCGGCGCGATGAGCGCGCCCTCGCCGTAGGTGCCGAGCGGGAGCGCCGACGCGTAGCGCGTCGCGAGCTCGAGGGACTCGGCGTCGTCGCGATCGGCGCGCAGCACGAGGGCGGAAGCGGGGAGGGCCGCGGCGAGCGCGGCGGCTGCGAAGAGGAGGGCGGTAAGCATCGCCGGATTCTAGACGAATGTCCCGGCGGCCCTTTCTGTAGCAGGTATGCTAGCCACGGCCCGAAAAAGAACGGATGAAAACTTTACCGATCGCGGCACTCGCCGCCGCCACCACGCTCGGCGCGGCAATCACGGCTGCGGCCGAGGGCGCCGTCCGCGTCGCGGACCTCGCGGACTACTCGCTCGAGCAGCTCGCCAACCTCAAGGTGACCTCCGTCTCGCGCCGCGAGGAGCGGCTCGTCGAGGCGCCCGCGTCGATCTTCGTGATCACCGCCGAGGACATCCGCCGCTCCGGCGCGACGTCGGTCGGGGAGGCGCTGCGCCTCGCGCCCAACCTCACGGTGATCCGCGGCGATGCGAGCCAGTACATCGCGAGCGCGCGCGGCGGCCTCGCGGGCACGGCCAACAAGATGCTGGTCCTCGTGGACGGGCGGACCATCTATTCGCCGCTCTTCTCCGGCGTCTTCTGGGACGCGCAGGACCTCGTGCTCGAGGACATCGACCGGATCGAGGTGATCAGCGGCCCGGGCTCCACGCTCTGGGGCACCAACGCGGTGAACGGCGTCATCAACATCCTCACGAAGACCGCGGCGCAGACCCGCGGCACGCTTGCGGTGGCCTACGGCGGCACCGACGAGCGGGGTGCCACGGTCCGCGTGGGCGCGCCGTTCGCGAACGGCGGCGCGTATCGCGTCTACGCGAAATATGCGGAGCGGAACTCGCTCGCGCTTCCGACGGGTCCGTCGGCCCATGATGCTTCCGAGCGAGTGCAATCCGGCTTCCGCGCGGACTGGGCGGGCGGCGCGGCCAATACGACGGTGCAGGGCGACGCGTACCGCGCGAACGTGGACAACCTGGGCGGCCCGCGCGATCTTTCGGGCGCGAACCTGCTGGGCCGGTGGCGCAGCGTGCTCGATTCCGGCTCGGAGATCCTGCTGCAGGCGTACTACGACCACACCGAGCGCACGCACCAGGGCTCCTTCGAGGAGAAGCTCGACACGCTCGACGTGGATTTCGTCCATACGCTTCGGGCGCTCGGGCACCACGAGGTGAACTGGGGCGCCGGCTATCGCGCCTCGCGCGATCGCACCGCGGTCACGCCCGTCCTCGCGCTCGTCCCGCAGGACCGCACGCTGCCCATCGCGACCGCGTTCGCCCAGGACGAGCTCGCGGTGACGCCGGCCTTCCATCTCACGGCGGGGCTGCGGGCCGAGCACAACGTCTATACCGGCCTCGAGTGGCTTCCGAACCTGCGCTTCTCGTGGGACCTCACGCCGGACCATCTCGCGTGGGGCGCGCTCACGCGCACGGTGCGCTCGCCTTCGCGGATCGACCGCGACCTCGTGGTTCCCGGATCGCCGCCCTTCGTGATCGTGAACAACGACACGTTCCAGTCCGAGGTGGCCGACGTGGCGGAGCTGGGTTACCGCGCGCGCCTGCTCCCCGGCGCGTCGGTCTCGATCACGGCGTTCCACCACCGGTTGCGCAACCTGCGCACGCTCGAGCCCGGCGATGGCGCGCTCGAGGTGTCGAACGGCGCGCACGGGCGCATCAGCGGCGTCGAAGGCTGGGCGGACTGGACCGTCACGCCGGAGTGGCGGCTGGTGGGCGGCTTCATCGCGATGAACGAGGAGACCACGCTCGATCCGGGCCACGTGAACTTGACCGAGCCGCCGCTCGGCAACAATCCCAAGCGGACGGCGTCGCTGCGCTCGCTCTGGAACGTGACGCCGGACTGGGAGTTCGACCTCGCGTGGCGCTACCAGGGGCGGCTCGAAAGCCCCGCGGTGCCCTCGTACACGGTGGCCGACGCGCGCCTGGGCTGGCGCATTTCGCGACGCCTCGACGCCTCGCTCCTCGTCGCGAACGCGCTCGACCGCCGGCACGTCGAGTTCTCCGGCGCGGCGGCGGAGCTGCGCCGCTCCGCCCTCGTGCGGCTCACGTGGACGCCGTGAGCGCTCTCGGCTAGCGGCCGACCAGTACGTCGAAGGGCCGGAGCGTCAGCTCCTTTCCGCCGTAGCCCACGTTGCAGTATCCCGCGACCACCTTTCCGGCGAGGTTCACGTTCTGGTAGCGCGCGCGGCACACCACGAGCCCCTGTCCGCGCTCGACGCCGCCCACGACCGCCCGCGGCGGCATCTGCCCGGGAAAGGGCATCCATGCGATCTTGTCCGCCTTCGCCGTCAATACCTCGCCGCTGCTGATGCCCCATTCACTCCCGCCGTAGCCGATGTTGCAGTTGCTGCCCGACACGCGGCCGGGATGCTGCGCGCCCTGGTAGCTTGCCCGGCAGACGACGGCGCTCGTGGCGCCCGTGTCCACGCGCACCGCGTCTTGCGGCAGCGCACCGGCGGGGAACGCGATCCAGCTCACGGGAAGCGCGGGGGGCGGGTTGATGCGGCAGTTTCGCCGGCCCCAGTCCTGGCTTCGCTCCCAGTACTGCGTCGAGATGGGCGTCTCGAGGCCCTTGCGCCAGGAGGCCGACGTCACGATGCAGACGGTCTTCATGCTGTCGCGCTGGCAGTCGCGGTCGGTGTGCCACTTGAGCATGTCGTCGCAAAAGGCTTTCGTGTTGCCGGGCGCGAGGTAGCAGATGTCGTGCAGGTCGCACGAGCTGCTGTAGAGCGACTTGTAGTGGGTCGAGAGCGGATCCGGGCTCGGCATGCTGCAGTGGTCGCCCGCGTAGATGTGCACGGGCCCGATCATGCCCAGGTCGATGCGTTGCCACGGCGAAGCCGTGCATTCGACTTCCTGCCCGTGCTGGTTCAGGAACTTGAACGGCGGGCTCTTCGGGGGATAGGGGATATCGAACGGGCTGCGGGGCGCCTGCGCCGCCGCGAGGCCGCACACGGCGATGAGCACGGCCATGGGCGCGGCGCGTCCGGCGATCGTCTTCTTCATCTTCTGTCTCCCTGAAGGGGGTCGAGGCGCTCGCCCACACTAACAGTTTGACGGGGCACGGCGCCAGGCTTACGATGGCCGATTCAAACGAGCGTTTGAATCCATCCCCGCGCCATGGCCGCCTCGCGTCCCGCACGCAAGGGCGTCGCGCTCGACGCGACCTCCGCCGATACCAAGACCCGCATCCTCGACGCCGCCGAGGAGCTCTTCACGCAGCACGGGTTCGAGGCGACGAGCTTGAGGCAGCTCACGGCCGCCGCGGGCGTGAACCTGGCCGCCGTGAACTACCACTTCGGGTCGAAGGAAGTGCTCTTCCAGGCGGTCCTCACGCGCCGGCTCGATCCGATGAACCAGGAGCGGATCGAGCTCCTCGAGGCGCTCGAGCGCGAGGGCGGCGCCAAGCCCCCGTCGTGCGAGAAGGTGCTCTTCGCGATGCTGATCCCGGCGCTCAGGCTCGCGCGGGACGAGAAGCGCGGGGGCAAGAACTTCCTGCGCGTGCTGGGGCGCGCCTATGCGGATCCGGCGCCCTTCATCCGCGATTTCCTCCATGCCCAGTACGCCGGGATGATCGCGCGCTACAAGGAGGCGTTCCTGAGGGCGCTCCCGCACCTCTCGCGCCAGGAGCTCACGTGGCGCCTGCATTTCGTGATGGGCGCCCTCTCGTACACGCTCGCGGGCACGGACGCGCTCAAGCTCTTCGCGCAGGTGACCCAGGCGGACAACGACGAGCTGCTGCTGCAGCGCCTGGCGCCGTTTCTCGTCGCGGGGTTGAAGGCGCCCGCGCTTTCGGACACACGCAAGCTCGAGCTCGTCTCGGGCCATGAGGAGGCAAGACGATGATCCCCACGCTGGTTGCGCTCGGCTGCATCGCGGCCGCCTGGACGCTCGCCTACCATCGCGCGAGCGCGCTCGCATGGGCGGTGGCGCTGGCCGCGGCTGCCGTGGCGCTGGAGACCTTCACCGCCGCGCCCTCCGCCGCGGTCGTCGCGGCCTGGGTCGCGGTCGCGATCTTCGCCGCGTTCTCGTTCAAGCCCGTGCGCCGCGCGATCGTGACGAGGCCGCTCTTCGGCGTCTACAAGCGGATCCTCCCGCAGATCTCGCAGACCGAGCAGGAAGCGCTCGACGCCGGGAGCATCTGGTGGGACGCGGACCTCTTCAGCGGCAGGCCCGACTGGAAAAAGCTCCTCGCGTACGCGCCCGCGCGCCTCTCGGACGAGGAGAGGGCCTTCCTCGAGGGGCCCGTGGACGAGCTCTGCGGCATGCTGGACGAGTGGGACATCACGCACCACCGGATGGACATGCCGCCGGAGGTCTGGAAGTTCATCCGCGAGCAGGGCTTCCTCGGGATGATCATTCCCAAGTCGTACGGCGGGCTCGGCTTCTCGGCGTACGCGCACTCGGAGACGGTCACCAAGATCTCGACCCGCAGCGGCACCGCCGCGGTGAGCGTGATGGTCCCCAACTCGCTGGGGCCCGCGGAGCTCCTCATCCACTACGGCACGGAAGAGCAGAAGAACCACTATCTCCCGCGGCTCGCGAAGGGCCTCGAGATCCCGTGCTTCGCGCTCACCAACCCGGAGGCGGGCTCGGACGCGGGCTCGATCCCGGACTTCGGCATCGTGTGCAAGGGAATGCACGAAGGGCGGGAGGTGCTGGGCATCCGCCTCACGTGGGAGAAGCGCTACATCACGCTGGGACCGGTCGCGTCCCTCCTGGGCCTCGCGTTCAAGCTCTTCGACCCGGAGAAGCTCCTGGGCGGGGAAGAGGAGCTCGGCATCACGCTGGCGCTCGTGCCCACGTCGCACAAGGGCGTGAACATCGGCCGGCGCCACATCCCGTTGAACAGTGCGTTCATGAACGGCCCCACGACGGGCAAGGACGTCTTCGTGCCGATGGACTGGATCATCGGCGGCACCGCGCAGATCGGCCGCGGCTGGCGGATGCTGGTCGAATGCCTCGCGGCGGGCCGCTCGATCTCGCTTCCGTCGATGTCGATGGCCGCGGGCAAGATCGGGAGCCGCGCGACGGGCGCCTACGCGCGCATCCGCTCGCAGTTCAAGACGCCCATCGGGAAGTTCGAGGGCGTGCAGGAGCCGCTCGCGCGGATCGGCGGGAACACCTACCTCATGGACGCCACGCGCCGCCTCACCATGGCCGCGCTCGACATGGGCGAGAAACCCTCCGTCATCTCCGCGATCTGCAAGTACCACATGACCGAGCGGATGCGGACGATCCTCATCGACGCGATGGACATCCACGGCGGGAAAGGCATCTGCCTGGGGCCGGAGAACTACCTCGGGCGGGCATGGGAGACGGTTCCCATCGCCATCACGGTGGAGGGCGCGAACATCCTCACGCGCTCGATGATCATCTTCGGGCAGGGCGCGATCCGCTGCCACCCCTTCGTGCTGAAGGAGATCGAGTCGGCCGGCGCCAACGACCTCGCCGCCTTCGACCGCGCGCTCTGGGGCCACATGGCGTTCACGCTCTCCAACGCCGCGCGCTCGCTTTGGCTGGGGCTCACGGGCGGGAAGGGGATCGCGGTCCCCGGGCCGCGCGAGACGCGCCGGTACCTGCAGCTCATGACGCGCTTCTCGGCCGCGTTCGCGCTCCTCTCGGACGCATCCATGTTCGTGATCGGCGGGAGCCTCAAGCGAAAGGAGATGATCTCCGCGCGCCTGGGCGACATCCTCTCGCTCCTCTACATGGCCTCGGCCACGGTCAAGCGCTTCCAGGACGAGGGCTGCCAGAAGGACGACATTCCCCTCCTCACGTGGGCGATGCACGACAGCTTCTTCAAGCTGCAGGTCGCGATGGACGGCGTGCTCGCGAACTTCCCGAACCGCTTCATCGCCGCGTGGCTGCGCCTCCTCGCGTTCCCGAAGGGCCTCACGCTCGACGCCCCGCAGGACAAGTGGGCCTCGCGCGTGGCGGAGATCCTCATCACGCCCGGCGCCGCGCGCGATCGCCTGACCGCCGGCGCCTACGTGCCGCGGCGCGAGGACGACGTGATCGGGCGGCTCGACATCGCGATGGAGGCGGTGATCGCGGCCGATCCCATCGAGGCGAAGATCCGCCGCGCGGCGAAGGAAGGGAAGCTCGGGCAGCGCACGCTCGCCGACCGCCGCGCCGCCGCGCTCGCGCAGGGCCTCATCACCCAGGCCGAGCTCGATCATCTCCTTCGCACCGACCGACTGCGCCACGACGTGATCCGGGTAGACGACTTCGCCCACGACCTCTCGCGCGGCGCCCAACAGGAGGATCAATGGCAGCCTACGGACCCGCGGCGGAAAGTCGCCGCCGCGTCTTTGTAGTCGACGGCGCGCGCACGCCCTTCCTCAAGGCGAAGACCGGGCCGGGCCCCTTCACCGGCTCGGACCTCGCGGTGGCGGCCGGGCGGCCGCTCCTCCTTCGCCAGCGCTTCGAGCCGAACGCGTTCGACGAGGTGATCGTCGGCGCGGCGCTTCCCTCGGCCGACGAGGCCAACATCGCGCGCGTGGTGTCGCTGCGCCTGGGCTGCGGCGAGAAGGTCCCCGCGTGGACCGTGATGCGCAACTGCGCCTCCGGCATGCAGGCGCTCGACTCCGCCGCGGTGAACATCCTCGCGGGGCGCGCGAACCTGGTCCTCGCGGGCGGCACGGATGCCATGAGCCACTCGCCGCTCCTCTTCGGCCCGGCGATGGTGACGTGGCTCGCGCATTGGTACGCCGCGAAGGGCATGGGCCGGAAGGCGGCGCTCGCGGCGCGCTTCCGGCCGTCGTACCTGGCACCCGTGATCGCGATCCTGCGCGGGCTCACCGATCCCGTGGTGAAGATCTCGATGGGATCGACCGCGGAGATCGTCGCGAAGCGCTTCGGCATCACGCGCCAGATGATGGACGAGTACGCGGTGGAATCGCACCGCCGGCTCGCCTTCGCGCAGGACAACGGCCACATGACCGAGATCGAGCCGATGTACGGGCCGGATGGCAGCGTGTACACGGCGGACGATGGCCTGCGACGCGATTCGAGCGTGGAGAAGCTCGCGAAGCTGAAGCCCGTCTTCGACCGCACCTACGGGAACGTCACGGCCGGCAACAGCTCGCAGGTGACGGACGGCGCCGCGATGCTGGTCCTCGCGTCCGGGGAAGAGGTCGAGCGGCAGGGCCTGGAGCCCCTCGGGCGCATCGTCGACACGCACTGGGGCGCGCTCGATCCCGCGGAGATGGGGCTGGGACCGGTGCATGCGATCACGCCGCTCCTCCTTCGCCACAAGCTGGGCTGGGACGACATCGACGCGGTGGAGGTGAACGAGGCCTTCGCGGCGCAGGTGCTGGGCTGCCTCGCCGCGTGGGAAAGCGACGCCTATTGCCGCGAGCACTTCGGGCTGGACCGCGCCTTCGGGAAGCTCGATCGCGCGAAGCTGAACGTCGACGGGGGCGCGATCGCGCTGGGCCATCCGATCGGCGCCTCCGGCGCGCGCGTGGTGCTCCACGTGCTGAAGGTCCTCGAGCGCACGGGCGGACGGCGCGGGGTGGCGTCGCTGTGCATCGGCGGCGGGCAGGGCGGCGCGATGCTGGTCGAGCGGGCTTAACAAGCACGTCATTCCCGCGAAGGCGGGAATCCAGGGGTCCCCGCCTTCGCGGGGACGACGGAGAAGAAGAACAAATGGACCTCAAGCACTGGAAGCTCACGCTCGACGCGGACCACCTGGCGTGGCTCGCGTTCGACCGCGAGGGCGCGACGACGAACACGATCTCGAGCGAAGTGCTGCGCGAGCTGGGCCAGCTCGCCGACCATCTCGCGACGATGCCGCCGAAGGGCCTCGCGATCCTCTCCGCGAAGGAGAACGGCTTCGCGGCCGGCGCGGACATCGACGAGTTCACGCGCATCTCGAGCGCCGCGGAGGCGATCGCCTTCATGCGGCTCGGGAACGAGGTCTACGACAAGGTGGCCGCGCTGCCTTTCCCGACCGTCGCGTTGATCCACGGCTTCTGCATGGGCGGCGGGCTCGAGCTCGCCCTCGCGTGCCGGTACCGCGTCGCGGACGACGGCCCGAAGACGCGCATGGCGTTGCCGGAGGTGATGATCGGCATCACGCCCGGGTGGGGCGGCGCGCGCCGGATGCCGAAGCTGATCGGGCCCGCGGCGGCGCTGGACCTCATGCTCACCGGCCGCGGCATCGACGGCCGGCGCGCGAAGAAGCTGGGCCTGGTCGACGCGGTCACGCCGCGCCGGCACTTCGAGAACGCCGCGCGGCGGATCCTCGGGGCGCCGCCGCCGGTCCATGCGCCGGGCCTCGCGGCCGCCGCGGGCGACTGGCCGGGCATTCGCGAGCTGGTGGCCCGCATGTCCGCGAAGAAGGTCGCCGAGCGCGTGCGCCGCGACCAGTACCCCGCGCCCTACGCGATCATCGAGACATGGAAGGACTTCGGCGGCGATCCGCGCGACATCCCCGCGGACAACCCGGCCTCGACCGCGAGCCTCTTCGCGCATCCGACCACGAAGAACCTGGTCCGCATCTTCAAGCTGCAGGACCGGTTGAAGGACTTCGGGAAACTGGATTCCGGTCTTCGCGGGAATGACGTGAGACACCTCCACGTCATCGGCGCGGGCGCCATGGGCGGCGACATCGCGGCATGGGCCGCGTACCGCGGCGTGAACGTGACGCTGCAGGACCTGGCGCCCGAGCGCATCGCGCCGGCGGTGAAGCGCGCGGCGGAGCTCTTCGGCAAGCGCCTCAAGCAGCCGCACCTCGTGCAGGCCGCGATGGACCGGCTCGTCCCGGACGTCGCCGGCAACGGCATCGCGCGCGCGGACGTCGTGATCGAGGCGATCGTCGAGAACGCCGAGGTGAAAAGGAAGCTCTTCGCGCAGGTCGAGCCGCGGATGAAGCCCGGCGCCATCCTCGCCTCGAACACGTCGAGCATCCCGCTCCAGGAGCTGGACGGCGTCCTCGCGCGGCCGGAGCGCCTCGTGGGGCTGCACTTCTTCAACCCGGTCGCGCAGATGATGCTGGTCGAGGTGGTCGAGGGCTCGCGCACGTCGCCCGCCACGATGGCGATCGGCCAGGCGTTCGCGCGCCAGATCGACAAGCTGCCGCTCCCCTGCAAGTCCGCGCCGGGCTTCCTCGTGAACCGCGTGCTCTCGCCGTATCTCAACGAGGCGATGATCATGCTGGACGAGGGCATTGCCGCGGAGACGCTCGACGCCGCCGCGAAGGATTTCGGCATGCCGATGGGACCCATCGAGCTCGCGGACATGGTGGGGCTCGACATCTGCTGGGCGGTGGGCCAGGAGCTCGCGAAGCCCGGCGCCATCGTGCCGAGGCAGCTCCAGGCGAACGTCGAGGCGAAGCGCTTCGGGAAGAAGACCGGCCAGGGGTTCTACACGTGGGTGAAGGGCAAGCCGCGCAAGAAGTCCGGCGGGCCCGGCACGGTGGACCTGAAGGCGCTCGCGGACCGCATGGTGGCGCCGGCGTTGAACGAGGCGGTCGCGTGCGTGCGCGAGCGGATCGTGGCGGACGCGGACCTCTGCGACGCGGGCGTGATCTTCGGCACGGGCTTCGCGCCGCACCTGGGCGGCCCGATCTCCGCCATCCATGCGCGCGGGAAGGACGCATGGCTCGCGGTCATGGCGGATCTCGAGCGAAAGCACGGCCCGCGGTTCCACCCGGATCCGGGCTGGGATTCCCTCTAGGGCTCCTCCTTGCCGCGGGGCCTGCGGCCACGTAACGTGGCGGAAACGCAGGGGAGACAATGACCGATTCCATCGCAGCTCCGCAGCCCTCCGTTCGCGAGGGAGGGCCGCCGCCGCCGCCGCGCCCTCCGGCCGCGCGCTCGGAGCGCTTCAGCTTCACCGGCTCGACCGGCGAATATTTCCGGATCTGGATCGTGAACCTCTTCCTCACGCTCGTCACCCTGGGCATCTATTCCCCGTGGGCGAAGGTGCGGAAGAAGCGCTACCTCTACGGCAACACGTGGCTCGCCGGGAGCAACTTCGATTATCACGGCAAGCCCGTCGCGATCCTCAAGGGCCGCCTCGTGGCGCTCATCGCGTTCGCCGCCTACACGTTCGCGGCGCGCTACTCCCCGCGCTACGCCACCGTGTTCGTGCTGGCGCTTTCGCCGGTGGTCCCTTGGCTCGTCGTGCGCTCGTTCGCGTTCAACGCCGTGAACTCGAGCTACCGGAACGTCCGCTTCCGGTTCGACGGCACGTATCGCGAGGCGCTGCTCATCCTCGCCCCCATCGTGCTCATCCCTGCGGTCACCCTCGTCCTGCCGCGCATCGATCCGGCCCATCCGCCACGGGGCCTGGCGGGCATGTGGTTCATCTTCGTGACGCCGCTCATCGCGGCGATCGTGTATCCGTACGTGGTCGCGAAGGTGAGGCTCTTCCAGGCGAACCGCACGCGGTACGGAACCTCCGCGTTCCACTGCGAGGCGAGTGTCGGAAGCTTCTACGTGATCTACGTGCTCGCGATGCTCATCTTCTTCGTGCTTCTGTTCGTCCTCGGCGCAGTGGTCGGCGTGACCGCGGTCTTCATGCCGGCGGCGATGATCGCGCTGGCACCCATCGGCTACCTCGTGAGCGCGGCGGTCATCCTCGCCTTCACGCGCTCGCGGGTGGCCAACCTCACGTTCAACAGGACTCGCCTCGAGGGGGGCGTGGGCCTCGCGAGCACGCTCTCGTCGCTGCGGCTCGCGCGGATCTACGGCTTCAACATGGCCGCGATCACGCTCACCCTCGGCTTCGCCGTCCCGTGGGCGGTGATCCGCACCCTGCGCTACCGCGCCGAATCGCTGGCCGTGCTCGCGGACGGCGGGCTGGACGCGTTCGTCGGGGGCGTGACCCGCGACGTGGCCGCGGCCGGCGAGGAGATGAGCGAGATGTTCGACATGGACTTCTCGCTTTGACGCAGGCGCCCGGCTTCGCCGCGGATTATTTCGACGGCCTGCAATCCACGCGCCACCGCGTGCAGGTCGTGGTCCGCGACGGAAGCCTCGTGGTGCGCGGCGCGAACGTGCTGCGCGAGGATGCGGTCGCCGACGTGCGCGTGGAGCCCCGGCTCGCGAGCCTGCCGCTGCGCATCGCGCTCCCGGGCGGCGCGGTGCTCGTCGCCGAGGCCGATGCGGTCGCCGCCGCGATGCCGCTGCCGGGCAGCGCGGGTCTCGCGCACCGGCTCGAATCCCACCTCGGGATCGTGCTGGGCTCGATCGTGGGGCTGATGGTCGTGGGATGGTTCGGCTACCACGACGGCGTGCCGTGGCTCGCGCGGCGCGTGGCGGAGCATCTTCCTCCGGCGATCGAATCCCAGATTGCGGTCGAGGGGCTCAAGTCCCTGGACAGCTTCGTCCTCAAGCCGAGCGCGATGGACGCGGCGCGGCAGGCGCGGCTGCGGGCGGCCTTCGCGGCGCTCTCGGCGAACCTGGGCCCGGCCGCCCGGAACGCGCGCCTCGAATTTCGCAACGGCGGCTGGATCGGCCCCAACGCGTTCGCGCTCCCGGGCGGGATCGTCGTGATGACCGACCAGCTCGCGTCGCTCCTGGACGACGAGCACGTCGCTGCGGTGCTCGCGCACGAGCTGGGCCACCTGCAATTCCGGCACGGGACGCGGGCTATGCTGCAGGACTCGATCGTGGGGCTCGCCGGGATGGCGCTTTTCGGCGATGCGACCGCCGTGGCGAACGTCACGGCGACGGTGCCGACGGCGCTCCTGCATACGGGGTATTCGCGCGAGTTCGAGCGGGAGGCGGATGGCTTCGCCTTCGGCCTCCTGCGGGCCACCGGCCGCTCCCCGCGGCTGCTGGGCGAGTCGCTCGCGGCGCTCAGCAAGGCGCGGCCCAAGCGCGATCGGGTGGCGGGCGGCATGGATTACGTCTCCACCCATCCGCCGACCGAGGAGCGGATCCGGGCGGCCGAGGAAGCGTCGCGCTAAAGCGCGGCTTGCCCTGCGGCCCGCGGAAGAATACGATGCGCGGCGGCTCGACACCGAAACAGACCGACAAAAGGAGACAACTGTGAAGACCCCGATCGTCGCTCTCGCGACATTCATCGCCGCCTCGGCGCTCGCCGCCGTAGCCGCGGATCCCCCCAAGAAGGAGCTCACCCCGCAGCAGCAACGCATGTCCGACTGCTCCCACGAGTCGAAGGGCATGAAGGGCGATGCCCACAAGCAGTTCATGAGCGACTGCCTGAAGGGCAAGACCGCGCCCGGCGGCGGCGCCCCGGACACCAAGATGACGCCCCAGCAGGAGCGCATGAAGGAGTGCAACGCCGAGGCCGGCAAGGGCAAGATGGCCGCCGCGGAGCGCCAGAAGTTCATGAGCTCGTGCCTCAAGGGCGAGCATCCCATGGGCGACGGCGGAATGAAGGGCCCGATGGACAAGGGCGGCGACGGCAAGGGAGCCCCGGCCAAGGGCGAAGGGAAGAAGGACCCGAAGGTGCGCATGACGGAATGCAACGCGGAAGCCGGCAAGAAGAAGATGGCCGGCGACGAGCGGAAGAAATTCATGAGCGAGTGCCTGAAGGGCTGAGCCTTCGCATCGCGACGTCCGAAAGGGGCGGCGTAGCCGCCCCTTTTTCTTTCAGCCCCGCCGCGTGATCGCCGCGACCAGCACGAAGCCCGCCGCCGCGGCGAGAAGGTGCTTCAGCGTGTGGCCGCTCATGAACCCGAGCGCCTCGAAGAGGCCGTGGTCGAGGAGCTCCGCGAACTGGGCCAGGACGTAGAGGCCGATCGCCCAGCCGAATGCGACCCGGTCGCGTCGGGGCGATCCGGCCAACGCCTGCCACGCGGGGACGAGCAGGAGCGGCGCGCCCTGGAGCAGCAGGTACGGCCTAAGGTCGCCAACGCCCGTCACCGCGGTGAACGACCACCAGAGCACGCTCGCGACCGCGGCCACTGCGAGCGCCGCGGTGAGCCCGAGCGCGTGGCGCGCCGAATGCGTCTGCGCGTGGGTGCCCGAAAGAAGGCCCGCGCATGCGAGCGCGATCGGGATCCGGTCCCAGACGAGCCGCGCGTCGTCGGGCGCGAGGTGGTAGTAGGACGACCCGGCCGAGGTCATGACCAAAGCCGCAATGAAGAGTGCATAGCCGATACAGGCACGCCCCAGCCGCGCGCGAACCGCGGGATCGCGTAGCCGCCAGAGGCCCCAGAGGCCCACGAGCGCGAAGGCCGCGTTCGAGAGCACGTCCATCGCATGCGGGACGCCCAGCAGCGGGCGAGCGTCGGCGAACTCGTGGTAGTGCGGAAGCTGCGGGATCGGGCCGTGCACGGCCATGATCGCCGCGACGGCGGCCAGCGCCGCGAGCGGCGCCCATTTCCCGGTACGGTTCATCATGCCTCCTCGGTTCCTATCTTCCAGCAGTTTTTCCCGAACGGGAGTAATATTCAAACGCCCGTTTGAATCGCTCCCGTTCCTCTCCATGGCGAACCTCCCAGAAGGCGAGCAGCCGGTCCTTCGCATCGTGCCGATGCCCGCGGATACCAACGCGCACGGCACCATCTTCGGCGGCTGGGTCATGTCGCAGGTGGACATCGCCGGAAGCGTCGCCGCATGGGAGCGCGCACAGGGGGCGATCGTAACCGTCGCCGTGAACTCCTTCGTCTTCCGCGAGCCGGTCTTCGTGGGCGACCTCGTGAGCTTCTACGCGCGGGTGCTGAAGGTCGGAACGACCTCGATCACGGTCGACGTCGAGGTCTTCGCGCAGAGGCGGCGCGGCGGTGTCAGCGAGGTGGTGCGGGTGACGGAAGCGCAACTGACCTACGTGGCCGTGGACAAGGAGCGGAAGCCGCGCCCCGTTCCCGGCGGCGTCGTGGAGGCATGACGTGAGCGACACCACCCTCGAGCCCGTCGTACGGCCCCGTCCGCAGCACGCCGCGGCGCATTCATCCGAAGGCCGCATCCTCGTCCGCAGGGCGGCGGTCCTCGGCGCGGGCGTCATGGGCGCGCAGATCGCGGCGCACCTCGCCAACGCGAACGTGAAGCCCATCCTCTTCGAGCTCGCGGCCGAGGGCAAGGACAAGAGCGCGACCGCGCGGAAGGCGATCGAGGCGCTGGCGAAGCAGGAGCCGAGCCCGCTCGCCGTGAAATCGCTCGCGCAGCAGATCGTGCCCGCGAACTACGACGAGCACCTCGAGCTCCTCGCCGAATGCGACCTCGTGATCGAGGCGATCAGCGAGCGCATGGACTGGAAGAAGGCGCTCTTCGCGAAGGTGGCGCCCTACTTGGCACCCCACGCGATCTTCGCCTCGAATACATCCGGCCTCTCGATCACGGAGCTTTCGAAGACGCTCCCGCCGAAGCTTCGCGAGCGCTTCTGCGGCATCCATTTCTTCAATCCGCCGCGCTACATGCGCCTCGTGGAGCTGGTCCCGACGGCGGAGACGGATCCGGCCACCCTCGACCGCCTCGAGACCTTCCTCACCACCACGCTCGGGAAGGGCGTCATCCGCGCCAGGGACACGGCGAACTTCGTCGCGAACCGCGTGGGCGTCTTCTCGATGCTCGCGACCATGCATCACACGCTCGCGTTCGAGCTGGGCTTCGACGAGGTCGACGCGTTGACCGGTCCCGCGATCGGTCGCGCGAAGAGCGCCACCTACCGCACGGCGGACGTCGTCGGCCTCGATACCATGGCGCACGTCGTGAAGACGATGGCGGATACGCTCCCGAACGATCCGTGGCGCGCCTACTATCACGCGCCGGAGTGGCTGACCGCGCTCGTCGCGAAGGGCGCGCTCGGACAGAAGACCAAGGGCGGCATCTACGTGCGCAAGGGCAAGGAGTTCCTCGTCCTCGATCTCGCGAGGCGGGATTACCGGCCCTCGGCCGCGGCGGTGGCCGACGAAGTGCAGGCGATCCTCAAGGAGAGGAACCCGGCGCAGCAGCTCGCGAAGCTGAGAGCCAGCCCGCATCCCCAGGCGCAGTTCCTGTGGGCGATCTTCCGCGACCTCTTCCATTACTGCGCGGTGCATCTCGCCGAGATCGCCCATTGCGCCCGCGACGTCGACCTCGCGATCCGCTGGGGCTTCGGCTGGCAACGCGGCCCCTTCGAGCTGTGGCAGGCCGCGGGCTGGCAGCAGGTCGCCAAGTGGATCGAGGAGGACATCGCGGCCGGGAAGACGATGGCGAAGGCGCCGCTTCCCGCGTGGGTCACGGATGGGCGCAGCGGCGTTCATTCCCCGCAGGGCTCCTTCTCCGCGGCGGACGGCACGATGCATTCGCGCTCGACGCTTCCGGTGTACGCGCGCCAGCTCTTCCCCGAGCAGGTCCTGGGAGAGAAGGCTCCGGATCGCGGCGCCACCGTCTTCGAGGACGAGGGCGTGCGGATGTGGCACCAGGGCGACGGCATCGCGATCGTCTCCTTCAAGAGCAAGATGCATTCGGCGGGCGTGGAGGTGCTGCAGGGCCTCGACCGCGCGCTGGACGAGGCCGAGCGCCATTTCGACGCGCTCGTGATCTGGCACGAGCCGCCCTTCGCCGTGGGCGCCAACCTGAAGGCCGCGCTCGAGTCGCTGAAGGACGGGCGCTTCGACGAGTTCGCGTCGATGGTGGCGCTCTTCCAGCGGATCTCGCAGCGGCTGAAATACAGCCTCGTTCCCACGGTCGCCGCGGTCGAGGGCCTCGCCCTGGGCGGCGGATGCGAGTTCGTGATGCACGCGCAGCGCGCGGTCGCGGCGCTCGAGAGCTACATCGGGCTGGTCGAGGCGGGCGTGGGACTCCTCCCGGCAGGCGGCGGGCTGAAGGAGCTCGCGGCGCGCGCGGCCGCGTGGTCGAAGGGCGGCGACGCCTTCCCGGAGCTGCAGCGCACCTTCCGCCAGGTCGCCATGGGCGAGGTCTCGAAGAGCGCCGAGCACGCGCGCGAGATGGGTTATCTCAAGCCCTCGGACGTCGTGGTCTTCCACCCGGCGGAGCTGCTCTACGTCGCGAAGCGCGAGGCGCGCGCGATGGCGGACGCGGCCGTGCGTCCCGCGCTCCCGCCCGCGCAGATCCCCGTCGCCGGCGACACCGGCATCGCGACCCTCAAGATGATGCTCGTGAACATGAAGGAGGGCGGGTTCATCTCCGAGCACGACTACGAGATCTCGTCGCGCATCGCGGAGGCGCTCTGCGGCGGCGAGATCGAGCCGGGGAGCCTCGTGGACGAGCAGTGGCTCCTCGACCTCGAGCGGCGCCACTTCGTGGCGCTCGCGAAGACCGCGAAGACGCAGGACCGCATCGAGCACATGCTGAAGACCGGCAAGCCTTTGAGGAATTAACGTCATTCCCGCGGCGGGAATGACGGGGAAGCAGGGGGATCGGAAATGACCAGGCAAGTCCAGGACGCCTACATCGTCGCCGCGGTGCGAACCGCGGTGGGCAAGGCCCCGCGCGGGATGTTCCGCCACGTCCGCCCGGACGACCTCCTCGCGCACGTGCTGCGCGGCGCGGTCGCGAAGGTCCCGGGGCTCGATCCCCACGACATCGCGGACGTGATCGTCGGCTGCGCGATGCCGGAAGGCGAGCAGGGGATGAACGTCGCGCGGATCGGCGTCCTCCTGGCAGGGCTTCCCAACAGCGTCCCCGCGATGACGATCAACCGCTTCTGCTCCTCGGGCGTGCAGGCCGTGGCGCTCGCGGCCGACCGGATCCGCACGGGCGACGACGACGTGGTGATCGCCGCCGGCACGGAATCCATGTCGATGGTCCCGATGATGGGGAACAAGATCGCGCTGAACGAGGCCGTCTTCCGGAACGACGAGAACGTCGCCATCGCCTACGGCATGGGCATCACCGCGGAGAAGGTCGCGCAGCAGTGGAAGGTCTCGCGCGAGGACCAGGACGCGTTCGCCGTCGCGAGCCACCAGAAGGCCGCGAGGGCGATCGCCGCCGGCGCGTTCAGGGACGAGATCCTCCCGTACGAAGTCGACACCGCCGCGCCGGACCTGGGGAAGCGCGAGATCAGCCACCGCAAGCGCGTTGCGGACGTGGACGAGGGTCCGCGGCCGGATTCGACCCTCGAGACGCTCGGGAAGCTGAAGACCGTCTTCGCCGCCCGCGGCTCCGTCACCGCCGGCAACAGCTCGCAGATGTCCGACGGCGCCGCGGCCGTGATCCTCATGAGCGAGAAGGCGATGAAACGCTACGGCCTCGCACCCCTCGCGCGCTTCGCCGGCTTCTCGGTCGCGGGCGTGCCGCCGGAGATCATGGGCATCGGCCCGATCAAGGCGATCCCGAAGGTGCTCGCGGCCACGGGGGTCAAGCAGTCCGACCTCGACTGGATCGAGCTGAACGAGGCCTTCGCTGCGCAATCGCTGGCGGTGATCCGCGAGCTGGGGCTGGACCCCGCCCGGGTGAACCCGCAGGGCGGCGCCATCGCCCTGGGCCACCCGCTGGGCGCCACGGGCGCCATCCGGACGGCCACGATCGTCCACGGCATGCGGCGAACGGGCGGCAAATACGGGATGGTGACCATGTGCATCGGAACGGGCATGGGCGCCGCCGGGCTTTTCGAGATCACCCCGCGAAGCTAGGAAGGTGAATGATTGCACGAGGCGATCCAATGCCTGCACAATAGCCGCGACCTGGAAACGGGCCCGCACCCGCATGCGGAGCCGCCAATAACGAAAGAAACCAGAGAGGAGAAACGCCCCATGACATCCGCACTCCGCCCGGCGATCAAGCCGCTCGCGCTGGCCCTCGCACTCCTGGGCGCGGCGCCCGCGTACGCGCTGCAGTTCTCGTTCGACAACGGCATCGGGCTGAACCTCGACACGACCGTGAGCTACGGCGTCTCGATCCGCGCGAAGGACCGCGACGCTTCCCTCATCGGGATCGCGAACGGGGGCACGTCCCGCTCCACCAACGAGGACAACGGCGACCTGAATTTCGAGAAGGGCAAGGCCTTCGCGAACATCGTGAAGGCGACGAGCGACCTCGAGATCAAGTACCGCAACTTCGGCTTCTTCGGCCGCGGCACCGCGTACTACGACTTCGACCTGCACGACAGCGACAAGCTGGGCCCCACCGGCCGCGAGCGCCTGGGCAAGGACGTCGTGGGCCTGGACGGCTTCGTGAGCGCGGCCTTCGAGCCCGCCGGGCATACGCTGCGGCTGCGCGCCGGGCGCCAGGTGATCAGCTGGGGCGAGAGCACGTTCATCCCGGGCGGCATCAACGTGATCAACCCCGTCGACGTCTCGAAGCTGCGCATCCCCGGCTCGGAGCTGAAGGAGGCGTTCATTCCCACGGCGGGCGTGTGGGGAAGCCAGGAGATCACGAGGGCGTTCAGCGTCGAGGGCTTCTACCTCACCAACTTCGACAAGATCCGGATCGATCCCAAGGGCTCGTTCTTCTCGAACAACGACACCGTGAGCGACGACTCGGACCGCGTGATCGTGTCCTTCGGCCGCCGCCTGGACGATCGCACGGCGCCGAGGAACCCGGTGCCGCCCGGCATCCCGGGCCTCTCCGCCACGGCGACGGCCCTCTACGGGCCCTTCGACCCGGCCGCGCAGATCTGGGTCCCGCGCTCGGCGGACCGCAATCCCAGCGACAGCGGCCAGTACGGCGTCGCGATGCACTACCTCGCGAGCGGACTGAACGAGACGGAGTTCGGCTTCTACTTCATGAACTACCACAGCCGCGTGCCGCTCGTGAGCGCCACCAAGGGCACGACCACGTCGGTGCTGACGGGCGGGCCGCTCATCGCGCCGATCTGCGGCTCCGCGGCGTTGCGCGCCCTCTGCGCGACGGGCACCGCGCGCTACTTCGCGGAATTCCCGGAGGACATCAAGCTCTACGGCGTGAGCTTCAACACGGCCGGCCCGTACGGCATCGCGCTGCAGGGCGAGTACTCCTACCGCCCGAACCAGCCGGTGCAGCTCGCCACACCCGAGCTGATCCTCGCCGCGCTGGGGCTGCCGAACCTCATCACCGGCTTCACGCAGATTCCCGGCGCTCCCGCCGGCGCCACCGCGGCGGCCCTCGTGCCGGACGGCACGGACATCCAGGGCTGGCAGCGCGAAAAGATGAGCCAGCTCCAGGTGACGGGGACGAAGTCGTGGCCGAACGTCGCGCGGGCGGACCAGCTCGTGGTCGTGGGCGAGGTGGGGGCCAACTACTTCCACAACCTGCCGCACGACCAGAAGTTCGCCGGCCCCGCGGTGTACCTGCCCGCCACGCCGTTCGGCGCGGTCGTCTCGAGCGCCTTCTCGGTGCAGACGCAGGGCTTCCTCACCAACTTCTCGTGGGGCTACCGGCTCCTCGGGCGCCTGGAGTACAGCAACCTCCTCTTCAACGGGAACGTGGCGCCCCGGATCGCCTTCTCGCACGACGTGAAGGGCGTGGGCCCCAACTTCAACGAGGACACGAAGTCGGTCTCGGTCGGCGCCTCGTGGGAATACCAGCGGAAGTGGCTGGTCGACGTGCAGTACACCAGCTACTTCGGCGGCCGCACGTACTGCGGCACGGACGTCGCGGTGCCGGGGACCACGCTCACGCCGGGCCAGCCCGCGAGCTTCTGCTCGAGCGCGAATCCCCTGAAGGATCGCGACTTCTACTCGCTGGTCGTGAGCTACTCGTTCTGACGCCGCCCGCCCGAAACGCGCGCATCGCCGACAAAATCAGACAGGAGGAAGAACAATGATCTCGAGGAAATCATGGGCCGCGCTCGCCGCGCTCGCCGCCTTCGCGGTTCCGGCCGCGGCGCAGCTGGCGGGGTCGGACCTCGCCAAGCTGGGAACGACGTTGACGCCCATCGGGGCGGAGAAGGCCGGCAACGCGGCCGGCACGATCCCGGCCTGGGACGGCGGCATCACGACGCCCGTGTCGGGCTACAAGGAGGGCGGCTATTATCCCGACCCGTTCGCGGGCGACAAGCCGCTCTTCACGATCGACGCGAAGAACATGGATCAGTACAGAGACCAGCTTCCGCCGGGCGCGATGGCGATGATGCGGAAGTACCCGGACTACAAGATGGTGGTCTATCCGACGCACCGCAGCGCCGCATTCCCCGCCTGCCACTACCAGGAGACGAAGGAGTGCGCCGCGAAGGCGAAGCTCGCCCCCGGCGGCAACGGCGTGGACGGCTGCACGGGCGGCATTCCCTTCCCGATCCCGAAGGACGGCAACGAGGCGATCTGGAACTCGCTCCTGCGCTACCGCGGCGGCACGTATGGGCTCAATTGGGACCAGGCGGCCGTCACGCGCAGCGGCGACTACGCGCTCGTGAAGTTCGAGTACGAGTACGACTTCCAGTACGGCAACTGCGCCATCCCGGCGGACAAGCGCGAGCCGAACAAGATCCTGAACTACCTGCAGGTGACGACCGCCCCCGCGCGGCTCGCCGGCTACATCCTCCTCGTGCACGAGACCGTGAACCAGGTGAAGGAGCCGAGGAGCGCCTGGACGTACAACCCGGGCCAGCGCCGCGTGCGCCTCGCGCCCAACGTCGCCTACGACAACCCGGGGACCGCGGCCGATGGCCTTCGCACCAACGACGATTTCGGCATGTACAACGGCGCGACCGACCGCTACAACTGGAAGCTCGTGGGCAAGAAGGAGATGTACATCCCGTACAACTCCTACCGGATGGACGACCCGAAATACAAGTATTCGGACCTCCTCAAGCCGGGCCACCTGAACCAGGACCTCGCGCGCTACGAGCTGCATCGCGTGTGGGTGGTCGACTCCACGTTGAAGCCGGGCACGAGCCACATCTACTCGCGCCGCACGTTCTACATCGACGAGGACAGCTGGGCGGTCGTCGCGATCGATGCGTACGACGGCCGCGGCGACCTCTGGCGCTACGCAGAGCAGCACAACGAGAACTGGTACAACGTCCCGATGTGGTACTCCGGCGTGGAAGTGCACAACGACCTCCAGTCCGGCCGCTACATCGCGATGGGCCTGAGGAACGAGGAGAAGCGGGTCTACGAGCCCCTCAAGCGCTCGCCCGGCGACTACTCGCCCAACAACCTGCGCGGCATCGGCACGCGATAGCCCGTAGCCTCGTCCCGGCGGCCGCGATGAGCCCCACCCGCGCCGCCGGGCGCGCGATCCTCCTCGCCGCGATCCTCTGCGTGCTCGCGGGGGTGCAGGCGCAGGGGCCGGCGCCCGCGCCCCCCAGGCAGGCGATGGTTCCGGGCGGCGCGCTTCCCGAGACCACGCTGCGGCGGCTCCTCCTCGTGGACGGCGTGCGCGTCGGCAGCCGGATCGTGGCGGTGGGCGACGGCGGCACGATCGCGCTCACGGACGACGACGGCGCCACGTGGCGGCGCGCCGCGGCACCCGCGGCACCCCTCCTCACGTCCGTCACGTTCGCCGACGCGAAGCACGGCTGGGCCGTGGGCCACGACACCGTGATCCTCGCGAGCGAGGACGGCGGCGAGAGCTGGGCGCTGCAATATTCGGCCCCCGCGGAGCAGCGCCCCCTCCTCTCGGTGCTCTTCCTCGATCCCCAGCGCGGCATCGCGGTGGGCGCGTACGGCGCGTATCTCGAGACCACGGACGGCGGGCGCACGTGGAACGGGAGGAAAGTGCTCCCCGAGGACAAGCACCTCAACGCGATCGTGCGGGCGGGCCCGGCCCGGCTCCTCATCTTCGGCGAGGAGGGGACCATCCTCGCGTCGTCGAACGAGGGCCGCGACTGGAAGAAGGTCGCCTCGCCCTACAAGGGCTCGCTCTTCGGCGGCGTCGTGGCCGCCGACGGCGCGGTGGTCGCCTTCGGGCTCCGCGGCAAGATCTATCGCTCGGCCGACGGCGGCGAGACCTGGGCCGCCGTGGACAACGCGTCGACGGCGACCCTCATGGGCGGGACGCGGCTTCCGGACGGCGCGATCGTGCTCGCCGGCGGCGCGGGCACGGTGCTGGTGAGCCGCGACGACGGCCGCTCGTTCGGGCCGCTCGCGACCGGCACGGCGAAGGCTCTCTCCAAGCCGCTCCTGGGCCGGCCGAACGCCGTGATGATCCTGGGCGAGGGCGGCGCGCGCATGCTGCCGCTCCCGCTCGCGCGGAGGACCGCCGTCCGATGAGGCTCGAAACCTTCATCCAGGCGATCTCCGGCGCGATCTTCGGCCACCGGAAGGCGTGGCTGGCACTCTTCGGCGTGCTCACCGCGATCTTCGCCGTGTCCGCCTCGCGCCTCGCCGTCGACGCGGGCTTCAACAAGATGGTGCCGCTCCAGCACCCGTACATGAAGGTCTACCGCCAGTACGAGAAGGTGTTCGGGGGCGCCAACCGCGTCGCGATCGCGCTCGTGCAGAAGGACGGGGACATCTTCACGCGGCAGTACATGACGAAGCTGAAGGCGCTCACGGACGACGTCTTCCTGCTGAACGGCGTGGACCGGCCGACGGTGAAGTCGCTCTTCACGCCCAACACCCGCTTCATCGAGGTGATCGAGGAGGGCTTCTCCGGGGGGAACGTGATTCCCGCCACGTTCCAGGGCACGGACGAGGACCTGAAGACCGTCCGCGCGAACGTCGACAAGTCGACCGAGGTCGGGCGCACCGTGGCGACGGATTTCTCCGGGGCGCTGGTCGCGGCGGGATTGCTGGAGATCGACCCGCAGACCGGAAAGCGCCTGGACTACTTCGACTTCGCGAGGAAGCTCGAGGCCCTCCGCGCGAAGTACGAGGGCGGCGGGCAGACGGTGCACATCATCGGGTTCGCGAAGGCGGTGGGCGACATCGCGGAGGGCGCGCGCGGCGTGATCGTCTTCTTCGGAATCGCGTTCGTGATCACGCTCCTCCTCATGCTCTGGTTCGTGAAGGACCTGAAGTTGACGCTCGTCGCGATCACGGTCGCGATGATGCCGGTCCTCTGGCTCCTGGGGACGCTCCCGATCCTGCATTTCGGGATCGATCCGCTCTCGATCCTGGTGCCGTTCCTGATCTTCTCGATCGGCGTCTCCCACGCGGTGCAGATGACCAAGACCTGGGAGCGCGAGGTGCTCTCGGGGCTCGACAGCCTCGCGGCCGCCCGCCGCGCGTTCGGGAAGCTCTTCATCCCCGGGACGCTCGCCCTCCTCACGAACGTTCTGGGCTTCGCCGTGATCATGCTGATCCCGATCGACATCGTCCGCGAGCTGGGGATCACGGCGTCCCTCGGCGTCGCGTGGATGATCGTCACGAACAAGATGCTGCTCCCGATCCTCCTCTCGTACCTCCGGATGTCGAAGCGCGCGCTCGGGAAGGAAGCCTGGCAGGAGAGCCGCGCGGACCGCGTGTGGCGTGCCGCCTCGCGGTTCGTCGAGCGGCGCCGCGCGACGGCCATCGTGGCGCTCTCCGTCGCGGTGCTCGCCGGCGGGCTCGTGCAGGAGCGCCACCTCAAGGTGGGCGACTACGGCATCGGCGTGCCGGAGTTGAGGCCCGATTCGCGCTACAACCTCGACAACGCGAAGATCGTGGAGAAGTTCGCGATCGGCGTGAACACGCTCGGGGTGGTCGCCCAGACGCACGACGTGCAGGGGGCGTGCACGAAGTACGACATCATGAGCGCGATCGAGCGCTTCGACTGGCACATGCAGAACGTCCCCGGCGCGCAGTCGGTGATCTCGCTCCCGGGCATGGCGAAGGTGGTGAACGCCGGGTTCAACGAGGGGAACCTCAAGTGGCGCCAGCTCCCGCGCGATCCGCAGGTGATGGCGCAGGCGGTCTCGCCCATCGACACCTCGACGGGCCTCCTCGATCCGGATTGCAGCGCGATGCAGGTGCTGGTGAACACGAGCGACCAGCAGGGCGAGACGCTCGCGCGCCTGGTCGCCGAGGTGAAGAGCTACGCGGCGGCGCATCCCACGCCGAACCTCGAATTCAAGCTCGCCACCGGCAACATGGGCGTGGCCGCCGCCACCAACGAGGCGGTCGACCAGGCGCGCTGGGAGATGAGCTTCGCGATCTTCGGGGCGCTCCTCGCGATGTGCCTCGTCACCTTCCGGAGCCTGCGCGCGACGCTCTGCATCCTGATCCCGCTCGCGATCGTCTCGGTCCTCTGCGAGGCGCTCATGCCCACGCTGGGCATCGGGCTCAAGGTCTCCACCCTTCCCGTGATCGCGCTGGGCGTGGGCGTGGGCGTCGACTACGGCATCTACCTCTACGACCGGATCGAGACGCACCTCCGGGAGGGGAAGGATCTCGCGACGGCGTTCTACGAGGCGCTGAAGGAGCGGGGGACGGCGATGGTGTTCACCGCGGTCACCATGACGATCGGCGTGGGGACGTGGGCGGGCTCCGCGCTCAAGTTCCAGGCGGACATGGGCATCCTCCTCGCGTTCATGTTCTTCCTC
>DATAMY010000114.1:0-22278 GCA_036266535.1 Usitatibacter sp. | reverse complement strand
GTCGCGGACGACCCGTTCACCACGCTGCAGCCGAATCTCGGCGTGGTGCGTGTCGATGAGAACCGCTCGTTCGTGATGGCCGACATCCCCGGCCTCATCGGGGGTGCGGCCGAGGGCGCGGGCCTGGGCCACCAGGTCCTGCGCCACCTGCAGCGCACGCACCTGCTGCTGCACCTGGTCGACATGGCACCCACGGACGCGGACATCGATCCCGCGGCCGAGGTGCGCGCGCTCGCGGCCGAGCTGAAGAAGTACGATCCCGCGCTCGCGAAGAAGCCGCGCTGGCTCGTCTTCAACAAGGCGGACCTCCTCGCGCCCGCGGAGCGAAAGAAGCGCGCCGCCGCCCTCGTGAAGAAGCTCCGCTGGACCAAGCCGTGGTTCGTGATCTCGGCGATCGACGGCGCCGGTTGCAAGGAAGTCACGTACAAGGTGATGGAGCTCATGGAAGCTGAACGTCATCCGGCTGGGTCCCCGCCCCCCGACAAAGTCGCTCGGGGGCAGGCTTCTCGAGGACGACGGGCCTCACTGAAATGAAATCCCCCCTCGCCCGCGCGCGGCGGATCGTGGTGAAGATCGGCTCGAGCCTCCTCACGAACGCGGGGGCGGGGCTCGATCGCTCCGCGATCGCGGACTGGGTGCGGCAGATCGCGGCGCTGCGCGCGCGCGGCGTCGAGGTGCTCGTGGTCTCCTCGGGCGCGATCGCGGAAGGCATGAAGCGTTTGGGCTGGACCAAGCGCCCGCACGCGGTGAACGAGCTGCAGGCGGCCGCGGCCGTGGGCCAGATGGGCCTCGTGCAGATGTGGGAGTCGTGCTTCTCCGAGGTGGGCCTCCACACCGCGCAGGTGCTCCTCACGCACGAGGACCTGGGCGACCGGCACCGGTACTTGAACGCCCGCACCACGTTGAAGACGCTGGTCGCGCTGGGCACGGTGCCCATCATCAACGAGAACGACACCGTCGTCGTGGACGAGATCCGCTTCGGCGACAACGACACGCTCGCCGCGCTCGTGACGAACCTGATCGAGGGCGACGCGCTCGCGATCCTCACCGACCAGAAGGGCCTCTACTCGGCCGATCCCCGGCGCGATCCGGCGGCGACGCTCGTTGAGCGCGGCGCCGCGGGCGACCCGGCGATCGAGGCGATGGCGGGCGGCGTGGGCTCGGCCATCGGGAGCGGCGGCATGATCACCAAGGTGCTCGCGGCGAAGCGCGCGGCGCGAAGCGGCGCCCACACCGCGATCGCGTGGGGACGCGAGCCGGACGTCCTCGCTCGGCTCTTCGCGGGCGAGGCGATCGGGACGCTCCTCGAGGCGCAGACGCAGCCGGTCGCCGCGCGGAAGCAATGGCTCGCCGACCACCTCAAGCCCTCGGGACGCATCGTCCTCGACGCGGGCGCCGTGAAGGCGTTGGTCGCCGACGGGAAGAGCCTGCTGGCGATCGGCGCCACGGCCGTCGACGGGCATTTCGGCCGCGGCGAGGTCGTGAGCCTCGTGGGGCCGGACGGGCGCGAGATCGCGCGGGGCCTCGTGAACTACGGATCGGCCGAAACGGCGCGGATCCTGAGGAAACCCACCGCGGAGATCGAATCGGTGCTGGGCTATCTCGCCGAGCCCGAGCTCATCCACCGCGACAACCTGGTGGTGCTCTAGCGGCTATACTCCCGCCACACCGTCCCCCAGGGAGAAGAACATGAATCTCGTGGACCGAGCGAAGAAGATCCTCCTGCAGCCGAAATCCGAGTGGGCCGTGATCGCCGCCGAGCCCCACACCGTGCAGGGCCTCTACACCGGCTACGTGATGATCCTCGCGGCGATCCCGGCGATCGCCTGGTTCATCGGCTTCTCCATCATCGGGATGGGGATCCTCGGCGTTTCCTACCGCGTGCCCATCACCTCCGGCGTCGCGCACATGGTGGTGAGCTACGTGCTGGGCCTGGGCTGGGTGTACGTCCTGGCACTCATCATCGACGCGCTCGCGCCCAACTTCGGCGGCGAGAAGAACTTCCTGCAGGCGCTCAAGGTCTCGGCGTTCTCACCCACCGCGATGTGGCTCGCCGGCATCTTCGCGATCATCCCCGCGCTCTCGATCCTGGGGATCCTCGGGCTCTACAGCCTGTATCTCCTCTACACGGGGCTGCCGATCCTCATGCGCGTGCCGGAGGAGAAAGCGGTGCCGTACACGGTGGTGGTGATCATCGTGGCGATCGTGCTGGCCATCATCGTGGGCGCGCTCGCCGGGCTGGTGGTGCCCGGCCCCGTCCGCGGCTACTGAGCGCGCTCGCGGCCTAGGCGTCGGTCCCGGCCACTACCGGCGGGACCAGCACCGCGCTCTCGACCGCCCGCGGCGGGCGCGGGTGGCGCCGGCGCCGGCCGTAAGGCGAGAGCCCGGCGCTGCGCGGCATGAGGTCCAGGTAGCCCGCGAGCTGCTCGAGCCCCAGCCGGTAGACCTCCCGCTTGAAGTCGATCACGGTCTCGAGGGGCACCCAGTAGTCGTGCCAGCGCCACGCGTCGAATTCCGGATGCTCGTTGGCGCGCAGGCGTATGTCGCAGTCGCGGCCGACCATGCGCAGCAGGAACCAGATCTGCTTCTGGCCCTTGTAGGTTCCCCGCCACTCGCGCTTCACCCAATGGATCGGCACGTTGTAGTGCAGCCACTCGCGCGTGCGCCCGAGGATCTTCACGTGCTGCGGCTCGAGGCCGGTTTCTTCCTGCAGCTCACGGTACATCGCCTGCTCCGGCGACTCACCCGGCTTGATGCCCCCCTGGGGAAACTGCCACGCGTGTTCCTTCACGCGCTTGCCCCAGAAGACCTGGTTCCGGGTGTTCACCAGCACGATGGCGACGTTCGGGCGATATCCGTCCCGATCGATCATGGCGGTCACCATCCAATCCGTTCAGTTGTCTCCATTTTTCCACAGTTCGCGAGCGCCCGCCACCGCCCGCCGGGCTGTAGAATGGATGACGGCAACTCGATGATTCTTTGACAAAAACCAGATCCGCCCGCCGGAGAGTTCATGCGCGCCAGCCAGTATTACCTCGCCACCCTCAAGGAAGCGCCCCAGGAAGCGGAGCTCGTGAGCCACAAGCTCATGCTCCGGGCGGGCCTCATCCGGAAGCTGGCGAGCGGCCTGTACTCCTGGATGCCGCTGGGGCTCAAGGTGCTGAGGAAGGTCGAGCAGGTGGTGCGCGAGGAGATGAACCGCGCGGGCGCGCTCGAGATGCTCGCCCCGCCCGTGCAGCCGGCGGAGCTCTGGCGCGAGACCGGCCGCTGGGACCTCTACGGGCCGATGATGCTTCGCATCAAGGACCGCGCCGAGCGCGAGTTCTGCTACGCGCCGACCGCGGAGGAAGTGCTCTGCGACATCGTGCGGAAGGAAGTGAAGAGCTACCGCCAGCTCCCCGTGAACTTCTACCAGATCCAGACCAAGTTCCGCGACGAGATCCGCCCGCGCTTCGGCGTGATGCGGGCGCGCGAGTTCACCATGAAGGACGCGTACTCGTTCGATGCCGATTTCGAAGGGCTGAAGAAGAGCTACCAGGCGATGTACGACGCGTACACGCGCATCTTCACGCGCCTGGGCCTCCAGTTCCGCGCGGTGGCGGCGGACACGGGCGAGATCGGCGGGACCGGCTCGCACGAGTTCCAGGTGATCGCGGGCTCCGGCGAGGACGCGATCGCATATTCAAAGCAGTCCGGCTACGCCGCGAACGTGGAGCTCGCGGAAGCGGTGGCGCCTCGCGAGCCCCGCGCCGCGCCGAAGGACGCGATGAAGAAGGTGGCGACGCCGGACAAGCACACGTGCGAGGAGGTCTCCCAGCTCCTCGGCATTCCCCTCGAGAAGACCGTGAAGTCGATCGTGGTCATGCATGTTGCTGAAGGCGCGACACCCGTGATGGCGATGCTCCTCGTGCGCGGGGACCACATGCTGAACGAGGTGAAGGCGTCGAAGGTGAAGGGCTTGAATCCCTTCCGCTTCGCGACCAACGCGGAGATCGCGGCGCAGTTGAAGGCCCCGCCGGGCTCGCTCGGGCCCGTGGGCCATCCCAACCTGCGCGTCATCGCCGACCGCACGGTGGCCGCGATGAGCGATTTCTGCACGGGCGCCAACGAGGAAGGCTTCCACCTGACCGGCGTGAACTGGGGACGCGACCTCCCGGAGCCCGCGATCGTCGCGGACATCCGGAACGTGGTGCCGGGGGATCCGTCCCCGGACGGCCAGGGCGCGCTCGAGATCGCGCGCGGCATCGAGGTGGGGCACGTCTTCCAGCTGCGAACCGTGTACACCGAGAAGATGGGCGTCACCTACATCGACGAGAAGGGCACGGCGCGGCCCATGGAGATGGGCTGCTACGGAATCGGGGTCACGCGCATCGTGGCCGCCGCCATCGAGCAGAACCACGACGAGCGCGGGATCATCTGGCCGGATCCGATGGCGCCCTTCGTGGTCGCCGTGATCCCGATGGGCTACCGGAAAAGCGAGGCGGTGAAGGCAGCGGCCGATTCCCTTTACGCGGCGCTCCAGGCGGCGGGCCTCGACGTCCTGCTGGACGATCGCGACGAGCGCCCGGGCGTCCTCCTGGCGGACCAGGAGCTCCTCGGCATTCCGCACCGCCTGGTAGTGGGCGAGCGCGGGTTGAAGGACGGCGTCGTCGAGTACCAGCACCGCCGCGAGGCGGCGGCGACGCGCGTGCCCCTGGCCGAAGCCGCGGCCCACGTGCGCACCCGGATCGAAAATGCCGTGCCGGCGCCGCAAGGCTAGAGCCGCGGTCCTCGCGCTCGCGCTCGCATTCGCGGCGGGCGGGGCGCATGGGGGCGCGCAGAAGTACGAGCTCCTCTCGGCCTCCGTCCGCACCGCGCTCGCGCAGGCCGTGGCGGACCGCGGCACGTTCGACATGTCGGACATGGAGCTGCGCGTGTGGGTGCGCGCCATGACGCCGCGAGCGCAGGGCTGGTTCCCGGAGGAGGATGCCGCGCGCCGCTTCCTGGCCCTCGTGCGCTACGAGGCGCTGCGCGCGGGGCTCGATCCCCAGCTCGTGCTCGCCGTGATCCAGGTCGAGAGCCGCTTCCGGAAGTACGCGGTCTCGCGCTCCGGCGCGCGCGGCCTCATGCAGGTGATGCCGTTCTGGGTGCAGCAGATCGGCGCGCCCGGGCAGGACCTCTTCCAGGAGCGCACGAACCTGCGCTACGGCTGCACGATCCGCGCCACTACCTCGACCAGGAACACGGCAACCTCGCGAACGCGCTCGGCCGCTACAACGGCTCGCTGGGCCAGGCGGACTATCCGAACCGGGTGCTCAAGGCACTGCGCGAGCGCTGGGCGCTCTAGGCGCTTTCCATTGGCGGAGCCGCGTCGCGCGTGATCTCCTCGAGCGCCTTCCGGTTCACGCGCCCCGCGCGGTCGTAGACCAGGCGCCCGCGAGGATCGAAGACGCGCGTCGTGGGAAGCGCGTTCGGGTGGCCGAGCTGCTTCTCCACCGCATCGTTCGAGAGCACGAGCGGGTAGCCGTGCCCGAGCCTCGCCGCGAAGCGCTTCACCTTGGCGGCATCCTCCGCGTCGGTCGCGACGCCGATCACGACCACGTCCGGGTGCGCCTTCGCGAAGGCCGCGATCTCCGGGATTTCCTGGATGCACGGCACGCACCACGTCGCCCAGAAGTTCACGACCACCCAGCGCCCGTGGTAGTCGGCGAGCCGATGGCGATGGCCCTGCGTGTCGGTCACGTCGAAGCCGGCCGCATGGGCGAGGCTCGCTGCGCAGAGCGCGGCTGCGAGGAGCGCGTGGGCGAGCGTTCGTTTCATCGTTCCTCCACTCTACCGGAAAGCGCCGCGAGCGGACGCTCGAGCCCCTCGCGCATCCGCGCCGCGGCGTGCGCGAAATCGGCCGAGATCTCCGCCCACTCCTCCGGGCGCATGCCGCCCAGCGGCGCCACCGCCGCCTCGTAGAGCTCGCCCACCGTGACGGCGTTCGCATCGCCCGCGAGCGCGTAGCCGCTCCGCCGGTCGCCGCGCACGATCCCCGCCTCGCACAGGCGCGCGAGGAGGTCCTCCAGCTCGTGCGCGGGAAGCACGGCGTCCCGCCGCAGCCGCTCGAAGCTCGTCCCCGCCGGCCCCGCCTCGACCAGCTCGCGCGCGACGCCCACCGCCTCGTGGAAGCGCGTGCCGGGCCGGTCGAGCCGCGTCCAGAGTCGCGCGTGCCAGTAGCCCGCGCACGCGGTCAGCTCCGCGCCGAAGAGCACCACCATCCACGAGAGCTCGAGCCAGACAAGGAAGAGCGGCACCGCGGCGAACGCGCCGTAGACGAGGCTGTAGGTCGTCGCGTGCTTCACGTACACCGCGAAAAGCTCCTTCGCCGCCTCGAAGAGCACCGCGGCGACGACGCTTCCCACGACCGCGTGGCGCCACGGCACGTGCCGGTGCGGCACGACCTTGTAGACGAGGAAGAACGCGAGGATCGTGCTCGCGAGGGAGACCAGCCGGAAGAGGGCGGGCTCCACGTCGAAGGGACCGAAGCCGGCGGAGACCGAGAGCACGAAGGTGGTGGCCGCCATGCCGGCGCCGATGAGGAAAGGCCCCACGACGAAGAGCGCGACGTATCCCGGCACGAGGAGCCAGTAGGGCCGCCGCCGGTGCACGCGCCAGATCGAGTTGAGCGACCGGTCGATGATGAGCATCATCATGACGGAGACCACCAGCACGATCGCCGTGCCGGTCCACGTGAGGCGCTCCGCGTTCGCGGCGAAGTCCTCCATGTAGACGCCGATCAGCCGCGCCGACGTCGCCGGCGCGAGGTTCAGGAGCAGGAAGGCCTTCACCTGCGCCACCATCGCGGCGAAGATCGGGGACGAGGAAAGGATCGAGACCGCCACCGTGAAGATCGGCACGAGGGCGAGGAGCGTCGTGTAGGTGAGGTTTCCCGCGATCTGCGGGCAGCGGTCCTCCGTCCAGCGTCGCAGCACGAAGCGCGCGAAGCCGGCGGTGTCGCGGGCGATGTCGAGGAGGCGCAGCATCGGGGCGCGCTATCATACCCCGCGCCATGCCCGACATCCTCGTCCTCTACTACAGCGCCACCGGCTCCGTGCGCACGCTCGCGCAGTCGGTCGCGCGCGGGATCGAGAGCGTGGACGGCATGTCCGCCCGCGTGCGCACGGTGCCGCGCGTGGCGGCGGTCGTCGACAAGCCCTCCATGCACGGCGGCCAGGAGGCGACGCTCCTCTCGATGATGCTTCCGCTCCTCCACCACGGCATGCTCGTGCTGGGGATCCCGTACACCGAGCCGGATCTCAACGCGACGCGCTCCGGCGGCACGCCCTACGGTGCCACGCACGTCGCCGGCACGGCGAACGATCGCGCGGTCTCGGACGAGGAGCTGCGGCTCGCGTTCGCGCTGGGAAAGCGCCTGGCCGCGGTCGCCCGCAAGCTCTCCGCTTGAGCGCGCGCGACGCCGCCTGGGGCGGGGCCGTCGCGAGCCTCGTGGCGCTCATCTTCCTCTGCGTCGCGTGGGAGCTTTTCCTGGCGCCGGTACGCCCGGGCGGCTCGTGGCTCGCGCTCAAGGCCGTGCCGCTCCTCATTCCGCTCTTCGGCGTCCTCCATGGAAAGCGCTACACGTTCCAGTGGACCACGCTCCTCATCTGGCTCTACTTCGCGGAGGGGATCGTGCGCGCCTATTCGGATTCCGGGCTTTCGGCGCGCCTCGCGATCGCGGAGATCGCGCTCGCCCTCGCCTATTTCGCCTCGGCGGTCGCCTTCGTGCGCTCGCGCGGAGACTGAGCGCTCAGGATCCCGCGCGCGCAGCCATGCGCGAGCGCATGAACGCCACGCCCAGCGGTACCAGGCTCACGACGATGATCCCCACGATGAGGAGCGTGAGGTTCCGGCGCACCCACGGGATGTTCCCGAAGAAGTAGCCCGCGTAGGTGAGCGCCCCGGCCCACGCCGCGGCTCCGAGTGCGTTGTACGCGGTGAAGCGCGCGGGCGGCATCTGCGCCATGCCCGCGACGAACGGGATGTAGGTGCGCACGATCGGGAGGAAGCGCGAGAGGACCACCGCCTTGCCGCCGTGGCGCTCGTAGAACGCGTGGGCGCGGTACAAATGCGCGGGATTGAGCCAGCGCGAGCCCGCCTGCGTGAAGAAGCGCCGGCCGAACCAGCGCCCGATCGCATAGTTGGTACTGTTGCCGAGGATCGCCGCCGCCACGAGGAGGACCGCCAGCACGTGGACGTCGAGCGCCCCGCCCGCCGCGATCGCGCCCGCCACGAAAAGGAGCGAATCGCCGGGGAGAAACGGCGTCACGACGAAGCCCGTCTCCGAGAAGATGATGGCGAAGAGGACCGCGTAGGTCCACGCCCCGTAGTCGCGCACCAGCTGCAACAGGTGGACGTCGAGGTGGAGGACCAGGTCGACGAGCCCCACGCCGAGCGGCCCTTCAGGGCACCTGCTGGGTGGCGACCTTCTTCTCCGGCTTCACGAAGTCCTCGCGCGAGGCGCCCAGGTACATCGCGAGCGGGCATGCGACGAGCACCGACGAGTAGATGCCGAAGAGGATGCCCACCGTCAGCGCGAGCGCGAAGTAGTGCAGGCTCGGGCCCCCGAAGAAGAAGATCGAGAGCACCATCATCTGCGTGCACAGGTGCGTGATGATGGTGCGCGAGATCACGCCCGTGATCGACGCGTCCATGATCTGCGGGACGGCGGCCTTCCGCATCTTCCGGAAATTCTCGCGCACCCGGTCGAAGACCACGACCGACTCGTTCACCGAATACCCGAAGACCGCGAGCACGGCCGCCAGCACCGGGAGCGAGAACTCCCACTGGAAGAACGCGAAGAAGCCCAGGATGATCACGACGTCGTGCAGGTTCGCGACGATGGTCGCGACCGCGAAGCGCCACTCGAAGCGGAAAGCGAGGTAGATCACGATGCCGATGCAGACGAAGAGGAGCGCCAGGCCCCCGTCCGTCGCGAGCTCCTTCCCGACCTGCCCGCCCACGTAGTCGCGGCGCATGAGCTGCGCTCCCGCGTCGTCGGCCTTCAACGCGCCCATCACCTCGTCCGCCTGCTTCTGCATGAGGACGTTCTGGGCCTTCTCGTCCGGCACCGCCTTCAGCGGGAGGCGCACCAGCACGTCGCTCGAGCTCCCGAAGTTCTGCACCTCCGCGCCCTTGATGCCCTTCGACTCGAGCGCGGTGCGGATGCGCCCGGCGTCCGCGGCGTGCGGGTAGCTCACTTCCAGGACCGTGCCGCCCAGGAACTCGATCGAGAAATGGAGCCCCTTCGTCGCGAGGAAGACGATCGCGAGCACGAAGACGATGGCCGAGATCGCGTTGAACACCAACGCGTGGCGCATGAAGGGGATGGTGCGGCGGATCTTGAAGAATTCCATGGCTTACACCGCCGCTTTCTTGGGCCGGTCGTCGGGCTTGTGCCACGACGTGTCCCCGATCGAGAGCTTGCGGATCTTCTTCCGCCCGCCGTAGATGGTGTTCACGATCCCGCGCGAGACCACGACCGCGCTGAAGATCGAGGTGAGGATGCCCAGCACGTGCACGACGGCGAAGCCGCGCACCGGCCCGGATCCGAAGGCGAGGAGTGCCAGGCCCGCGATGAGCGTTGTCACGTTCGAGTCGAGAATGGTCCCGAACGCGCGCTCGTAGCCCGCCTGGATCGCCATCTGCGGGGTCATGCCGGAGCGCACTTCCTCGCGGATCCGCTCGTTGATGAGCACGTTGGCGTCGATCGCCATCCCGAGCGTCAACGCCACCGCCGCCATGCCGGGGAGCGTGAGGGTCGCCTGCAGGAGCGAGAGGATCGCCACCAGGAAGAGCAGGTTGCACGCGAGCGAGATCACCGAGACCAGGCCGAAGAGCATGTAGTACGCGACCATGAACACGGCGATGGCGACGAAGCCGTAGAGCACCGCGTCGTAGCCCTTCTGGATGTTCTCCTTGCCGAGCGAGGGGCCGACGGTGCGCTCCTCGATGATGTCCATGTTCGCGGCCAGCGCCCCCGCCCGCAGGAGGAGCGCCAGGTCCTTCGCCTCGTTGATGTCCGTGAGGCCGGTGATCCGGAAGTCCGCGCCGAACTCCTCCTGGATGTTGGGCCACATCGCGACGACGGTGCCGGTCTTCTCGACCAGCATGATCGCCATGCGCTTGCCGACGTTCTCGCGCGTGGTCTGGCGCATGACGCGCCCGCCGGCGCCGTCCAGCTTCACGTTCACGACCGGGCCGCCGCTCTGCTGGTCGAAGTTCGCCTGCGCGTTGGTGATGCGATCGCCGCCGATCACGAGCGCGCGGCGCACGAGCACCGGGGCGCCGTTCCTCTGGTCGTAGTACTTCTCCGTGCCCACGGGCGCCGCCTGGTCCTTGTACTGCGCGAAGGCGTCCTCGCCGCGGCCCGAGGCGTACTCCTCGGCCACGAGCCGGATCTCGAGGGTCGCCGTGCGCCCGATGATCTCCTTCGCGTGCTCCGGATCCTGCACGCCCGCGAGCTGGACCACGATGCGGTCCGCGCCCTGCTGCTGCACGATCGGCTCGGCCACGCCCAGCTCGTTCACGCGGTTGCGAAGCGTCTGGATGTTCTGCTGGAGCGCCGCGTCCTGGTTCGCCTTCACGACCTCCGGCTTGATGGTCGCGACGAGCTCGCCCTCGCCGCCCGCGCCCTGCTCGCGGACCACGAGATCCGGCAGCTGGTCCGTGATGGCCTTCAGCGCCGCGGCCTGCTGAGGAGCCTCGCGGAAGCGCACGACGATGCGATCGCCCTCGCGGTTCAGGCCCGAGTAGTAGATCTTCCGGTCGCGCAGGAGCGAGCGGATGTCCGCGGCGTAGCGCTCGACCGCCTTGTTCGCCGCCGACTTCATGTCGACCTGGAGGAGGAAGTGCACGCCCCCGCGAAGGTCGAGGCCCAGGTACATGGGCTTGGCCCCGAGGGCCTGCAGCCAGCGCGGTGTGTTCGGCACGAGGTTCAGGGCCACGCCGTAGAGATTCGCGTCGACGTTCTTCAACGCGACGTCCCGGGCCTTGAGCTGCGCGTCCGTATCCGGGAAGCGAAGGCTCAGCTTCCCGTCCGTGAGCTCCGCGCCCGTCGCGGGCACGTTCGCCGCCTTGAGCGCCGCTTCCAGCTTGTCGCGGAGCGCGTCGTCCACGCGGATGGTCGTCCGCTTGCCCGCGACCTGCACGGCGGGGATCTCGCCGAAGAGGTTCGGCGCGGCGTAGATGAGGCTCACCACCAGCGCGATCGCGATGATCGCGTACTTCCAGATCGGATACCGGTTCATGTCTTTACTGCGCGCCCTTCATGGTGCCCTTGGGCAGGAGCTGCGTGACCGCCTGCTTCTGCACCTGGATCACGACGTTCGGGGCGATCTCCAGGGCGAGGTAGTTGTCCGTGATGCGTTCGATGCGGCCGAGGATTCCCACCGCCACGACCTCGTCGCCCTTCGCGAGCGCCTCCAGCATGGTCTTGTGCTCCTTCGCCTTCTTCATCTGCGGCCGGATCATGAGGAAGTACAGGACCACGAACATGAGGATGATGGGCAGCATGCCCATCAGCGTGTCGCCGCCTCCTGCCGCGCCTGCGGCCTGGGCGTATGCGGTGCCGATCATGGGAAGACTCCGAACGGAAAGGTTTGATGCGGCAGGCTTTTCCTACGCCACGCCAGCCTGCGATTCTATCATGCGGCGGGTCCGGAAACGCTCCCGGAATGCCGCGAGCGTCCCGGTCTCCACGGCGCCGCGCAGGCCCCGGAGGAGCTCCAGGTAGTAGTGCAGGTTGTGGATCGTATTGAGGCGCGCCCCCAGGATCTCGGTCGCGCGATCGAGGTGGTGGAGGTACGCCCGCGTGAAGTTGCGGCACGTGTAGCAGGCGCAGTCCGGGTCGAGCGGCCCCGTGTCCTCGCGGTGGCGGGCGTTCCGGATCTTCACGTCGCCGCGGCTCGTGAAGAGCCAGCCGTTCCGGGCGTTTCGCGTGGGCAGCACGCAGTCGAACATGTCGATGCCGTTCGCGACCGCCTCCACGATGTCCTCCGGCGTGCCGACGCCCATGAGGTAGCGCGGCGCGGCCTCCGGGAGCCGCGGCGCCGAATGCGCCACGATGCGCTCCATGTCCTCCTTGGGCTCGCCCACCGAGACGCCCCCCAGCGCGTAGCCGTCGAAGCCGATCCTTTCCAGCTCCCCCAGGGATTCGTCCCGCAGCTCCTCGTACATGCCGCCCTGGACGATGCCGAAGATCGCGTTGGGGCTTCCCTCGAAGGCCTTCCGCGAGCGCGCCGCCCAGCGCATCGAGAGCTTCATGGACGCCGCCGCCTCGTCCCGCGTGGCGGGATAGGCCGTGCACTCGTCGAACGCCATCGCGATGTCCGAATCGAGGACCCGCTGGATGCGCATGGCCTCCTCCGGCGTGAGGAAGAGCCGGTCGCCGTTGATGGGCGACTGGAATGCCACGCCCTCCTCGCTCACCTTGCGCAAGGCGCCGAGGCTGAAGACCTGGAAGCCGCCGGAGTCGGTGAGGATCGGGTGCTTCCAACCCATGAAGCGATGGAGCCCGCCGTGCCTCTCGATCACGGCGAGCCCCGGCCGAAGCCAGAGGTGGAAGGTGTTCCCCAGCACGATCGTGGCGCCCAGGCCCTCGAGCTCCGCAGGGCTCATCGCCTTCACGGTGCCGTACGTACCCACCGGCATGAAGGCCGGCGTCTCGACCACCCCGTGCGCGAGCGTGAGCGTCCCGCGCCGCGCGCGGCCGTCCGTCGCCTGGACCGCGAATCGCATCAGCGCCAGTGCGGCGGAAACGTCTTGTCGAAATACGGCAGCGCCTCGATCCGCTTTCCCCATTCGGCGAGCGGCGCCGGCACGAGCTCCGTGAGCTTGAGCTCGGGCTTCCGGAACGTGAGCCGCCCCACGTACGCGTACTCCGGGTAGAGGATGAAATCCGCCGCGGTGGGCGCGTCGCCTGCGAGGAACTTGCCGCGCAGCTCGCGCGAGAGGATCTCGAGCTCCTCCTTCACCCGCTCGCGGGCCTTCGCCACCCGGGCATCGTCCGGCGCCGCGCCGTCCTTGAAGAAGTGCTCCATGACGATCGGGTCCAGCCCCTCGAGGTCGAGGTACGCCTCGATCTCGCGGCCGAGCCTCCTGATGCGGCCGCGCGCGCGCGCGTCGCCGGGAAAGAGGCTCGTCGCGTCGTCCTTCGGGAAGCGCTCCTCGAGGTACTCCAGGATCGCGACCGATTCCCAGAGCGTGTATCCGTCGTCCACGATCGTGGGGACGTGGTGGCGCGGATTGATCGCGATGAACTCGGGCTTCTTCGTGTCGCCGTCGGCGAACGAGAGGACCTTGAGCTCGTACGGGATGCGCTTGTGCTCGAGGGCGAGCCAGACGCGCCATGAGTAGGGGGATCCGTGTCCGTGGTAGAAAACGAGGGCCATGGCGGTTCTCCTGTGGGGATTGTGGTGCGGTCAGTCGTCGTAGCGCAATCCGTCGAGCGGAACGGCGCTTCGCCGGCCCTGGATCAGGTCCGCGATCACGCGGCCGGTCGCGAGCGCGAGCGTGAAGCCGAGCGCCCCGTGCCCCGCGTCGAGGAAGAGGTTCGAGTAGGGTGTCGCCCCCAGGAGCGGCGTGCCGCGCGGCGTGGCCGGGCGCATGCCGCACCACGGCTGCAGGCGCGAGAAGTCCGTGGCACCCGGAAACGCGGCCTTCACCTCGTCGATGAGCTGGCCCACGCGCTCGGTGTCGATCACGGGCGCGCGGCCGGCGAGGTCCGCCATGCCCGCCACGCGGAGCTCGCCGCCCAGGCGGGCATACACGACCTTCCGCTGGTAGTCCGTCACGCTGATGCGCGGGGCCGCGCGATCGTCCGCGATGGGGAGCGTGAGGCTGTAGCCCTTCAGCGGATAGACGGGGATCCGGATCCCCAGCGGACGCGCGACCGCGGGCGCGCTCGTGCCGAGCGCCAGCACGTAGCGGTCCGCCTCGAAGACGCCGCGGCTCGTCTCCACGCCGATCACGCGGCGGCCGAGCGTGAGGAGCCGCTCGATCGCGACGCCGAAGCGCAGCCGCACGGGATTCTCGCCCCCGGTCATGAGGCGTACCAGCTCGTTCGCGAACTTGAAGCAATCCCCCGTGTCCTCGCTCGGGGTGTGGATCGAGCCCGCGATCCTGCCTGCCATCGCGGCGAGCGCGGGCTCGAGCTCGACCGTCCGCGCGGCATCGAGCGCCTCCTGCTCGCAGCCGAGGCTTTCCTGGTAGGCCATGAGCCGTTTCGCGGACTCGAACGACGCGGGATCGGTGTGCACCACGAGCTTGCCGTTCCTCACGTAGTCGAAGTCGAGCGCGTGGCTCGCGATGAGCTCGTGCATGAGCGAGCGGCTGTAGAACGCGAGCCGCAGCAGGCGCTCGGTCGTGACGTCCGCCTGGCGGCGGTTGCACGCGGCGAGGAAGGCCGCGATCCAGCGCCATTGCTCCACGTCCCACCGCGGCACGAACTTGAGCGGCGAGTCCCGCCGCAGGAGCCACGGCGGGATCTTGGGGATCACCGACGGGCTCGCGAGCGGCGCCACGTAGCTGTACGAGAGCTGGCCGCCGTTGGCGAAGCTCGTCTCGAGCGCGACGGCGTCGTTGCGCTCGAGCACGGTGACCTCGTGCCCGTCGCGCCGCAGGTACCACGCGGCCGCCACGCCGGCCACGCCGGCTCCGAGGACGAGGACTTTCATGGGAGGGCGATTATGACGCGAACGGAGAGCGATGCGGGCGAGAATCTTTGGGACGCAGATGAACGCCGCCAGCCAGCAAGCAAAAGGGCCGCGCGAGCGGCCCTTTCGAGAACGAAGCGAACAAGATCAAGAAAGCAGCGGCACGATGAGGAGGGCCACGATGTTGATGATCTTGATGAGCGGGTTCACCGCCGGGCCTGCGGTGTCCTTGTACGGGTCGCCCACGGTGTCGCCGGTGACCGCCGCCTTGTGCGCGTCGCTTCCCTTGCCGCCGAAGTGCCCGTCCTCGATGTACTTCTTGGCGTTGTCCCAGGCGCCGCCGCCGGTGCACATCGAGATCGCCACGAAGAGCCCCGTGACGATCGTCCCCATGAGCATGCCGCCCAGCGCCTGCACGCCCGCGTCCCGGCCCATGAGCGCGCCCACCACGAGCGCCACCGCGATGGGCGAGAGCACCGGCAGGAGCGACGGGATCATCATCTCCTTGATCGCGCCCTTGGTGAGCATGTCCACCGCGCGCGAGTAGTCCGGCTTGGCCGTGCCCTGCATGATCCCCTTGATGTCGCGGAACTGGCGGCGAACCTCCTCCACCACGAAGCCCGCGCAGCGCCCGACCGCCTCCATCGCCATCGCCCCGAAGAGGTAGGGAATGAGTCCGCCGATGAAGAGGCCGATGATGACCGCGGGGTTCGAGAGGTCGAAGGTCACGTGCCGGCCGGCCTCCTCGAGGCGGTGCGTGTAGTCGGCGAAGAGCACGAGGGCCGCGAGGCCCGCGGAGCCGATGGCGTAGCCCTTCGTCACCGCCTTGGTCGTGTTGCCCACCGCGTCCAGGGGATCGGTCACGTTCCGGACCTCCTTCGGAAGCTCCGCCATCTCGGCGATGCCGCCCGCGTTGTCCGTGATCGGGCCGTAGGCGTCGAGCGCCACGATGATGCCGGCCATGGAGAGCATCGAGGTCGCGGCGATCGCGATCCCGTAGAGCCCGGAGAGCGAGTACGCGGCGTAGATCGCGGCGCACACCGAGAGCACCGGCCAGGCGGTCGAGCGCATCGAGACGCCGATGCCCGCGATGATGTTGGTCGCGTGGCCCTTGGTCGAGGCCTCCGCCACGTGCCTCACCGGCGCGTAGTCCGTGCCCGTGTAGAACTCGGTGATGATCACCATGAGGGCGGTCAACACCAGGCCCACGACGCAGCAGCCCCAGAGCTTCGCGATCGTGAGGCCGGGATACGCCGCGACCACGTCGTGCATCATCCAGTCCGTCACGAAGTAGAAGGCGATGAGCGAGAGGATCCCCGCGACCGCGAGCCCGCGGTAGAGCGCGCTCATGATCTTCCCGCCCTGCGCGGTCTTCACGAAGTAGGTGCCGATGATCGAGGCGATGATCGAGACCGCGCCCAGCACGAGCGGATAGGTCACGGCATTGCCCACGACGCCGGGGCTGGGGATGAGGAGCGCTCCCAGCACCATCGTCGCGATGATCGTGACGGCGTAGGTCTCGAAGAGGTCCGCCGCCATGCCCGCGCAGTCGCCCACGTTGTCGCCCACGTTGTCCGCGATCACCGCGGGGTTCCGGGGATCGTCCTCCGGGATGCCGGCCTCGACCTTGCCCACGAGATCCGCGCCCACGTCCGCGCCCTTGGTGAAGATGCCGCCGCCCAGCCGCGCGAAGATCGAGATGAGGGAAGAGCCGAACGCGAGGCCGATGAGCGGCTTCACGACCTCCGTCATGCGCAGGTCGTGCGCGCTCGCGCCCTGCAGGTACATGAAGAACCCGGAGACGGAGATGAGGCCCAGGCCCACCACGAGGAGGCCGGTGACGGCGCCGCCCTTGAACGCGATGTTCAACGCCGGGCCGATGCCGTGGCGCGCCGCCTCGGCCGTGCGCACGTTCGCGCGCACGGACACGTTCATGCCGATGAAGCCCGCCGCGCCGGAGGCGATCGCGCCGATCGCGAAGCCCGCGGCCGTGGTCCATCCCAGCCCGTGCACGAAGCCGATCACGAGGAAGAGCACCACGCCCACCATCGCGATCGTCGTGTACTGGCGGTTCAAGTACGCCTTCGCCCCGGTCTGGATCGCCGCCGAGATCTCGCGCATGCGGTCGTTGCCGTCCGGCTGGCGCAGGATCCATGTCGCCGTGACGCCCCCGTAGATGAGGGCGGCCACGCCGCATACGATCGCCAAGAGGATTGCCTGGTTCAACATCGCTGGTTCTCCCTGTTTTCGTTGAGTCGGATTGCGTGAAGCGTCACAGCTTGAAATCGCTGCGGGTGATCTTCCGCACGGCCGCGTTCTTGAGCCGCACGTATTTCGGAAGGCCCTTCTCGAACGGCGGATACGCCTCGCCCGCGATGAGCGGCTCGAGATAGGCCCGGCATTTCGCCGTGATGTGAAAACCGTCCGGCGTGATGAAGTCGCGCGGCATCTTCTTCTCGACGTTCGCCACGTCCGAGAGCTGCGCCACGCCGATCTTCCAGCGGTACGGGCGGCTCGAGGTGCGCACGATCGTGGGCATCACGCTGTTCATCCCCTTCACCGCGAGCTCCACCGCGGCCTTGCCCACGGCGTAGGACTGCTCGAGGTCGGTCTTCGAGGCGATGTGCCGCGCGGAGCGCTGGAGGTAATCGGCGACCGCCCAGTGGTGCTTCAACCCCAGCTTCCCGCGCACGATCTCCGCGAGGCGCGGCGCGACGCCGCCCAGCTGCGCATGGCCGAAGGCGTCCTTCAGCCCGCTCTCCGCGAGGAAGCGGCCGTCCTGGTCGTGGAGGCCCTCGGAAGCGCCCACCGCGCAGTAGCCGTATTTCTTCACCGTCTCGTCCACCTTCGCGAGGAACGCCGGCTCGTCGAAGGCGATCTCCGGAAAGAGGAGGACGTGCGGCGCCTCGCCGGGCTTCGACTGCGCGAGGCCCGTCGCCGCGGTGATCCAGCCCGCGTGGCGTCCCATCACCTCGAGGATGAAGACCTTGGTCGAGGTCTTCGCCATGGATTCCACGTCGAGGCCCGCCTCGCGCATGCTGGTCGCCACGTACTTCGCGACCGAGCCGAAGCCCGGGCAGGTGTCCGTGATGGGGAGGTCGTTGTCGACCGTCTTCGGCACGTGCACGGCGATGATCGGGTAGCCCATCTTCCCGCTCAGCTGCGAGACCTTGAGGCACGTGTCCGCCGAGTCGTTCCCGCCGTTGTAGAAGAAGTAGCCGATGTCGTGCGCGCGGAAGACCTCGATCAGGCGCTCGTACTCCTGCCCGCCCTTCTCCACGCCCTTCAGCTTGTAGCGCGCGCTCCCGAAGGCGCCGCCCGGGGTCCACGTGAGCGCGCGGATCGCGGCGGGCGACTCGCGGCTCGTGTCGATGAGGTCCTCGGTCAAGGCGCCCAGGATCCCGTTCCTGCCGGCGTAAACCTTGCCGATGTGCTTCCGGTGCTTGCGCGCGGTCTCGATCACGCCCGCGGCGCTCGCGTTGATGACGGCGGTCACGCCGCCGGACTGGGCATAGAAGGCGTTTCTGGGCATGGCGGTTCGCCTCTCGTATCTCAGGGTCCCAGGCAGGCGAAGATGCGATCGCGGACTTCCTCGACGGTTCCCACGCCGTCGACGCGGTGGTATTTCGGCGCGCTCCCGTCGCCGCTCGCCGCCCACTTGGCGTAGTAGTCGATGAGGGGCTCGGTCTGGCGATGGTAGATCCCGAGGCGATTCCTCACGGTGGGCTCCCGGTCGTCCTCGCGCTGGGTGAGCGCTTCGCCGGTCACGTCGTCCTTCCCCTCGACCTTCGGCGGGTTGAACTTCACGTGGTACGTGCGCCCGGAAGGAACGTGGGACCAGCGGCCGGACATGCGCTCGACGATCGCCGCGTCCGGGACGTTCAGGTCGACGACGTGCTCGATCGGCACCCGGGACGTCTTCATCGCCTCGGCCTGCGGGATGGTGCGCGGGAAGCCGTCGAAGAGGAAGCCGCGCGCGCAATCGGCGGCCGCGATGCGGTCCTTCACGAGCCCGATGATCGTCTCGTCCGGGAGGAGCTCGCCGCGATCCATGAGCTTCTTCGCCGCGATCCCGAGCGGAGTGCCGGCGGAGATGGCCGCGCGGAGCATGTCGCCCGTGGATATCTGCGGAATGCCGTAGCGCCGCGTGATGAACGCCGCCTGCGTGCCCTTGCCCGCGCCGGGGCCGCCCAGAAGAATCAGGCGCATCTCCTCGAGTCCCTTTTTGTCAGCCCGCCATTATAGGCGAGTTCGATTTCCGCTCTTGCGCCCGATCAAGCCCGAGATGGGAAGGGCTACCGGGAAAAGTGCCGCCGGACGCGCTCCAGGTCCTGCGGGGTGTCGACGCCCGGCTCCATCGCCGCGTGCCAGAGGGCGACCGCGATCGGGTAGCCGTGGCCCAGCGCGCGCAGCTGCTCCAGGGCCTCGAACCGCTCGGCCGCGGTGGGCTCGAGCGCCGAATATTCGCGCAGGAACCCCACGCGGTAGGCGTAGATGCCGATGTGGCGGTAGGCCGGAAGCCCGGCGGGAAGCGCGTCCCTCGCCTTCGCGAACGCGTCGCGGGCATACGGGATGGGCGCGCGGGAGAAGTAGAGCGCGCGCTGCTCGGCGTCGAGCACGACCTTCACGACGTTGGGATCGAAGAAAGCCGCGGCGGAGTCGATCGGATGCACGGCCGTCGCGATCGCGGCGACGGGATCCTCCGCGAGCGCGGCCGCGACCGCCCGGATGAGCGCGGGGTCGATGAGCGGCTCGTCGCCCTGCACGTTCACGACGATCCGGTCCTCGTCGTAATCGAGGAGCCCCACCGCTTCGGCGAGGCGGTCCGTGCCGGTCGCGTGGGCGGGCGAGGTGCGGCACGCCTTCCAGCCCAGGGCCGTCACGGCGCGCTCGATGTCCTCGTGGTCGGTCGCGATCACCACCTCCGAGGCACCGCTTTCGCGCGCGCGCTCGGCGACCCGCGCGACCAGCGGGCGGCCCGCGACGTCCGCGAGCATCTTCCCCGGGAGCCGGGTCGAGGCCATCCGCGCGGGGATCACGACCCGGAAGTCGGGCGTCGCCACGGGCTTCGCCTACGGCTCTTCGTCCGGGGCGAGCGTGCGCGCCTCGTCCTCCAGCATCACCGGGATGTCGTCCTTCACGGGGAAGGCGAGCCGGTCGCCCTTGCAGACGAGCTCGAGCGCGTCCTTCTTCCAGGCGAGCGGGCCCTTGCAGAGCGGGCAGACGAGGATTTCAAGCAGCTTGGGGTCCATCGGCGCTCCTGCGGGCGGTGGCGACGCGCCCGAGGACGAATTCCTCGAGCTCCGGGGGAAGGACCGCGTCCACGCGCATGAACCACATCCGCGCATCCGCGATGCCCGCGCATTTTACGGCATCCTTCTCCGTCATCACGATCGCGTCCGCGCCTGGGAGCTTGAGGTCGCGCGCCTGGTAGGCGTAGTGGTCCGGGAACGCGCGGGTCGAGGCGCGGATGCCGAGCCCCTCGAGGTGGTCGAAGAAGCGCCGCGGATGGCCGATGCCCGCGATCGCCGCGACAGCGCGTCCCCGCAGCGCGAGCGCGAAGGCGTCCGGCGCGCGCTCTTCCCCCGTGGCGAGCGAGAGGAAGCGCTCGTGCCCGAGCCGCATCGCGAAGCGCCGCGCGCCGGGAACGTCGCCCAGCTCGCCGCCGTTCACCACGACCGCGTCGACGCCCGCCAGGCGCGCCACCGGCTCGCGAAGCGGCCCGGCCGGGAGCGGGAGGCCGTTCCCGAACCGCCGCTCGCCATCGACCACCGCGATCTCCACGTCGCGGCCGAGCGCGTAGTGCTGCAGGCCGTCGTCGCAGATGATCACGTTCACTTCGGGCTCGGCGGCGACCAACGCGCGCACGGCGGCCACGCGATCGGGCGAGATGAAGACCGGCACGCGGCAGCGCCGCGCGATGAGGACGGGCTCGTCGCCGAAGTGCTCGGGCGTCGCCTCGTCCGGAAAGACGCGCACGACGCCGAGCGGATCCTGCTCGCGCGGGGGCACGCGCCCGTAGCCGCGCGCGACCACGCCCGGGCGCCAGCCGTGCGCGCGCAGGAGCTCCACGAGCGCGATCACCAAGGGCGTCTTGCCGGTGCCGCCGACGGTCACGTTCCCGACGACGACCACCGGCACGCCCGGCCGCCAGGAAGGCAGGACGCGCAGGCGATAGAGCGCGCGCCGGATGTGCACGGCGATCGCGAAGAGCAATGCGAAGGGAAGGAGGACCAGCGCGCCGCCGCCGCGCCGCTGCCACTCCGTTTCGAGCCAGTCCCGCATGGGGCGCCGCCTTTCAGCGACGCGCAGCTCCGGCCCTCATCGGCGGGTCTGCGTCGTGAAGGAGATGTGGTTGTAGCCCGCGAGCCGCGCGCTCTCCATCACGTCGATCACCGACTGGTGCGTCGCATGGGCGTCCGCGCTGATCGCGACGACCGGGTCCTTCATCCCCTTCGCGGCCTCGCGCAGGCGCTGCGCGAAGTTCTCCGCGCTGCCGTAGGGGGTCGACGCGCCGTTCACCGCGTACTTCCCGCTCGCATCCACCGCGACCGCGAGCACCTGCGGCTTGTCCGTCGACTTGTCCGCGGAGGCCTCGGGGAGGTTGATCTGCAGCTCGGAGAAGCGGTTGTACGTGGTCGTGAGGAACAGGAAGATGAGGACGACGATCAGGATGTCGATGAGCGGAATGAGGTTGATCTCCGGCTCCTCGCGAGCGCGGCCCCGCCGGAAATTCATGCACGCCGCTCGCCGTGGATGATCTCGATCAGCTTGACGGCCTGGCTCTCCATCTCCACCACGAGCACGTCCACGCGATTGCGGAAGTGGCGGTAGAAGATCACCGCCGGGATGGAGACTCCGATGCCGAAGAGCGTGTTGTAGAGCGCGACCGAGATGCCGTGCGCGAGCTGCGCGGGATTCCCGGCGCCGCTGGTGGGATTCTGGGAGCCGAAGATCTCGATCATGCCCACGATCGTGCCGAAGAGGCCCAGGAGCGTGGAGATGGTGGCGATCGTGCCCAGGGTGTTCAGGAAGCGCTCGAGCTCGAGCGAGACCGCGCGGCCCGCGTCCTCGACCGAGTCCTTCATCGCTTCGCGCGGGCTCTTCTCGTTCACGAGCGCGGCGGCGAAGATGCGCCCGATGAGGGGCCCCTGCTGCAGCCGCGCGATGAGGTCGGGTGTCACGCCCTTCGCCTGGTACTCGCGGATGGTGGCCGGGAGCACGCTTCGCGGGGCGACCAGCGCGGTGCGAAGGGACCAGAACCGCTCGCCGATGATGGCGAGCGCGATGACCGAGGTGAGAATGATCAGCCAGATCGGCCAGCCGGCCGCTTCGATGATAGCCAGCACTTGCGAATACGCTCCTCGCTGTAAGGCGCTGGCACTTTAGCCCGCCCTCGCGCGTTCCACAAGGTCTTGTGCGCGCGGGCAAGCCGTGCCACAAAGCGCTTGGCGAACGGCTTGAAGCCATTGGAGAATCGCCCCGGCCCTCTCCCCGGTGCGATGCGCGGCGTCTCGCGGGGCACTCGTGGAAGGCCCCCGTGTAGGAGCCGGAGAAGTGTCGGGTTTCCACGTCAGGGTTGTCTCGAATCATCCACAGAGGC
>DATAMY010000113.1:0-9839 GCA_036266535.1 Usitatibacter sp. | reverse complement strand
ACCCCTTCCCATCCCGAACAGGACCGTGAAACGACGTCGCGCCGATGATATTGCGGATTGCCCGTGAGAAAGTAGGTCATCGCCAGGGCCCTATTAAACAAACGCCCCACTCGAACGAGTGGGGCGTTTGCGTTTGGGCCGGCGGCGATGACCTGCTTTGGCCGATAGCGAAGCGTGAGGAGGCCCAAAGTACGAAATCGCCAGGGCCCTATTAAACAAACGCCCCACTCGAACGAGTGGGGCGTTTGCGTTTCTACCCCTTCCAAACCGGTATAATTGCGCGACAGAAATCGGAGGCTTCCATGGCTGAACGCAAGCGAGTCCGTCGCAACACCCTCGAGCGCCGCTGCCTGCCCAAGGCGTACAAGCGCCTCTTCCTGGGCGCGCCGAAAGGCATCTTCAAGATGCTCGAGGCGATCAAGAAGAACTGATCGTCCGCCGCTTCGCGCGAGAACGGCCGCCTCCGGGCGGCCGTTTCGCTTTGTGCACCATTGGCGGGACCGCTTCACAGTTCATTACAAATCGCCCGGCGTTGCTCACAATTGCGTCGCAGGACGCCGCTAGTCTGGCGCGGTCTTCATGGACCCCGCCTCCTTCCGCTTCCATTTCGTGCTCGACCCGCGGGCCACGCGCTGGGACGACATCGCGCGCCTCGAGGACGCCGACGTCGACCGCATGCCCGGCCGCTTCGTGGGCGGGCGGAACTCCTGGATCGCCCAGACGTTCGTCCGGCTGCGCCGCGCGATGGAGGATCGCGGCTGGATCGCGACGGCGGGCCCCGGCTTTCCGCCGGGCGCGATCTGCATCGCCCACCGCGACGACGTGAACGACTTCGCGCTTCGCGCCCACGCGAGCTTCCTCGTGGTCGTGCGCGCCGACCGCGCGCCCGTGGAGGCGTGCGACCTCGCGATCGTGCAGAACGCGCTCGCCGTGGAGCGTCACGAGCGCTTCGTCCCGTTGTGGCCCCAACCGGGAATCACGCCGCGCGACGGCAGCCGGGGCACGCACATCGAGCGCATCGCCTACCTCGGGCGGACCGCCTCCGCGCCGGCGTGGTTCGAGAGCATGGATTTCCGCCGTGCGCTTCGCATGCGCCGCGTCGAGTTCGAGGTGCGGACGCGCGATTGGTCGGACTACCGGAACGTCGACGTAGCGCTCGCCACCCGCCGCGAGCTCCCCGGCGTGCTCGCTCAGAAGCCCGCGACGAAGCTCTACAACGGCTGGCTCGCCGGCGTGCCGGTGCTGGCCTCGCCCGAGCCCGCCTACCGGGAGCTCCGGCGCAAGGCCATCGACTTCATCGAGGTCCAGGAAGCGGCGGACGTGTTGCGCGCCGTGGACATCCTGCGCGCCAACCCGGGCCTGTACCGCGCGATGGCGGCGAACGGCCTCGACCGCGGCGCGCAGTTCGGGGTGGAGGCTACGCGGGCCCGTTGGATGGATCTCCTCGAACGGGAGGTCCTGCCGCGGTACCGGGCCGCCCGCGCCGCGATCCCGGCGCGCGCCTCGTGGTTCGCGATGGCGATGGCGCGCCAGAAGGCGCGCAGCCGCGTCCATCGCGTGCGCTGCGGCATGGAGTCCTGGGTGCGGGACGCCGTGGGCTAGGAAAGCGCGCGCCCGACCACTTCGGCGACGTTGGCCGAAAGCCCCTCGGCGGCGCGGATCGACTCGAGCGCGCTCGCGGCATGCGCCTGGCGCCCCGCGTCGTACTTCCGCCAGCGGTCGAAGGCGCGCGCGAGCCGCGAGGCGACCTGCGGATTCAGCCGGTCGAGTACCACCACCTGCTCGGCGACCCAGCGGTAGCCGCTGCCGTCCGCGGCGTGGAAGTGGAGCGGATTGTCCAGCGCGAAGGCGTGCACGAGCGCGCGCGCGCGGTTCGGGTTGCGAAGGTCGAAGTCCGGATGCGACGCGAGCGCCTTCACCCGGTCGAGCGTGCCGACAAGCCACGCGCCCGCCTGCACGCGGAACCACTTGTCGACCACGAGGGCCTCCGCCTTCCAGCGGGTGTGGAACATCGAGAGCGCGCGGTCGCGCTCCGCGCCCTGGGAATTGGCGAGGCAGCCCAGCGCCGCGATGGCGTCCGTCATGTTCTCCGCGCGGCGGAACTCGAGGAACGCGAGCGCGCGCGAGGTCGCATCGTCGATGAGCGCGACGTAGCTGAGCGCGGCATTTCGCAGCGCCCTGCGGCCCGCCGCCTGGGCGTCCGGCGAGTAGGGGCCCGCCACCGAGAAGTGCCGGAACGCGCCCTCGAAGCGCGTGCGGAAGCGCACCGCCGCTTCGCGCATGAGCGACGTGCGCGCCTCGTGGATCGCGTCCGGGTCCGCGACCTCCATCCGCTCCGCGAGGTAGCCTTCCGACGGCAGCTGCAGCACCTCCGCGGCGAAGGCCGGATCGCGGCTGCCGTCCGAGACGGCGCGGCCGAGCGCCTCGAGGTAATCCGGGGGAGCCGTCATCGGCTTTCCCGCGCGAAGCTCTTCCACGCGCGCGAGGAGGATGCGGGTCGCGAGCGCCTGCCCCGCTTCCCAGCGATTGAACGCGTCCGCGTCGTGCGCCATGAGGTGCAGGAGCTCGTCGTCGCCGTAGTCGTGGCTCACCTGCACCGGCGCCGAAAATCCCCGCAGGAGCGACGGCACGGGCGCCGCCTCGACACCCGTGAAGACGAAGCGGTGGCGCTCGTCCGTGAGGCGAAGCACCGCGGTCGCCGATCCGTCCGCGCGCGGCGCGATCGCCGCCGCCCCTTCCATTCGCAGCGGCACGTCGCGGCCCTGAGGATCGACGAGGCCCACGGCGAACGGGATCACGAACGGAAGCTTCGCGGGCTGGCCCGGCGTGGGCGGGCACGACTGCGCGAGCTCCAGCGTGTAGGTCTTCCGCGCCGCGTCGTATTTCCCGCGGCATTCGACCACCGGCGTGCCGGACTGCGAGTACCAGCGCTCGAACTGCGCGAGGTCCGCGCCGTTCGCGTCCGCCATCGCGGCCCGGAAGTCGTCGCACGTGACGGCGTGTCCGTCGTGCCGCTGGAAATAGAGGTCCATGCCGCGCCGGAACTCCTCCTTGCCCAGGAGCGTCGCGTACATGCGCACCACCTCCGCGCCCTTCTCGTACACGGTGGAGGTGTAGAAGTTGTTCACCTCGACGTACGACTCCGGCCGCACGGGGTGCGCCATCGGACCGGCGTCCTCGGGGAACTGGCGGTTGCGCAGGTCGCGCACCTCCTGGATGCGGACGACGGGGCGCGAGTAGTGGTCCGCGCTGTACTCCTGGTCGCGATAGACCGTGAGGCCCTCCTTGAGCGAGAGCTGGAACCAGTCGCGGCAGGTGACGCGGTTGCCCGTCCAGTTGTGGAAGTACTCGTGCGCGATCACCTTGTCCACGCCGTAGTAGTCCATGTCCGTCGCGGTATCGGCGCGGGCGAGGATGTACTTGGTGTTGAAGATGTTGAGGCCCTTGTTCTCCATCGCGCCCGCGTTGAAGTCCGAGACCGCGACGATCATGAAGCGCTCGAGGTCGAGCTCGAGGCCGAACGCCTCCTCGTCCCAGCGCATGCACTTGTGGAGGGCCTGCATCGCGAAGCCGGCCTGGTCGAGCTTGCCGGGCTCGACGTAGATCTGGAGGAGCGCGTTCTTTCCCGAGCGCGTCGTGAAGTGGTCCTCGAGGAGCTCCAGGTTCGCGGCCACCATGGCGAAGAGGTACGAAGGCTTCGCGAAGGGGTCCTCCCAGCGCGCCCAGTGCCGTCCCGCGGCTTCCCGGGCGGGCTCGATCGAAGCCGCGAACCACCCTTCCGGCTCGCCGTCGCCGTGTCCCACGAGGTTCCCGTTCGCAAGCAGGCGCGGGAAGGGCGCCTTCTCCGCGCAGAGCGTCACCGAGTAACGCGCCATCACGTCCGGCCGATCGACGAAGTAGGTGATGCGGCGGAAGCCTTCGGCCTCGCACTGCGTGACGAGCCCGCTCGCCGTCGCGTAGAGGCCCTCGAGCCGCGTGTTCTTCCACGGATCGAAGCGGACGACGGCCTCGAGGCGGAAGGCCTCCGGGACCTGCGCGATCGTGAGGCGGGAAGCGTCGACGCGGTAGCTCGCGGGATCGAGCGCGCGCCCGTCGATCGAGAGCGCCACGAGCTCGAGGTCCTCGCCGTCCAGCACGAGCGGCTGGGGTCCCGCGGGCGAGGCGGCATTGCGCGCGATGTGCAGCGTGGAGCGCACGCTCGCGCGTCCCGGGACGATGTCGACCTCGAGCTCCACCCGCGAGATCAGGAACGCGGGCGGCAGGTAGTCGGCGAGGTCGATCGCTTGGGGCGCGGCGTCGCGCATCGTAGGAGCGAAGACCCGCGCTCGCGGCGCGGGTCCCGGGAAGAAGTATGAGAGGCGATTCTACCGCAGCGCCGCGGCCTCCACCGCGGCGCCGGCTCGCGCGTCAGGCGGCCTTGCGGCGGAAGAGCGCGGGAATCGCGGGCGAGGTCTTGCGGGTGGAGGGCCGCTCCGGCGCCGCTTCCACGGTGGCGGTCGAGGCCGACGGCTCGTACGGCTTGTTGAAGTCCATGCCGCCCGAGTTGCCGGACGTCGTCTGCGCCGGGGCGGATGCGTAGCGCGGCGCGCGCTCCTCGCGGCGGCTTTGGCGCGGCGGACGCGGCTCGCCGTGGGGTTTCTTCCGCGCGTCGCCCTCGGCGCGGGCCTGGGCGGGCTTGTGCTCGGCGGGCTTGCGTTGCTGCTGCTCGCCACCTTGGCGGGAGCCGCGGCGGCCGCGCGGCGCGGGGGCGCTGCCGCGCTCCGGCGTGGAGGATGACGCCCGGCCTTCCGGCGCGAACCCGTCCGCGTGGCGCACCTCGATCTTCCGGTTGATGAGCCGCTCGATCGCGGCGAGCAGCGGCCGGTCCTCCGCGCACACGAGGGAAAGCGCCTCGCCCGTGATGCCCGCGCGGCCTGTGCGGCCGATGCGGTGCACGTAGTCCTCGGGAATGTGCGACATGTCGAAGTTCACCACGTGCGGCAGCTCCTCGATGTCGAGGCCGCGCGCCGCGATGTCCGTCGCCACCAGCACCTTCACCTTGCCTTCCTTGAAGTCCTCGAGGGCGCGGATGCGGGCGTTCTGGCTCTTGTTGCCGTGGATCGCGTCGGCGTTGATGCCGTCCTTCTGGAGCTGGGAAGCAAGCCGGTTCGCGCCATGCTTGGTCTTGGTGAAGACGAGCACCTGCGCCCAGCCGTTCGCCTTCACGAGGTGCGAGAGGAGCTCGCGCTTGCGGTTCGCCTCGACGTGGTACAGGTACTGCGTCACGAGCTCCGCGGGAGTGTTGCGCCGCGCGACCTCCACGGTCGCGGGATCGTCCAGGAACTGCGCGGAGAGCTTGCGGATCTCGTCCGAGAACGTGGCCGAGAAGAGGAGCGTCTGGCGCATGGGCGGCTTCGGCAGGAGCGCGATGATGCGCTTGATGTCCGGGATGAAGCCCATGTCGAGCATGCGGTCCGCCTCGTCCAGGACGAGGATCTGGACCTTGCCCAGGTTCACGGCTTTCTGGCCGACCAGGTCGAGCAGGCGCCCGGGGGTGGCGACGAGGATCTCCACGCCGCGGCGGAGCTCCTCGATCTGCGGATTGATGTTCACCCCGCCGTACACCACGAAGGAGCGCAGCGGCACGTGCTTGCCGTACGTCTTCACGCTTTCCTGGACCTGGATCGCGAGCTCGCGCGTGGGCGTGAGGATCAGGCAGCGCACCGGGTGGAGCGCAGGCGAGAAGCTCTTGGTCGCCATGGGCGCCAGGCGCTGCAGGATCGGGAGCGCGAAGCCGGCGGTCTTGCCGGTGCCCGTCTGGGCGGCGCCCAGCAGGTCGCGGCCCGAGAGGACGACGGGGATGGCCTGGGACTGGATGGGGGTGGGTTCGGTGTAGCCTTGCTCCGCGATCGCGCGAAGCAGCTCGGGCGCGAGCCCGAGGCTTTCGAAGGACGTGCTTATGTCAGTCTCCTGAACGATCGGCCCGCGAAGGACTTCGCCTTCGACACCGGTTCAGGCTGATGAAATTTTCTTCGGGAATTCGAGGATCGAAGATGAGCCGCGAATGGGCGGAGGCGTTAACCGGATGAGACGCCGCTCGACCTGAATACGGATTATACCGGGAAAACCCCGAAATTCCCATTGATTTCGTGGGGTTTTCCTACGCCTGTCACGGAGCGTATATTCGCCGTCTGAACGTCCGCCGCCCCGGTACGCCCCCGAGCAGACCGAAAAACCACCTGAGGAGGTCCGAAATGCGTCGAATCCTGCGATCGAGAAGGTGGTCCGCACGATCGAGCCTTCGGGTTCAGCCGCTCGACGTGAATAGGCTCCAGGAGTCGAAGTAACTTGCCGCCGCTTCGCGAAACGCTAGCCGGCTACGCCGGCTGGCTGGGCTACGGCCACGGCGAGCGCGCGGACGCGTGGGCCTCCCGGCTCGAGGTGAACCGGCCGGAGCTCGAGGCCTTTCGCGCGGCGCCCGTCCCGGACGTCCAGCCGTACGCGCCGGGGCGCGCCGTCGTGGCGCCGCCGGACGGCGAGGTCGCGCCTGCGCACGGGTTGCCAGCGGACGCGCGCGAAGCGCTCGAGCGCGCCCGCGCGCGTCCGGAGCTCCACGCGTTCACGTGGCTTCCGGAAAGCGCGCCCGCCGGTGGGCGGGGACTCCTCGCCGGCGTGCCCGTGGCTGTCAAGGACCTCATGGCCGTGCGCGGCGCGCCGCTCACGGGCGGGAGCCGCGCGCTCGACGACGCGATCCCGGCCGACGACGCGGAGATCGTCGCGCGGCTGCGGCGCGCGGGGGCGGTCGTGATCGGGCTCGCGAACCTGCACGAGGTCGCCTACGGCATCACGAGCGACAACCCCCGCTTCGGCCGCGTCGTGAATCCCGCGGCGCCGGATCGCATCCCGGGCGGCTCGAGCGGCGGGTCGGCGGCCGCCATCGCCGCGGGCATCGTGCGCGCGGCGATCGGGACCGATACCGCCGGTTCCATCCGCATCCCCGCCGCGTGCTGCGGCATCACCGGATTGAAGCCCAGCTACGACGCCCTCCCGCGCGCCGGCGTGCTCGACCTGGCACCCAGCCTCGACCACGTGGGCCCCATGGGCCGCGACGTCGAGGATTGCGCGACGCTCTTCGCCGCGATGCTCGGGTTGAACGCGGAGCCGGGCTGGCGCTATCGCAACCTGCAGGGCCGCACGGTCGGGCGGCTCGGGGGCTACTTCGACGAGCCGCTCGACGCGGAAGTCCGCGCGGCGGTCGACGCGGCCGTGCGCGCGCTCGGCACGGACGGGGCGCGTGTGGTCGACCGCTCGATCGCCGGCATCGAGCTGGCCCCCGCGATCCAGCTTCCGACCATCACGCCGGAGGCGACGGCCGTGCATGGGGACCGCATCGGCCCGCGCGGCGACCGGTTCGGCGAGGACGTCCGCGTGCGGCTCGAGATGGGCCTCTTCATGCCGGGATACTGGTATGCGAAGGCGCAGCGCCTGCGCGCGGCGCTCGTGCAGCGCATCGAGGGCGCGTTCGACGGTGCGGACGTGCTGCTGTGCCCCGCGCTCCGCACGCCCGCGCCGCGGATCGGCGCCTCGCGCGTAGACATCGGCGGGCGCGAATACGCGCTCCACACCGCGGTCACCAACCTCACGCTCCCGTTCAACCTGTCGGGGCTGCCGGCGGTGTCCGTGCCGTGGTCGGTCTCGAAGGACGGCGTGCCGATCTGCCTTCAGGTCGTGGCGCCGCGCGGCGCGGACTGGCGGGCGCTCGCCGTGGCGCAGCGCCTGCAGGCGCTCGCGCCCTGGCGCGAGGCGCATCCCGCACGCTGAGGTGCCGGGGACGAGGCGCGGCAGCGGCCGGGCCTGGACTGCTGATCAGGCGGCGTCCGTCCGCGCGGCGGCGCGCGCCGGCCGGAACGATTTCGAGAGGGCCTTGTAGACCGGCTGCGGGCAGACGAGCCGCGAGAAGCCGTAGGCGATGAGGGACGCGGCCATGACCGGCAACGCCATGTCCGAATCGCGCGTCATCTCGAGCACGATCACGAAGGCGGTGATCGGCGCCTGCACCACGCCCGAGAAATAGGACACCATCCCGATCACCGCGACGGCGGCGACCGGCGCCGCCGGAAGGAGGGCGGCGATGTCCTGGCCCAGTCCCGCGCCCACCGCGAGCGAGGGCGAGAAGATGCCGCCCGGGATTCCCGCGGCATACGAGATCACCGTCGCGAGGAGCTTCAGCACGCCGAAGCCGAGCGGCACTCCGCCCGCGTCCTGCAGGATGCGCCGCGTCTCCGCGTAGCCCGTGCCGTAGATCGTCCCCTCCGAAAGGGCGCCCAGGCACGCGATGGCGAGCCCGCAGAGCGCCGCGAACGCGAGGGGCCGCGTGCGCCTGAGGATCGCGAGCGGCCCGTCGAGGGCCGAGCCCGACATGATGAGGATGCGCGAGAACGTCCCGCCCAGGAGCCCGCCCACGGTTCCGCACAGCACCACCGCGCTCCACCCGCTCGCGAGGTCGAGCGTCTCCGCCGTCTGCCCGAAGTACGCGTAGTTTCCGAGGAGCGAGTACGAGACGATGCCGGCCACGATGACGGCGGTGATGACGATGCCGCTCGTGCGCTGCGAGAAGGAGCGGCTCATCTCCTCGATCGCGAAGACGACCCCGGCGAGCGGCGCGTTGAAGGCCGCAGCGATGCCCGCCGCGCCGCCGGCGAGGATCAGGCCCCGTTTCATGCTTTCCTGCGGGAAGGAGGAGAAGCGGCTCAGCGAGTACATGATCGCGGCGCCGATCTGGACGGTGGGCCCCTCGCGGCCGATCGAGGCGCCGGAAAGGAGGCCCACGATCGTGAGCCCCGCCTTCGCCACCGCGGTCCGGATGGAGAGCAGGCGCTCCCGGTTCCGCTCGTCCGGATAGCCCAGCGCCGCGATGGTCTGGGGGATGCCGCTTCCCTCGGCGCCCGGGAAATACCGGCGGCCGACATGGCTCACGAGCATGAGCCCCAGGGGGGCGAGCAGGAAGGGCGCCCAGGGCCGTTCGGCGATCATCCGTCCGAGGCCCACGTTGGCGTAGGTCGCCGCGATCGCGAACCCGACCGCGGCGAGCCCCGTCGCGACGCTGCCCACGAGGAAGACCGCCCGCCGGTTCCAGAGCGAGCGGGAGAGCCATACGTGGCGGGATCGGCGCGCGATCCGAAGGCGGAGGCTGCGGCGGCTGGGCGTCGGCATGAAGCGGGAAAGTGTGACACGAAACATCTCCCGCGCCCCTCTTGTCGGTGCGGGTCCCACACGAGAATCCGGGTAAATCCTGCACGCGGATCGAGGAAACCTCCATTTGATGGGCCGGTCGGGCCGCCGATAATCGGGCGCATGTACTACGGCGAGCGACTGAACGGCTATACCCACCTCGCGGGGGCGGTCCTCGCGACGGGCGGCGCCGCGGTCCTCGTCAGCACGGCCGCCGCGAAGGGCGATCCCCTGCGGCTCGCGAGCGTCTCGATCTACTGCGCGACGCTCCTCGTGCTCTACCTCGCGTCCACCCTCTATCACGGCACCCGCGGGCCCCGGAAGGCGCTCTTCCAGAAGCTCGACCACACCGCGATCTACCTCCTCATCGCCGGAAGCTACACGCCCTTCGCCCTCGTGACGCTCAAGGGCGCGGCCGGCTGGACGCTCTTCGCCGCCTCGTGGGGCCTCGCGTTGGTCGGCATCCTGCAGGAGCTCTGGGTCGCCCGGGGCCGGCGCTTCACCTCGCTCGCGATCTACGTGATCATGGGATGGATGGGCCTCGTCGTGATCGAGCCGCTCATCCACGCGCTCACCTGGGACGGCTTCACGTGGCTCCTCGCCGCGGGCGGGGTCTACACCATGGGGCT
>DATAMY010000112.1:0-19755 GCA_036266535.1 Usitatibacter sp. | reverse complement strand
GCGCTGGACTTCGCCCCCGGAAAGGGTGCGCGACTGGCGGTCGAGCGTGAGGTAGGCGAGGCCCACTTCGCGCAGATATCCCAGCCGCGAGCGGATCTCGCCCAGGAGAAGGTCGGTCGCCTCGTCGAGCGGCGCCGGGAGCGTGAGGGCGCCGAAGAAGTCCGCCACGCGGTCGACCGGCATCAGCATCACGTCGTGGATCGAGAGCCCCGGCAGCGCCTCGAGCTGCGAGCGGTTCCACTGCGCGCCGTTCGGGAGGTAGCGCCGCGCGGGATCGACCACCGCGTCCGCGTCCGCCTTCGTCCCCACGCGCCAGAGCATCGACTCGGGCTTGAGCCTCGCGCCCTCGCAGGCGGCGCACGGCGTGTAGGCGCGATACCGCGAGAGGAGCACGCGGATGTGCATCTTGTACGCCTTGGTCTCCAGCCAGTCGAAGAAGCGCTGGATGCCGTACCAGTGGGTCTTCCCGGACTTGTTCCAGCTCACCCAGCCGTCGTCGCCGCCGATCACCCAGCGCTTCTGCGCCTCGGTGAGGCCGCGCCACGGGGTGTCGAGCGGAATGCCGCGCTTCGGCGCGTGCTTCACGAGGTCGTCCTGGCACTCGTCGTAGCTCTTCGACTGGAAGATCTTGACCGCGCCCTCGCGGAGCGTCTTCGACTCGTCCGGGATCACGAGCCCGTAGTCGACGCCGATCACGCGACCGAAGCCGCGGCAGGCGTCGCAAGCGCCGATGGGCGAGTTGAACGAGAAGCGCGCGGGCGTGGGATCCGAATAATGGATGTCGCACGTGGCGCAGTGGAGGTCGGTGGAGAAGCGCCAAACCGTCATTCCCGGCGCCCGCGAGGGCTCTGGTCGGGAATCCAGGTCGTCGCCGCCCACGAACACATTCACCCGTCCGTTCCCCACGCGCAGCGCCGCCTCCAGCGCCTCCACCACCCGCGCCTTCTCGGCGCCGGACATCCGGATGCGGTCCTGCACGACCTCGAGGCGGTCGCCTTCGCGGTGGTGGATGCGCGTGTAGCCCTGCGCCTGGAGGAGCTTCGTGATCTCCTCCTCGGTGAAATTGGCCGGGACGTCGATCGGAAAGGCCACCACGAGCCTCGGGTCGCCCGCGGCCTTCGCCCGCGCTTCCAGCTCCGCGTAGATGCTCTCGGGCGTGTCGCGGCGCACCGGCTGGGCGCAGCGCCGGCAGAAGAGGCGGCCCGTGCGCGCGAAGAGGAGCTTCAGGTGGTCGTTGATCTCCGTCATCGTCCCGACGGTCGAGCGCGAGGTGCGCACCGGGTTCGTCTGGTCGATCGCGATCGCCGGGGGGATGCCCTCGATCGAGTCCACCTGCGGCTTGTCCATCCGGTCGAGGAACTGCCGCGCGTAGGGCGAGAACGTCTCCACGTAGCGGCGCTGGCCCTCGGCGTAGAGCGTGTCGAAGACGAGCGAGGACTTGCCCGACCCGGACGGCCCCGTGACGACGATCAACTCGCCGGTCGGCAGGTCCACGTCCAGGTTCTTGAGGTTGTTCTGGCGGGCGCCGCGAATGCGGATCGCCTCGGTCGATTCGTCGTTCAATGCGGCGGCATCGCCCGCGGGGGCGGCGGAAAGGTCGTTCATGGGGGCGGAAGGTCGGGGCCCGGAGGCCGGGCGCCGGAAAAGGTGAGAGGCGGGTTCCATTTTACAGCGGGATCGGCCTGCGGACGGGTCCGCGAGATCCGACCCGCGCGCCCGGAGGCTAATGCTGATGTAGGGCGAAAGACGCCCTAGTTCAACCGTGCCGGACGGGTGGTGGGGCGTGCGATAAACTGGAGGAGTCGTACGCCGCCGGCTAGAGGCCATGCGAATCCCCATTCTCACCTATCAGCCGATGTACATCCATGGCAACGGATACGATACCAACCATCTCACGGCGCTCGCATCCGACCTGCAGCAATTGACGGAGGCGGGCTTCCGGGTCGTCGCCTTGCGGACGCTCGTCGATGCCTGGCTGGAGAAGCGGCTGGACGAGCTGGAAGGGAAGCTGGTCGCGCTCACGTCCGACGATGGCGCCGATTTCGACTACCGGGACCTTCCGCACCCGGGCGCCGGCACGCAGCGAAGCGCCATCAACGTCCTGCGAGACTTCGCGGCGCGCAATCCCGGGCGGCAACCCGGTCTGCATATCACGAGCTTCGCGATCGCGTCGCCGGAGGCACGGGCCGCGCTCGACAAGGCCTGCATGGTCGGGCTGGGATGGTGGAGCGACGACTGGTGGCCCGAGGCCGTGCGCGCCGGGCTGATGCACATCGGGAGCCACAGCTGGGACCACAACCACGACGCGCTGCCCGAATCGTTCTCGCTCGGTGTGCCGCGCGGCACGTTTTCCTGCATCACGTCGGCACGTCTCGCCGACCACGAGATCCGCAAAGCGGTGGAGTACCTGCGCCGCCACGCCGACAATCCCGGTGCCGCGCTCTTCGCGTACCCCTATGGCGAGGCGAATGCCTACATCGCGGAGGAGTACCTGCCTTCCCACGCCGCCGCGATGGGCATCCGGGCGGCGTTCACAGGACGGGCGGGCTTCTGGGAGCCGCAAAGCGACCGCTGGGAGATCCCGCGCTTCGTGTGCGGGCGCGACTGGACCTCGCCCAGCGAGCTCGGCGCGCTGCTGGAGGTGGCGGCTGGAAAGAGACCGGCATGGCTTCCAGTGCGCGGAGGGGCGCCCATCGCGGAGCCCGCCAGCGGAACGGCCGTCGGTCGGTTCCTGAAGTTCGTGCGCGCGCGCGTGGAAGCGATCCCCGGATGGTTGCATCCGGAGGCGGCGCTGCTGACCGCCCACCTCACGCAGGCGCAGAGGTCCTCGGGCATCGGCGGGCCCGTTCTCGAGATCGGCGTCTTCAAGGGAAAGTACCTCTCGGTGCTCTACAAGCTCTCCGCACCGGACGAGGCGGTAGTCGGCGTCGACCTGTTCGTCGGCGCGACGGACAAGGCTCCCGCCGCGGACGCCGTCCGCGCGCACATCGCGGCCGCGTGCGGCGACAACTCGCGCCTGCGGATCGTCGTCGCGGACAGCCTGGAGCTCGACAGCGCGAAGCTCGCGCGCGAATCGCGCGAGAGCCGTTTCCGCTTCGTGAGCATCGACGGGGGCCACACGAAGGAGCTCGTCCGTCGCGACCTGGAGACCGCGCACCCCCTCCTGCAGCCCGGCGGGATCATCGCCCTCGACGACGTCTTCAATTTCGGGACCCCGGGCGTCGCCGAGGGCGTCACGGAATTCTTCTTCGAGTGCAAGCCCGCGCTGGCTCCGTTCGCGATCTGCTACAACAAGGTCTTCGTGACGACGCCGGATTTCCACGCCCGCTATTTGCGGGAGACCTTGCGGTTCCTCGAGGAGTCCCCCTGGCTGTCGACGTCGCGGAAGACGCTCGCGCGGCGCAGGGAGAATGGCGCGAGCGATTTCACGCCGATGTTGTTCGGCTACGAGGTCGTCCCCTTCATGTGAAAGGCGCCCGGGATCGCTCGCCGGGGCCTTTAGCGCGCTCGTCTCGGCGCCGGTCCGTCGTCAGGCGGCGATCGCCTGCGGAATCGCCCGGGCGGACACCATCTCGTACGCGGGCTCGGTGAGGAAGTCCGCGAACTCGTCGCTCGCGACCAGCCGGTCGAGGAGCCACGCCGCCTCGTCGTACTTCATGCCGAAGGCGCCGGGCATCGCCGTCACTTTCCGGAGCTCCTCGGCCAGCATCACGCGGAACATCTCGAGCGTGACCTTGCGGCCGTCTTCCAGCACGCCCTTCGGCGAGCGGAGCCACTGCCAGAGCTGCGAGCGCGAGATCTCCGCGGTCGCCGCGTCCTCCATGAGGTGGTTGATCGGCACGCAGCCCTGCCCGCCCAGCCACGAGCCGATGTACTGGAGGCTCACGGCGATGTTGGTGCGCACGCCCTGCTCGGTGATCGGCGCCTGCGGCTGGAAGTCCAGCAGCTGGGCCGCCTCCACGCGCACGTCCTCGCGCTTGCGCGCGACCTGGTTCGCCTGCGGCATGATCCGGTCGAAGACGTCCTTCGCCACGGGGACCAGCCCGGGATGCGCGACCCAGGTGCCGTCGAAGCCGTCGTTCGCCTCGCGCTCCTTGTCCGCGACCACCTTCGCCATCGCGGCGGCGTTCGCGTTGGCATCGCCCTTGATCGGGATCTGCGCCGCCATGCCGCCCATCGCGTGGGCGTTGCGGCGGTGGCACGTCTTCACGAGGAGCTGGCAGTAGGCGCGCAGGAAGGGGCTCGTCATCGTGACGAGGGCGCGGTCCGCGAAGACGAAGTCGTGCTTCCGGAGCTTCTTGATGCACGAGAAGATGTAGTCCCAGCGCCCGCAGTTGAGGCCCGCGGAGTGCTCGCGGAGCTCGTACAGGATCTCGTCCATCTCGAAGGCGGCGGGAAGCGTCTCGATCAGCACCGTCGCCTTGATCGTGCCGCGCGGGATCTCGAGCCGGTCCTCGGCCTCGTCGAAGACCGCGTTCCAGAGCCGCGCCTCGAGGTGGCTCTCCATCTTGGGAAGGTAGAAGTACGGGCCGCTCCCGTTCGCGAGGAGCCGCTTCGCATTGTGGAAGAAGAAGAGACCGAAGTCGAAGAGCGCCCCGGCGACGGGCTCTCCATCGACCAGCAGGTGCGGCTCGAGGAGGTGCCAGCCGCGCGGGCGGACGATGAGCGTCGCGGTTTTTTCCGCGAGGGCGTAGGCCTTGCCCTCGGCGCTCGTGAAGGCGAGCGTGCGCTCGATCGCCTGGCGGAGGTTCGCCTGGCCGGCGACGACGTTCTCCCACGTGGGCGTGAGCGAATCCTCGAAGTCCGCCATGAACGTGCTGGCACCCGAATTGAGCGCGTTGATCACCATCTTGCGGTCCGTGGGGCCGGTGATCTCGACGCGCCGGTCCTTGAGGTCGGCCGGGGGCGGGGCGACGGTCCAGTCGCCCTCGCGGACGGCGCGCGTCTCGGCGAGGAATGCAAAGGTCTCGCCCGCGTCCAGCCGGGCCTGGCGCTCCGCGCGCGCCGCCATGCGGCTGCGCCGTTCTCCTTCGAAGCGCCGATGGAGGTGGGCGACGAACTCGACCGCGGCCGGGGTGAGGATGCGGTCGGAGCCCTCGGGGCGCTCCGCCGGCAGCTGGACGGCGGGGATCTCGAAGTTCTCTCGTTTCATGGCTGCTTCTCCAAAGGCGGGGGCCGGAAGGATGCGTGTAGGACCGCATCACACCATCCGGATTGCACCTTCCAGAATTGGTATGTCGGCAAGGCAGCCTTCGCGGATTGCGAAGGGTGTGCGATTACCGCGCCGCCATCTCCCGCGCGCCGGGGACCAGGTGGTCCACGAGCTGCCGGGCCGCGCCGGGCAGCGCCCCGTACTGGCGGACGGCCACGAACATCCGCCGCTGGGCCCAACCGTCGGTAAGCCGTACCGGGCGCAGGCCCATCGTGTGGGCGTAGACCTGGACCGCCGCCTCGGGCAGCACCCCGATGCCCAAGCCGGCCTGGATGAGGCGCGCGACCACGTCGAAGCTCTTCACCTGCACGCGCAGCCTCAGCGGCTTTCCCGCGAGCGTCGCCTGGTGCGCGCAGAGCCGGGAGATCACGGTATTGCTCTCGAGGCCCACGAAGTCGTGGTCGAGGAGCTTCTCGAACGCGAGGCTTTTCGCGCGCAGCGCATGCTTCACCGGCAACGCCGCGACGAGCGTGTCCGCGCGGTAGTCGAAGAGCTGGACCGCATCCGCGCCCTCGGCGCCTTCCATCACGATGCCGACGTCGGTCGCGCCGGCGAGGAGGGCGCCCACGATCGCGGAGCTGCGCTCCTCGCCCAGCGAGACCTTGATCGCCGGATGGGCCGCCGAGAACGAGGCGAGGTCCTCCGGCAGGTATTGCGCGAGCGCCGACGCGTTCGCCTGCATCCGGACGACGCCCTTCGCGCCCAGCGTGTAATCCGACATGTCGGCGCGCATCTCGTCCATCTGGTCCATCATCTGGCGCGCGTGGAAGAGGAGCGCCTCGCCCGCCGGCGTGAGCTCGACGCCGCGCGCCGTGCGATGGAGGAGGGTCACGCCGAGCTGGTCCTCGAGCTGCGTGATGCGCCGGCTCGCGGCGGCCAACGCTATGTGGCTCGCGGCCGCCGCCTTCGTGATGCTGCGCGACTCCGCGACGCGGATGAAAAGGGCGAGCGAGGTGAGGTCGGGGCGCATGTCAGGAGAGGAAGCGCCGGGGGGACACCGCGCCGCCATGGTCGCGCGACCAGGGAAGCGGCTCGTCTTCCAGCGCGCTCACGATCGCCTCGGCGCCGAGCGGTCCCCAGAGGAGCCCGCGCGAGCCCAGGCCCGTGAACGCGTAGGCGCCGTCCTCGGCGCAGGCGCCGACGATGGGCAGGCGATCGGGGACCGTGGTCCGGAAGCCGGTCCACCCCTCGAGCCCGGCGGGATCGAGCCCGGCGGCGAATCCCGGCACCATCGCCTCGGCCCGCGCGAGGTTCTCGGCGTGGTCCGCCGGCCGGACGGAATGGTCGTCGTCATCGTGTCCGTACGTCGCGCCCGCGACGTGGCCGCCCTCGGGAAGCGGCGCGAGGTAGCCGCTTCCGCTCACGACCACGTCGAGCTTCCGCGAGGGCGACCGTGGCAGGTACGTGAGCTGGCCGCGCACCCGCGCGAGCCGCAGGCCCGCGCCGGGAAGGAGCCGGCGGGCATCGGCGGCGTTCGCGAGGACGAGGGTCGGTGCCTCGGCGAGCACGCGGCCGTCCGCGCCGTACGCCCGCCAGTCGCGGCCCTCGCGCTCGATCCGCTCGACCCGCGCGCCCATGCGCTTGCGCACGCGTTCGCCGGCGCGCGCGTGGCTCGCCACGGCGAGGCTCGAACGCGAGACGACCGCGCCGGCGGGAAACCACCACCCCGGGCCCCGCACGGGACGGCCGGCGATCGCTGCGGCGTGCGAGGCATCGACGAATTCGAGGAGCTCGGCGGGATAATCCTGGGACGCCGCGATGGCGGCGAAGCGCGCCGCCTCGTCCGCGTCCTCGGCAAGCTGGAGCACGCCGCAACGGTTCCATGCGAGGTGGTAGCCCTCGTGCTGCAGCGCCCGGAAGTGCTGCAGCGCGTAGAGGAAGGCGCCGCGCGAGATGCGCGCATTGAGCGCGTCGCGCAGGTTCGCGATCGGGCGCACGAGCCCGGCGGCCGGCGCCGTGCGTCCGGCGTCCGCCTCGAGGAGATCCACGTCCCAGTCCCGGGAGGCGAGCCGGTCGGCGAGGAGCGTCCCGGCGAGGCTTCCGCCCACGACGACGGCCCGGCGCTCGGAGGCGGGCCGCGCGGCCTCCGGCGCTCCCTCCCGCACGCCGCAGAGCATCTCGCGCTTGGCGGCGAAGCCCGCGCGCTTCTCCACGCGGAAGCCCGCGTCGCCGAGCGCCGTCCGCACGCCACCCGCGACGGTCCAGGTCGCGAGCGTGGCACCGGGGCGCGCGAGGCGAGCCAGCTCGCGCACGACTTCGGGCGTCCAGAGGTCGGGGTTGCGGGCCGGGGAAAAGCCGTCGAGGTACAGGGCGTCCGCGCGCCCGACCAGCTGCGGCAGGAGCTCGCGGCCGTCGCCCAGGAGGAGCGTGAGGATCACGCGGCCGCCGTCGAAGTGCAGGCGATGGAAGCCGGCGAGGGCCGGAGGCCAGACGTCGACCACCGCGCGGGCGAGGGCGGCCACCTCGGCGAAGGGCGCGAGCGCCTCGCGCAGCGCCTCGCGGCCGAAGGGGCGGTTCTCGACGGAGACGAAGTGGAGCCGGCGCGGGCGCGCGGCGTGCGCGCGCCACGCATCCCACGTGGCGAGGAAATTCACGCCGATGCCGAAGCCCGTCTCCAGCACCGTGAAGCTCGGCCGGCCGTCCCATCGGTCGGGGAGGCCGTTTCCGGCGAGGAACACGTGGCGCGCCTGGGCGAGCGCGCCGTGGCGCGAATGGTAGACGTCCTGGAATTCGGGCGAGAAGGCCGTGCCGTTCGCGTCGCGCGAGAGGCGGGCCGTGGGCAGGGTGACGGTGTGGCCGGCCATCCGGCCATCATATCCGCCCTTCGACGCGGTCGCTTCCCTGCGCCCCCAAAGGAGTAAGGGCGCCCCGGTCAGTCGCGAGACCCGGCCGGACGGCCGCGTCGGGTACGGATCAGAAGAGCAGGCTCGAGAGCTTGCTCCGGTAATCGGTCACGAGGTCCGGATGCGCCGCCGCCATCTCGAAGACCGCGAGCATCTTGAGGCGCGCGCTGTCCTCCCGGAAGTTGCGGTCGCGCCCGACGACCTCGAGGAGCTCGTCCAGCGCGGGCGGGTACTCGCCGCGCGAGATGTGCAGCTCGGCCAGCTCCATGCGCGCATCCAGGTCCTGCGGGTTCACGCGGATCCGGCGCTTGAGCGTCTCCACGGGCGGGAGCGCCTGCGCGAGCTCGGCCGCCTCGAGGCGCGCGCTCACGGTCGCGTAGGTCGAGAGGTCCTTCGCGTGGCCGGAGAGGCTGTCGAAGTGCGTGCGCGCCGCGAGCACGTCGCCGCGGTCGAGGAGCACGCCCGCCATGTCGAGCCGCGCGCCGTCATTCGAGGGATCGAGCGCGATCGCGTTCTTGAGGTAGCTCTCCGCGAGCCCGGCTTGCCCCTTCGCGAGCGCCTCGCGCGCCGCGCGGTGCTCGATCTCCGAGGGGTTCGGGATCAGCCGGTCGAGGAACGCGCGCACGAACGGCTCCGGCTGCGCGCCCATGAATTGGGCGACCGCGTTCCCGTCGACGAAGGCGACGGAGTACGGGATCGACTGCAGGTTGAACGAGGTCACGAGCTCCGGGTTGGTGTCCGAATTGACGTTCACCAGCCGGAAGCGCCCCCCGTATTCGCGCTCGAGGCGCTCGAGGAGCGGCCCCAGGCTCTTGCAGGGCGCGCACCAGGGCGCCCAGAAGTCCACCAGGACGGGCACCTCCATGGAGGCCTCGATCACGTCGCGCTCGAAGGACGACAGCGTTGCATCGATCATCGGCGTTCCCCTCTCCGGAGGTAGGATGCCGGGGCCGGAATCGAGTTCGGGATCGCCGCGCCGGAAATGAGGTCGGTCGCGGCGAGCCGGGTCCGCAGGATTTGTCCTACCCCTTTCGGCCGGTTCCGCGATAATCGCGTCCATGGCCCTCATCCTCGAGCTTCCCGCCGGGCTCACCGGCACCGCCGAGATGGTCGTCGGCGAGCAGCACACCGCGCCGCGCGTCGGGAGCGGGCGCATCCGCGTCCTCGCGACGCCCGTGATGATCAACTTGATCGAGGCGGCCGCGCTCGCCGCGGTCGAGCAATCCCTGCCGGAGCACCACCAGAGCCTCGGCACGCACCTGGACATCACGCACGTGGCCGCGACGCCCGTCGGAATGCGCGTACGGGCGACCGCGGAAGTCACGCGCGTGGAGGGCCGGACGATCCATTTCCGCGTGCGGGCCGAGGACGAGCGGGAGCTCATCGGCGAGGGCGTGCACGAGCGCGTCGTCGTGAACGTCGAGCGCTTCGACAAGCGCGTGCAGGAGAAGGCGCGCGAGCCCTAGCGCCGCGCGTCGGGGCCGGGCTCGAAGGCCTTGAGGCCCTGGTAGAGGATGGGATCGCCCGGGCCGCCGGAGGGCGCGGTGAGGTCCACGGGGATGTCCGGGCGCAGCGCCCCGCGCGGCGCGCCGTCGGGAAGGACCGCTCGGCCTGCCGGATAGCGCAGCACGATGCGGCTGTGGGGAAGCGTGACCGCGCGGGTCGCCGCCGCGAGCCCGGCGGTGCGCGTCCCGGCAAGGCGTGCGTGCGCGGCCTCGTGCAGGCCGGAGGCGAGCGCCTCGGCTTCACCCTCCGTCCAGTAATCGACCAGCACCACGATCGGGCCAGCGGACGCGAATCGCGCGAGGATCGCTTGCGTGGCCGCCCGGTCCACGGGGCCGCGCGTCTCGCGGAGGTCGACGATGAGGCCGCGCGTGTCGTGGAGCGCCGCGAGCGCCGCATCCAGCTGCGTCAGGAACGGGCGGGCATCGCCCTGGTCCGGTGGCGGGCGCAGGCGCAGGTACCCGATGTCGCGATCCTCGCCCACGCGGCGCGCGAGGATCGCCGCGCCGTTCGCGGGGCCGGCCGCCGCGCGCTCGATGGAGACGCTTCGCGTGCCGCGCGGATCGCGCACCTCCAGCCGGAGCACCCCGAAGCGGGGGCCGGCGAGGAGGCGGCGGAGCGCCACGTCGCGCGCTTCCGGCGTCGCGGCTTCCCCCGCGAGCGCGCGCACCGCCGCGGCCGTGTCGCGCCCGTCGATGCGCAGGATCACGTCGCCCGGACGAAGCCCCGCCACGTCCGCGTCGCCGAAGGTGCGCACGCCTTCCACCCGGGCGGCGTCGCCGGACCAGCTCGCCCAGATGTCCGTCTCGGAGGGGATGCGCCGCGGCGCGTCCGGCGTGCGCCGCGAGAGCGTGACGGCGTCGTCGTGGAGCGTCGCGACGGCGCCTTCGAGCGCCGCCACGAAGTCGCGGGAGGTCGTGGCCCGCAGGGCCCGCGGCCGCCACGCCTTCCGTGCCGCTTTCCACGCCGCGCGGCCGTCGCGGGCGAAATCCGCGTAGCCCGAATCGAGCGCGCGCCAGAAGACGTCGAAGTCCTCGCCGCGCGCGCGGACGTCCCGGTCGTTCGCAGGGGCGGCCAGCGCCGCGAGGCAGGCCGCGGCGAGCGCGCTTGCGGCGAGCGCCGCGCGCAGCCCTCGCGTCCCCGCCCTCATCGCCGGCGCGGGATCCGGTCGTCGAACGCGGGTTGCTCTTCGGCAGGCGCGAGCCTGCGCTCGATCTCGGCCAGGCGCTCCTCGACCACGTCGCCGGTCGCGAACCCGGCGGTGAGGAGATAGAGCGCGTCGCCGCGCGCGAGCGCGAGCGTCGGAAAGCCCGTGACGTCCCAGCTCCGCGCCCGCGCGAAGTCCGCGCCCGTCGCCGCGCGGATCGCCGGGGACTCGAACGCCGTCGAGAACGATGCCGCGTCGTAGCCGCACTCGGCCGCGAGCGAGGCGAGCGTCGCGGGCGCGGTCACGTCGCGGCCCTCGCGGTAGAACGCCTGCTGGATCGCCTTCATCAGCGCGAGCGCGCCGCGCGGATCGAGGCTGCGCGCCGCGACGACCGCGCGGCACGGCGGCTCCGTGTCGTAGACGAAGCCTTCGCGCTCGAAGATCGCATCCGAGAATTCGAGGCCGGTGAGCTGCGCCACGTGGTCCCAATGTCCCCGCAGCATGTCGCGGAACGCGGGGCTCATCGGCTCCGTGTTGCCCGCGCGAAGGCCGCCCATCACGAGCTCGAGCGCGATCTCCGGATGGCGGGCGAGGACGTCCTCGAGCTCCGGGCCGAACCCGTAGCACCACGAGCAGAGCGGGTCGGCGACGTAGACCAGCCGGCCGTGCGGGGAGCCGTTCACGCGGCGATCGAGCGGCCGAGCGAGAGCGCGACCACGCGATTGCGCCCGCGGCGCTTGGCGAGCGCGAGCGCCTCCTCGGCGCGGGCGACCAGCGTGTCGATGCTTTCGGGGCCCTCGTCCAGCCGCGCGGCCACGCCCGCGCTCACCGTCACCGCGAGGCGCGCGTCGCCCAGCGCGATCTCCTCCGCCGCGACGGCCTTGCGCAGCCGTCCCGCGACGATCACCGCGCCCGGCCCCGGCACGTCCGGCAGGAGCACGAGGAACTCCTCGCCGCCGTAGCGGAAGAGCATGTCCTCCTTCCGCAGCGTCGCGCGCAGCACCTCGCCGATCCGGCGGATGAGCTCGTCGCCCGCGCGCAGGCCGTGCTTCTCGTTCACCGCGCGGCAATGGTCGATGTCGAGCATCACGATCGACAGCGGCTGGCCGCCGCGGCGAGCGCGCGACATCTCGCGCTCCGCGATCTCGTGGAAGGTGCGCCGGTTGTACGCGCCGGTGAGCGGATCGAGCGTGGCGAGGCGGAGAGCCTGCGCGTCCGCCCGCTCCTTCTGCAGGAGGAGGAAGGAGAACGAGCTCGCGATGGCGGCGAGGCCGCCGGCGAGATACGCGAGCGATTGCGCGGGCGTGGGCGCGAGGAAGGCCTGCAGCGGATCGGCCGAGACGGCGCCCGCGACGCCTCGCAGCGTGAGTGCCGCCGCGCACGCGGCGTAGCAGCCGGCGAGGAGGATGCGCGGAAAGCTCGCCGCGCCATGCGCGCCCTGCAGCGCGAGGAGTGCCACGCCCGCCGCGAGCGTGCCGAAGACGAGGCCCCCGAAGAGGATGGCGGACGAGGGGTCGCCCGCGACCAGCGCGATCGGGACCGCCACGGCGGCCACGGCCGCGCTATGGACCCAGGCGGGGAGCTGGCGGCGGTCGAAGGCGAGGAGGGCGGCGGCCTGGAGCGTGAGCGAGAGGGCGATGAGCCCCGCCGCGACGGCGAGGCTTCCCGCGCGCGGCTCGATCGGCGCGGCGAAGAGCGTGAAGGCGACCGCGCGGACGGCGAGCGAGGCGGACCACGCGCCCACGCCGTCCCGGGGCTGGAGCCCCATCCCGATTCCCACGATCGCGGCCAGCAGCGCGTCGGCGAGGGCGAGGAAGGCCCAGAGCGTGGGAAGATCGACCATGGAAGGGCAGGGTAATCGCCGCGGGCGCCGGGCGCAATGCAGCAGCGCACACCGCGCGGGAAGGATCTCCCGCGCGGTGCGCGGGGCTCACTCCACCTTGCCGATCCGCTTCACGACCCCCGCGAGCTTGCGCGCGTCCGTGTCCCAGAACGAGCGGAACTGCGGCTGGTCCAGGTACTGGATCGGGGTCTCGACCTTGGCGAGCGCGTTCCGGAACGCGGGATCGTCCACCGCGGCGCGCGCGGCCTCGCGGAGCTTCGCGACCACCGGCTCGGGCGTCCCGGCCGGCACGAAAAGGCCCGTCCACTGCGAGAACTGCGCGTCGTATCCCAGCTCCTTCAACGTCGGCACGTCCGGGAACGCCGGATGCCGTCCCTCGCCCCACGTCGCCAGCACGCGCACCTTGCCCGCCCGGGCGTGGCCCACGACGGTCGAGGGCCCCGTGGAGACCGCCGCGACCTGCCCGCCCAGGAGCGCCACCACCGCGGGACCGGCGCCGGTGAAGGGCACGTGCAGCATCTTCACGCCCGCCGATTCGGAGAGCATCTCCATGGGCACGTGCATCGTTCCGTAGTTGCCGGAGGAGCCGTACGGGATCGTGCCCGGCGCCTTCTTCGCCGCCGCGATGAGGTCGGCGACGGACTTGTACGGGCTGTCCGCGCGGACCGCGAGCACCGTCGGGTCCGCCGTGAAGCGCGCGATGGGCACGAGCTGGGCCAGCTGGAACATGGGGTCGCGCCCGAGCACCTTGTCCGCCTCCGGGATGATCGAGATCGAGGAGAGCGCGAGGAGCACCGTGTAGCCGTCCGGCTTCGCGCGGGCGACGTACTGCATGCCCACGCCCCCACCCGCGCCGGACTTGTTCTCGACCACCACCGATTGCTTGAGGTGCCGCCCCATCACTTCCGCGAGCGGCCGCGCGGTGATGTCCGCCACGCCGCCGGGTGGGAAGGGGACGACCATCGTGACGGTGTGGCTGGGGTAATCCTGCTGGGCGGAGGCGGCCGTCGCGAGGACGGCGCCGAGGAGCGCCAGGGCGAGCGCGGCAAGCGGGCGGGGCATCGCGATCCTTTCTGTCTTTCGTTCGGGGAAACCGCCGCCAAGGATAGCGGAGTCGCGCCCTTCCTTCAGCCGAGCTGGAGGTCCTTCGCGAGCGGCCGCGCCGGATAGTGGAAGCGCACCGGCCCGTCCGCCTGCGCGTGCAGGAACTGGCGCACGAACGGATCCGCCGACGCGACCATCTCGCCCGTCGGGCCTTCGGCCACGATCATGCCGTCGTTCAGCAGGAAGAGGTGGTCGGCCAGGCGGATCGCCTCGGGCACGTCGTAGGTCACGATCACGGAGGTCGCGCCCAGCGCGCCGTTCAGGGTGCGGATGAGGTTGCAGATCACGTTCAGCGTGATGGGATCCAGGCCCGCGAAAGGCTCGTCGTAGATCACGAGCTCCGGGTCGAGCGCGATCGCCCGCGCGAGCGCCACGCGCCGCGACATCCCGCCCGAGAGCTCGCTCGGCATGAGCGCATGCGCCCCGCGCAGCCCCACCGCATGGAGCTTCATGAGCACCAGGTCGTGGATGATGTCCTCGGGGAGGCGCGTGTGCTCGCGGATCGGGAAGGCGATGTTCTCGAAGACGGAGAGGTCGCCGAAGAGGCCGCCCTTCTGGAACATCATCCCCATGCGGCGGCGCAGCCCATAGAGGCCGTGGCGATCGAGCTCGGGGACGTTCCGGTTGCACACCACGACGCGGCCGCTCGCGGGCCGGAGCGACCCGCCCATGAGCTGGAGGATGGTGGTCTTGCCGGAGCCGCTGGTCCCCAGGATCGCGGCGATCTGCCCGCGCGGGATCGAGAGCGACACGCCCTTCAGCACGGCCCGGGAGCCGTACGAGAAGCGCAGGTTGCGGATGTCGACGATGTTGTCGGTGACGCTCACCGCATGATTATCGCATCCGGCGGCCATCGCCCCTTCCGCGCCCGGGCGAGGTTCTCCGCCACGCGCCGCCCGAAATCGGCTCCGCGCTCCGCGGTCGGCATCGGCTGCGAGGGTTCCGCCGCCAGCCGCTTCGCGGCCCCGGACACCCGCGCGAGGAAGACGTCCGTCCGGTTCGCCGGCGACACCGTGCGCGCGTAGAGCGGAAGGAAGTCGGCGCCCGCGCTCCCGAGCCCCGTGTAATCGCCGAGGAAGAGGCCTTCGGCGGTGTCGGGCGCGAGGGCGAGATCGAAGGCGGCGCTCACCGTCGATTCCGTCCAGTGCGTTCCGTCGGTCGACTGCGCGACCCGGAAATCGGCCGGGATGGCGAGGCCTTCCGGGCGATCGGTGCGAAGGACGTAGTAGCCCACGCCGATCGTGCCGTCCGCGCGCACGTGGACCTGCGGCGTGAACGCGGTCGTGGACGCGTCCGGGTTCACGCGCACGGGGGCCGACCACGTGAGCCCGCCGTCGGCCGAGCGCGCGAGCGCGATGCCGTCGCGCTCGCCCGTGAAGCGGCCGTCCTGCCACGCCACCGCGAGCGAGCCGTCCGGGGCGACCGCCATCTGCGCGAGGATCGATCCGTCGCGCACCGCGCGGCCCGTCGCGGGATCGCGCGCGCCGAGCGCCTGGATCGCCGCCACGGGGATCGGCGCGGACCAGGTGGCGCCGCGGTCGCGCGAGCGCACGAGCTCGATCGCCGCCTCGGTCACGCGGTCCTCGTCGCCCACGACGCGAACGAGCAGGCAGGCGAGCGTCCCGTCGGGAAGGACGCGCACGAGGTTCGCGATGGTCTGGGCGCCCGGACCGGGATCGTCGATCACGCGGGCCGCCTCCCACGTGGCGCCGCCGTCGGCGCTCCTCGCGAAGTACGAGGCGCCGGTGCCGTCCGGCGCGATGCGGTCCCATGCGGCATAGGCGAAGCGCGCGTCGACCGGGTCCGCGGTGACGGTCTCCTTGTCGTTGAAGAACGTCTCGCCGTCGCGAATGAGGGTCGCGGGATCGGACCAGGTACGGCCGCCGTCCGTCGAGCGCGAGACGAGGACGGCGTTGCGCGAGCCCGCCGCGAAGGTGCCGCCGGCGGTGGAGACCGCGCTCGCGAAGACCGTCCCGTCCACGCCGAACGAAAGCCACGGATCGGTGGTGCGCAGGTAGTCGCCGCCGCGCGCGGTGCCTTCTCCGGCGCACGCGGAAAACGGCAGCGCGCGCACGCTCCACGTGCCGCCGCCGTCGAAGGACGCCGCCGCCATCAGCGCCCGCGCCGAGCCGTTTGACCAGCGATCCTGCTGCCAGGCGGCGACGAGGTGGCCGGCATCGCGCGGGTCGACCGCGAGGTGGGGCTCGACCTCCGCGCCCGTGAAGAGGGTCCCGCCCGCGCCCCCGCAGGCGCCGAAGGGCGACGCCCCGGAAACGGCGCGCTCCGCCGGAGCGGTCGCGGCCGGGGCGGGCGGGGATGGCGGCGATCCGCCGCCGCCGCCGCAGCCGCATGTCAGGGCGAGGACCAGGAGGGGCGCGAGGGGCCGCATGGCCGGATGCTAGGCGCCCAGGGGCCCGCGTGTGTTACGGAATCTTCCGCAGCAGGATTCCCGCGCGTCGGATATCGTGTCATCGCCGGACAACCAGGGAGAACAAAATGAGCCTCGTAGACAGGGCGAAGAACATCATCGTCACGCCGAAGACGGAATGGGAGGCGATCGCCGCCCAGTCCACGCCGGTTTCGCAGGTCGTGGCGGGCTACGTCGTGCCGCTCGCCGCGATCGCCGCGCTCGCATGGTTCGTGGGCGTGTGCTTCGTCGGCGTGAGCACGCCGTTCACGGGCACCCTCCGCGTGGGGATCGTCTGGGGGATCGTCGCCGCGATCCTGCACATCGTGATGGCGGTCGTGATGGTGTACGTCCTCGCCTTCATCATCGACGCGCTCGCGCCCAGCTTCGGCGGCCAGAAGGCGTTCCCGCAGGCCTTCAAGGTCGCCGCATACGCGTACACGCCGGTCTGGGTCATGGGCATCGTGCAGATCCTGCCGCTCCTGGGGATCCTCGTCCTCGTCGCGGCGATCTATGCGGTCTACCTGCTGTACCTGGGCCTCCAGACGGTCATGCGGGCGCCGTCCGAGAAGGCGGCGGGATACACCGCCGTGGTCGTGATCGTGGGCATCGTGGTCTCCCTCATCGTGGGCGCCGTCATCGGGGGCATCACCGCGATGGGCGGAATGGGCGCGGCCGGGATGGGCATGCGGATGGGCGGACGTGCCTCGATGCCGATGACGCCGGATCCGCAGAGCCCGCTCGGGAAGCTCGACCAGTTCGGGAAGAGCATGGACGAGGCGAACCGCCGCATGGAAGCCGCGCAGAAGTCCGGCGACCCGGGGAAGCAGATGGAAGCGGCGCTGGGCGCGCTCGGGACGGCGCTCTCCGGCGGGAAGGGCGTGGATCCCGTGCAGCTCGACGCGTTGAAGCCCTTCGTGCCGGACCGGTTCGCGGGCCTTCCCCGCACGGACCTGCGCACGGACCGCAGCGGCGTGAAGGGCCTCATGGTGGCGAAGGCCGAGGGCGTCTACGGCGACGGCGCGAAGCGCGTGGAGCTCGAGGTCACCGACACGGGCGGTGCGGCGGGCCTCGTGGGGCTCGCGTCGTGGATGGGCGTCCAGGGCGAGCACGAGGACAGCCGGCGGCGGACGGTCACGAAGCGGGAAAACGGCCGGCTCGTCCACGAGGATGCGGACAAGCAAGGCACGGACAACAGCTATTCCGTGGTGCTGGGCGAGCGCTTCGTGGTCTCCGCGCGCGGCCACGGCGTGGACCTCGATACGCTGCGCTCGTCCGTGAGCGGGCTGGACCTCCCGCGCCTCGAGGCGCTCAAGTAGCTTCAGTCCGCCGCGTCCGCGTCGCCGAAGGGGGAGCCTGCCTCCGGCTCGCGGGTGCGGGCCTCGTCGACCTTGCGGCGCGTGGCCTCGGTCGACTTGAGGAACGCATCGACGGGCGACATGGGGCGCAGGCGGAAGGAGGGCGGCCGGAGGTCGCCCAGCGTCGCCGGCTGTCCCGCCACGCGCCGCGCTTCCGCCTTGCTCGCGTACTGGATCACCGCGCCGGTCGCGACGAGCGCCACGATCGTCCCCACGGCGATCCGCAGGTGCCGCGGCCCGATCGAAGCGAGGTGCGCGTAGCACGCGGCGCCGAGGATCGCCCAGGCGCCCAGCATCGCGTACTCCGAGATCTCGCGCCAGGCGAGCGCGAAGGAGAGCGTCTCGGTGAGCTGGTCCCAGGCGATGAGCGCGAGGAAGGCGGTGAGCGCCACGCGCAGCTGCAGGGCGAAGCGCGCCTGGCCGAAGAAGAGCCGCGAGGCGAGCGCCCACGCGCCCGACCAGAGCACGACCACGGTCGAGATCTCGAGGAGCGGGAGGAGGAGCCGGTTCGCGGTGGCCTCGCTGGTGAGGGTGAGCCACTCGAGGAGGAGGAGCGCGGCGAGCATCGCGACCGCGAGCCCCGCCGCCCACGCCGCGTGCGCGCGCGGCGGCGTGAGGAGCTTCTCCGCCGCGACGGCGTGGGCCGCGTCGTGCACGCGCAGCGTCGTGCGGCCGATCCGGATCCCGGGCTCCTTCGCGAGGGGAAGCCGCGGCACGCGGCGCGCGCCGTGCTCGGAGTAGAGGCCGTTCAGCGTCCCCAGGTCCTCGGCCACCAGCTCGCCGTCGTCGCCCCGGAAGATGCGCAGGTGGTGCGGCGCCACGTGCGGGTCGTCGACCACCACGTCGTTGTCGAACGCGCGGCCGACGCGCGCCTCGGGCGCCTCGATCCGCTCCCGCGCGGCGACCTCGCCGTGGCGCGAGAGCACCTCGATCCACATCACCGCGCCCATCGGATGGCCTCGAGGAAGCGCTTGCCGAGCGCCTCGGCGTTCGCCTCGGACACGCCCTGCATCGCGAGGCGGGCGAGGAGCGCCTCGCGGTCGTGGTCCTGCGTGAGCGCCACGATCGTCACGTTGTACAGGCCCTCGAACTCCCGGTACGCGCGCATGCACCAGGTTGCCCGCAGGGGAGGCGCGCCCGCCGCGGAGGGCGCGAGGAAGTCGTCGCGGCATTCCTGCGCGGTGAGCCGCCGCCCGCCGTCGTAGGCCGCGCCGCCGGGGCGTTGCGCGATCTCCTGCGAGAACTGGAAGGCGTTGAGGTCGATGGACTTGTGGTACTCGTAGCGCAGCTCGAGGCCCCCCGTGAGGAGCCGGTCCGAGACGTAGACGGCGGTCGTGCTCGAGCAGCGCGTCGTGTTGATCGAGACGCGCTGCCGGGGAAGGTCGTCGCCGTTGGTGGCGGCCCAGCAGCTCATCCACGGCGCCTGGCTCTCCAGCCCGCGGTAGGGTCCGAAGGACGCCGCGCGGAAGCCCTGCTTCTGCAGCGCCTCGTAGAACTCGGCCTGCCACGCGGCGAGCTGCCGCCCGACCTCCTCCTTCGCCTTGTCCACCGCGAGCGGCGGGCCCTTTTGCGCGCGCTCCACGAGGGCCGCGGCGAATTTCGCCGGCACGAGCACGCCCACCTGCTCGCCGTCGACGCGCTTCGCCACGTTCACGCCCACGATCCGCCCGTCCGCGTCGGTCACGGGCCCGCCGCTCATGCCGGGGTTGATCGCGCCGGAGAAGAGGATCCGCTCCTCGTAGCTCTTGCCCACGAGGCCGTTGTTGGTGCCCTCGATGATGGTGAAGCCCAGGTCGAGCGGGTTGCCCATCGCGTAGATGCGCTCGCCCTGGGGCAGCTTCCCCGCGAGCGCCCGCGGATCGAACTCGAAAAATGGAAGGCGCGCATGGTCGATCTTCACGACCGCGAGGTCGTGCGCCACGTCGATCGCGAGGAGCTGGAGCGCGCCCGCCGTGCCGTCCGGCGCGAGGTACTCGAGGCGATAGGTCTTCGGGTCGAGCGCGAAGCGGGAGACCACGTGGTAGTTCGTGACCGCGTATCCGTCCGGGCTCACGACGAAGCCGGAGCCGATCGTGGTCTGCCGGCCCGCGGCATGCAGCAGCGTCCGGATCTGGAGGATGCGCGGCTTCGCGAGCTCGTAGACCCGCTCGGCGGTCGAGGAGAGCGCGGGAACGGGCGCCTCCTTCGCGGGCGGCGCGGGCGCGGCGAGGGACCCGCCGGCGCAGGCCGCCGCCAGCGCCGTCGCGAAGAGACGTAGGGCGGAGAAGATCGCGCGGCTTCCTATCGGAGCGCCAGCTCGAAGGCGCGGTCGCAGCGCCGCGCGGCGGGCGCGCGCGCG
>DATAMY010000111.1:0-5014 GCA_036266535.1 Usitatibacter sp. | reverse complement strand
CCTTCGCCGCGTGGTGCTCGCATTACCGGCGCCGCACCCGCCGCGAGAACCTCGTCGATGCGGCGCGCCTCCCCGCGCACGTCGCCGCGGGTTTCGCGAGCGGCGCCGCCCGGCCGCCGGCGGCGATCGTGATCCATGCGTTCGACCTCCTCACGCCGCAGCAGGAGGATTTCCTCGCGGCGTGCGCGCGCGGGGGCTCGCGTCTCGAGCGCTCGGACGCGCCTCGCGTGCGGGGCGAGGTGCGCCGGGCGGTGTTCGATTCGCCGCGCGCGGAGCTCGAGCATGCCGCGCGCTGGGCGCGCGAGCGCCTGGAGCGCGCCGCCGGCCCCGCCGCGCCGCGCATCGCCGTCGTGGTGCCGCAGCTCGCCGCCCGCCGCGCGGAGGCCGCCCGCGTCTTCGCCCGCGTGCTGGAGCCGGCGGGCCCCCGGCCGGGCGGCCCGCGCTTCAACATCTCGCTCGGGACGCCGCTCGCGGGCTATCCGATGGTCGACGCCGCGCTCGACGTGCTCGACCTTTGCGCCGCGCCGCTCCCCTTCGAGCGCGTGAGCTTGCTGCTGCGTTCGCCCTTCGTCGCGGGCGCCGCGGCGGAGCGCGGGCCCCGCGCGCGGCTGGACGCGGCGCTGCGCCGGATCGCGCCCGCGACGCTCTCGCTCCACCGCCTGCGCTCGCTCGTGCCGGAGGCGGCGGCGCGGCGCGGCGCGCCTTGCCCGGGGTGGCTCGGGCTGCTGGACCGCCTCGCCGCCGCCTGCCGCGAAGACGGGCGGGCGAGCGCGCCGGAATGGGCGCGCCGCTTCACCGCGCTCCTCGACGCCGCGGGCTTCCCCGGCGATCGCGCGCTCGACTCGACGGAATTCCAGGTGCTCGCGAAGTGGCGCGAGACGCTGGCCGGCTTCGGCGCGCTGGGCTCCGTCGCGCCGGTCTGGACGGCGAGCGAGGCGCGCGCGCGCCTGCGCCGGGTCTGCCTGGACGAGACCTTCCAGCCCGCATCCGGCGAGGCGCCGGTGCAGGTCCTGGGCATCCTCGAGTCGGCCGGGCTCGCGTTCGACCACCTGTGGGTGAGCGGGCTCACGGAGGAGGCATGGCCGCTCGCCGCGCGGCCGCATCCCTTCATCTCGCCCGCGCTCCAGCGCCAGGCGGGCATCCCGGAGGCGAGCGCGGAGCGCTCGCTCGAGATCGACGCCGCGCTCACGGACGCATGGCGAGCGGCCGCGCCGGAAGTCGTGTTCACGAGCGCCCGCGCGGACGGCGACCGGGAGCTCCTGCCGAGCCCGCTCGTGGCCGGCATCGCGGAGACGAGCGTCGAAGCGCTGGGCATTGCGGGCTATGCCACGCGGCGCGGCGCGCTTTACGCTGCCGGACAGGCGCCCGGCGCGGCCGGCACGCGCGCCGATACGCTCGCGCCGGCCCTGGGCGCCGCGGCGAGCCTGGGCGGCACGGCCGTCCTCGCCGACCAGGCCGCATGCCCGTTCCGCGCCTTCGCGCATTTCCGGCTCGGGGCGCGCGCCCTCGAGACGCCCGAAGCGGGGCTCGACCCGCCGGAGCGCGGTGAGCTCCTGCACGCGATGATGGCGCGGCTCTGGGAGACGCTCCGCGACCAGGCGACGCTCAAGGCGATGGACGACGCGCGGCTCGCCGCGATCATCGACGAGGCCGCGGCCCACGCGGTGGCGCAGCTTCGGGGCAAGCGGCCAGGGCGCCTGGAGGGCCGCTTCGCGCAGCTCGAGCGCGAGCGCCTCGCCCGCGTCGCGCGCGAATGGCTGGAGCTCGAGAAGAAGCGCGCGCCCTTCGAGGTGCTCGCGCGCGAGGCGCCGATGGTGCTGGGCGCCGGGAACCTGCGCCTTTCGGGACGCGTGGACCGCATGGATCGCCTCGAGGGCGGCGGCCTCGCGGTGATCGACTACAAGTCGGGCCGCGCGAGCGTCTCGGACTGGCTGGGTCCGCGGCCGGACGACGCGCAGCTTCCGCTCTACGCGCTCGCGGTGGGCGAGGACGAGATCCGCGCGGTGGCCTTCGCGCGGTTGAAGGTGGGGCAGATGGTCTTTGCCGGCCTTGCGCGGGACAAGGCGGCCCTCCCGGGCGTGCCCACCGTAGACAGGCATCCCGTCGCGAAGGCGGAAGGCTCGTGGCCGCAGCTCCTCGCGCGCTGGCGGGAGGAGGTGGACGCGCTGGGCGAGGACTTCGCGAGCGGAGACGCGCGCGTCGATCCCAAGCGCATGCTCGCGACCTGCCGGCGCTGCGACCTCGCCACGCTCTGCCGCGTGCACGAGCGCCTGGGCGCGCTCGCCGAGGGCGATGGCGCGGAGGACGAAGAGTGAACGCGCGCGACATCGCGGATGCCGCGGAGCGCGCCGCCGCGCTCGATCCCGCGCGCTCGTGCATCGTGCAGGCGCCGGCGGGCTCGGGGAAGACGGGCCTTCTCATCCAGCGCGTGCTTCGCCTCCTCGCGGGGGTCACGCGTCCCGAGGAGATCCTCGCCATCACATTCACCCGCAAGGCCGCCGCGGAGATGCGCCGCCGCGTGCTCGAGGCGCTCCAGGCGGCCGCGCGGGGCGAGGCGCCGCCCGGGGAGCCGCACGGCCAGCTCACGCTCGACCTGGCCCGCGCCGCGCTCGCGCGCGACCGGGAGCGCGGCTGGCGCCTCCTCGAGAACCCGGCGCGCCTTCGCGTGCAGACCATCGACTCGCTCTGCGCCTCGCTCGCGCGCCAGATGCCGATCGTCTCGGGCCTCGGCGCGGCGCCCGCGATCGTCGAGAACGCCCAGCCGCTCTACCGCGAAGCGGCGGATCGCACGCTCGCGCGGGTCGAGGGCGACGATGCGATGGCGGCCGCCGTGGCGCGGCTCCTCGCGCACGTCGACGGCGACTGGGCCGTGGCCCGCGCGCTATTGGAGGCGATGCTCGCCCGCCGCGACCAATGGATCCGGCGGGTGACGGGATTCCAGGCGGACGACTCGGCGCGCCGCGCGCTGGAGGACGCGTTCCGTTCGGAGCGCGCGCGGATCATGGCGCGGCTTCGCGCGCTGATGCCGGCGGCCGAGGAAGCGCGGTTCGCGCGGCTCGCGCGCTTCGCGGCCGCGAACGTCGCGCTCGACGCGAAGCCGTCGCTGGTGGCACGGCTCGCGGAGCTCGCGGGCTATCCGGCGCCCACCGAGGACGGGGCCGACGCGTGGTGCGCCGTCGCGGCGCTCCTCCTCCTCTCGGACACCGGCAACGTCCGCATGCGCCGCAGCGTCAACAAGCGGGACGGCTTCCCCGCCTCGGCCGCGGAGAAGGCGCTGCGCGACGAGATGGTGAAGCTCCTCGAGCGCCTCGCGGCCGTGCCGGGCCTGTGCGAAGCGCTCCACGCCGTCCGCCGCATGCCGCCCGCCGCGTTCAGGCAGGAACAATGGGAGACGCTCGAGGCGGTGGTGACGGCGCTCCCGATCGCCACGGGCGAGCTCTCGCTCGTGTTCGCCGAGCGCGGCGAGATCGACTTCACCGGCATCGCGCAGGCGGCCGTGGCGGCGCTCGGGTCCGAGGACGATCCGACCGACCTCCTCCTCGCGCTCGACGTGCGCCTGCAGCACATCCTGGTCGACGAGTTCCAGGACACCTCGCGCAGCCAATGGGAGCTCCTCACGCGCCTCACCGCGGGGTGGACGCCGGAGGACGGCCGGACCGTCTTCCTCGTGGGCGACCCGATGCAGTCGATCTACCGGTTCCGCGAGGCCGACGTGGCGCTCTTCCTGCGGGCGCGCGAGGCGGGGCTGCCGCAGGTGGCGCTCACGCCCGTGCGGCTCGCGACCAACTTCCGCTCGCACGCGGGCGTGGTCGAGTGGGTGAACCTCGCATTCGGAAGGATCTTTCCCGCGGCGGAGGATGCGGACGCGGGCGCGGTGCCCCATTCGCCTTCGGTCGCGCACCATCCGGCACGCCTCGGGATGCCGGTCCAATGGCATGCCTTCGTCGGCACGGACGTGGAAGCGGCCCGTGCCGCGGAGGGCGACAAGGTCGCCGCGATCGCGCGCGACACGCTCGCCTCGGCCCTCGCCGGGACGGTCGCGATCCTGGTGCGGAACCGCTCGCACCTCGACCGCATCGTGCCTGCGCTCAAGAAGGCGGGCGTCCCGTTCCGCGCCGTCGACATCGAGCCGCTCGCGGCGCGGCCGGTGATCCAGGACCTCCTCGCCATCACGCGCGCGCTCTCGCATCCGGGCGATCGCGTGGCATGGCTGGCGCTCCTGCGCGCGCCCTGGTGCGGCCTCACCGTGGCCGAGCTCCACGCGCTCGCGGGATCGGCTCCGGATGGCGATGACGGCGGGGCCACGGTGTGGGAGCTCCTGGGCGACGAGGCGCGGCTCGCGGGAATCGGCGCGGAACCGCGCGCGCGCGTGCAGCGGTTGAAGCGCGTGCTCGCGCCGTCCGTCCAGGGCGGCTCGCGCGGGAGCGCGCGCGAGCGCGTCGAGGCGGCGTGGCTCGCATTGGGCGGCCCGGCGTGCGTCGCGCACGAGAGCGATCTCGAGGATGCGGAGACCTACTTCGGCGAGCTCGATGCGCTGGAGCGCGCGGGCGACGTCGCGGATCCCGCCGCGCTCGAGGAAAGGATGCGGGAGCTCCATGCCGCGCCGGACGCGCCGCCGGACGCGCGCGTGCAGGTGATGACCATCCACAAGGCGAAGGGCCTCGAGTTCGACACGGTGATCCTCCCCGGGCTCGACCGCACCACCCGCGCCGCGGACCGGCCGCTCTTCGCGTGGAAGTCGCGCGCGGACGGCACGCTCATGATGGCGCCGGTGCGCGCGGCAGGGATGACGCAGGACCTCGCGTACGACTATCTCGTGGACCTGGAAGGGGCGGCGTCGCGCCACGAGCTCGAGCGGCTCCTCTACGTGGCGGCCACGCGCGCGGCGAGCCGCCTCCACCTCCTCGGATTCGCGAAGCGCGGCCTGAAGGACGGGCATCCCGTCGTCGTCGCGCCGCGCGCCGGATCGCTCTTGCACACGGCGTGGAGCATCGCGCGCGACAAGTTCGAGCGG
>DATAMY010000110.1:0-9776 GCA_036266535.1 Usitatibacter sp. | reverse complement strand
CGCGCCTGGATCGCCGCAGCAGGAGCGCACCATGAAACGCACGTCCTTCGCCTTCGCCTTCGTCATGCTCGCGGTCGCGTTCTTCGCCGCGGCCGCCTGGGGCATCCAGTCCGCCATGGATACCCCGCCCACCCTGATGTCCCGAGCCGACCACGACCGGCAATGGCGCGCGATCGACCGCCACGCGCGCGAGGCGCTGGGCGAATGCCGCAGCACCTCGGAGGCGATGCGCGAGGCCTGCCGCGCCCGGGCGCGCGCGGAGGACCGCGTCGCGAAGGCGGACCTGGACGCGCTCTACTTCGGGACCGTGCAGGCGGCGGCCAAGGCGCGCGACGTTCGCGCGCGCGCATCGTTCGACGTGGCGCGGGCGGGCTGCCTCGCCTCGGAGGATCCGGAGCGCACGCGCTGCCTCGCCCACGCGCGCTCGGAGCAGGCGAAGATCCTCGCCTCCACGAAGGTCGCGGCTATCTGAAGCTGTACTTGAGGACGATCCGGTTGGGGCGCAGCTGCACGTTCTCGGGCGTGAGCTCGCCTATCTTCGGCATGTACTGGCGCGCCGGCCGGTAGACCAGGCGCGCGTCCGCCACGTCGTAGCAGACATCGCGCGTGGAGTATTCGCACGAGCCCCGCGGTCCCCGCATCTCCCGCTCCTCGCGCATCGCGATCTCCGGCCACGGATCGCGACCCCCGGCCAAGGGCGCGCCCGCTGCGAAGGGCGCGCTCGCGGGCTTCACCGGCGTGGAGGAGGCGATCGCCTTGGCGCGCATGGAAAGGTCGACTACGGGCTCCGCGGCCCGCGCGGGAAGGATCGGCGCGGCGAGGACGATGGCGATGGCGATGGCGATCGCGAGCGGACGGCGCATCTGCGGCTCCCTCTGGCCGCGCGTTGCGTACAGGCCCGCGGCCACGCAGCCATCTTCCGGCCGCCCGCCTCCTGCCGCCATTCCCCGCGACGACCGGCTTCCGGCGGCCGACGGTCGGCGCTTGTCTCCGGTACGCGACGGCGCCGATGTGACGCCCGTCACAAAGTGAAGAAGCCGCGCTCGAATCCCGCCGCGCGCCTGGACCGCCTTCGCGAGGAGGCGTCCGGATGCCGCGACTGCCCGCTCTGGGAGCATGCGACCCAGACGGTGTTCGGCGAGGGGAGCGCGCGCGCGAAGCTGATGCTCGTGGGCGAGCAGCCGGGCGACTCCGAGGATCGGCAGGGCCATCCCTTCATCGGGCCGGCCGGGCGCATCCTGGACGAGGCGCTGCGCGATGCGGGAATCGACCGCGCGGACACCTACGTCACCAACGCGGTGAAGCATTTCAAGTGGGAGCCGCGCGGGAAGCGGCGCCTGCACAAGACGCCCGCGCAGCGCGAGATCGATGCGTGCCACCAGTGGCTCGAGCGCGAGATCGCCACCCTCCAGCCCGCGCTCGTGGTCTGCCTCGGAGCCACCGCGGCGAAGTCGCTCCTGGGCGCCGCCTTCCGCATCACGAAGAGCCGGGGGCAGGTGATGCAGCGCGAGGGGCTGCCGGACCTCCTCGCGACCTTCCACCCGTCTTACCTGCTCCGCCTCGAGGACCGCCCTGGCGGGAAGGAAGCGTATGCGCAGTTCGTGGCCGACCTCCGGGTCGCGGCCGGGAGGCTCGTGCCGGACAAGTCCGATAAGTGATTCAGCGCAACGGCGACAGATCGGGTCGCGAAACGACCGGATCATGTGTCCAACGGACCCCTGTTCCCCGGGGGCGACAAACAAGGAGACCGCCATGAAGGTGCACAGCTTCCGGCACGCCCGCGCCCTCTCGCGCGAGTTCTTCCCCACCTGGTCGCGGCGTGCCCGCGCGCGCTGGGTGCTCGCGAAGCTCAAGGCGCCGGAGCCGAAGGTGCCGATCTCGGCCGCGTGGAGCCACGACACGCGCGCCTACTGGTTCCAACGCACGTCGCAGATGTAGCCGGCGAAAAAGCGTTTATCGGCGGATGACCTCCGCGGGAGGCGCCCCCATCTCCTTCCTCACGCACCGCAGCCGGTACGCGCGCCAGGTGATGTAGTGGTGCGGCGGCTGCCCGGTCGACTGCTTGAACATCCCCGCGAAGTGGTAAGGTCCGCCGTGAGCCGTGCCCGCGGAACGATGCACAGGTCCGGCTCCGCCACCCGCAGGCGCCGCCCTGACCCAGTGCGAACGTGCCTGATCGACACGGCGGACGGGACAACGTTCGCGCCGCGCTAATGCTCCTGCGGGCGACGCAGGGCCGCGGCGGCTTCGCGCCGGCGCATCCACAGCGCGTAGACCATGAACGCGACCACGAGCGTGTTGAGCGCGAAGGCGATGGCCGGGACGAGCCTCCCCCCGTCGAGGAGCCGGTAGATCTCGAACGGCATGTAGATCGCGCCGCTCAGGGCCGCGAAGCCTTCCGCCCACCAGCGCTGGCGCCAGAGGCCGTACGCTTCGACGAACCGCACCGCGCAGTACCCGAGCGCGCCCGCGACGAGCATCCAGAGGGTGCGGTCGGTCATCCTTTCCGCCGCGTGGAGGAAGATCTGCGGATAGTGCCGCGCCGGGTTGAGGTGCAGGTGCCGGACGATCACGTCGGCCACGTGCTCCGCGTCGCGGTGGATGAGCGAGAGCACGCCGAAGCCCGCGAGGAGGACGACCGCGCCCTTGGCCGCCTCGAAGAGGGCGACCGCGCGGATGGCTTCTGTTCTCTGGTGGGGAGTCAGGACGGGACCTGCCTGGGAGCGGCCGGTGCGTGCGCACCTGCCTCCCCATTTTGCCTCAGCTTCGCTGGCATGCGCCCACGAATGCGCTCCGCTCGTCGCCATGGAGCTTGCGGCGGTCCGCCTCGGCATCGCACCGGTGCGGCGCCGCCTCGCCCGCGGCCTCGCCCGCCCCCGGGTGCTTCTTCAGGCATTCGCTCATGAACTCGTGGCGCGCATCGCCCTTCATGCCGCGCGACTCGTGCGCGCACGCGGCGAACTTGTCGCGCTGGTTGGCGGGATGGGAGCTCGCGTCTTCGGCGCGCAGGGGCGTTCCGCAGAGCGACGCGGCGACGGCGGAGGCGCAGAGGTAAAAAAGTTTCGTCTTCACGGTTTCCTCGACTCATGGTTGGGTGATGGGGCCCGCCGCGGCGAAAAGGCCGCCCGGCGGAGGCGCCATGAGACGCCCCGCGCCCGCCCGCCGCCACCGAAAATCGATTCGAAAGGCGCGGAATAAACCCAGGCGATCGGGCGCTCGGAACATCTCCCACATGCGGGCGGGAACAAGGACTACCCCCTGAATCGGAAGAGTTCGTCCCGCGTTTGGGAGTTTCGCCCATGGCGGGAGGCGCTCGGCTCGGGGAGACTGGTCCCATGAACCGCCGCCACCCGGCCACGAAGGAGACCTCGATGAAACCGCTCAGCGCAGATCGGCTCCAGCACGAGAACCGCGTGCACCTGGATACCGGCGGGCGAAGCGAGGACAACTGCGGCCTGGGCTTCCGTCCCGCGTTCCTCGACTTCGAGACGCAGACGGTCTATCCGTGCCGCTTCGCGAACGGCATGCCCGCCCCCTTCCACGTGCTGGACGGTCTGCCCGAGGAAGTCGTGATCGACCGCGCGCCCTCCGGCCGCGTGGTCGCCGCGAAGGCGACGCTCATCTCGGGCTTCGTGAGGAACGGCTTCTTCTACACGCGCACCGCCGCGGCCCGCGCCGCGGCCGAATGGCGGCTCTGAGGCGCTTCGCGTGACGGCGACGTACGCGTTCCAGTAAAGGCACGCTCCCCCAGCCGTTGTACGTGTGCAGGTTCACGCAGCTCTGCAGGACCTTGGGGCCGGAGCTTACCCCCCCACGGCCGTCGGGGACCCCGAGCGTGGGCGAATTCCTCCCGGCGGCGGGAACGAGGCACCTTCGGCGTACATCGAATGCGCTCCTGAGCTCCGAAGGTGATCCCATGTCCCGCCTCGTGAAACGCAGCCGCACGCAACCCTACGAAGTGACCGTCGGCGGGGAGACGCAGTACATCTGCGCCTGCGGCCTCTCCGCGAACCTCCCGTTCTGCGACGGCACGCACGCCGTGACCGCGGAGGAAGAGCCGGGCAAGCTCTACTGGTACGACGGCGATGCCGAGCCGCACGTCGTCGCGGACACCTTCAAGGGCATCCGCGAAGACAAGCCCGCCTAGCCTCCATGGCGATCCACGTCGCGGCCTTCCTCGGCGGGGAGGCGCTCGCCGAGGGCACGCGCGGCTTCCGCTTCTCGAAGCCGGAAGGCTTCGCCTTCCGTGCGGGACAGGCGGTGAACGTGACGCTCCTCGAGCCCCCGGAGACGGACGGCAAGGGGAATTCGCGCACGTTCTCGCTCGTGACCGCCCCGCACGAGGAGACCCTCGCCATCGCGACCCGCATGCGCGACACCGCTTTCAAGCGGGTGCTGGGCTCGCTCGCGCCGGGGACGACCGTCAAGGTGCGCGGGCCGATGGGAGCCTTCACGCTGCCGGACGATCCGGCGCGGCCCGTGGTCTTCCTCGCGGGCGGCATCGGCATCACGCCGTTCGTGAGCATGCTGCGGCATGAGGCGAAGGCCGGATCGCAGCGCCCGCGCCTCCTCGTCTACTCCAATCGCCGCCCGGAAGACGCGCCCTTCCTGGACGAGCTCCAGGCGCTCGCGGGCGCGAACGGGCCGTTCCGGCTCGTCGCGACCATGACCGAGATGGAACGCTCCGCGCGCGAGTGGACCGGCGAGCGGGCGATGGTCGACGCCGCCTTCCTCGCGCGGCACCTGCCCGCGGGCGCGGGCGCGGTGCACTACCTCGCCGGGCCGCCCGCGATGGTCGCGGCCATGCGCACGCTCCTCGAGGGATCCGGCGTCGCGGACGCCGACATCCGCACCGACGAGTTCTTCGGCTACTGATCAGTTGAGCCGCGGCTGGTTGGCGGTATCGCGGTACCAGTCGAACGGGCCCTCGTCCACCTTCACCATCACGCTCTTCGTCTGGAAGTGGGCGTCGAAGGACTCTGTGCCGCATTCCCGGCCGATGCCGGAGAGGCCCACGCCGCCCCAGGGCGACGCGGGATCGAGGCGATGGTGGTCGTTGATCCACACGATGCCGCAGCGCAGCTTCGCCGCGACGCGATGGGCGCGGGCGACGTTCATCGTGCGCACCGCCCCGGCGAGGCCGAACGGCGAATCGTTCGCGAGCGCGAGGCCCTCCGCCTCGTCGTGGAACTTCGTGACCGAGGTGAACGGGCCGAACACCTCCTCCTGGAAGATGCGCATGCGCGGCCCCACGTCCGCGAACACCGTGGGCTCGACGAAGAAGCCGTTCGCGAGCGCCGGATCGGCGGGAACGCGGCCGCCCGCGACGAGGCGCGCGCCCTCCTTCAGCCCGATCGCCACGTAATCGAGGACGCGCTGGCGCTGTCTCGCCGAGATGACCGGGCCCAGCTGCACCGTGGGGTCGGAAGGATTGCCGATGCGGATCGTCGCCGCCTTCTTCGCGAGCTTCTCCACGAACTCGTCGTAGACCTTCGCGTGCACGATCTGGCGGCTCCCGCAGATGCACGTCTGCCCCGCGCCGATGAAGGCGCCGAAGGCCGCGTAGTTGACCGCCTGGTCGACGTCGAAGTCGTCGAACACGAGGACCGGCGTCTTCCCGCCCAGCTCGAGCGTCTGGTGCACGAAGCGCTCGCCCGCGAGCGCTCCCGTGATGCGGCCCGCCTCGGTCCCGCCCGTGAGGACGAACTTGTCCAGGCCCGGATGCGAGGCGAGCGCCTTGCCCGTCGTGGGGCCGAGGCCCGTCACGAGGTTGAAGACGCCCGGCGGAAGGCCCGCCTCGGTGAAGATCTCCGCGAGCCGAAGGCTCGTGAGCGGCGTGTATTCCGAGGGCTTCACGACCGTGGTGCAGCCGGACGCGAAGACCGGTCCCAGGCTCTTCACCATGATCATGAGCGGGTGGTTGAACGGCGTGGAGTTGCCGACGACGCCCAGCGGCGTGCGCAGCGTGTAGTTGAGGTACGGTCCCTGCACCGGGATCACCGCATCGCGCCGCGCGAGCGCCAGGCCCGCGTTGTAGCGCAGGAAATCCGGGAGGCGGCTCACCTGGGCGCGCGTCTCGTTCACCGGCCGGCCGTTGTTCGCGGTCTCGAGCTGGTAGAGCTCCTCGAGGTTCGCCTCGAAGGCGTCCGCGAGCTTGTTCACGAGGCGCGCGCGGGTGCGCTCGTTCAAGCCGCCCCACTCCTTCGACTCGAACGCGCGGCGCGCGCTCTTCACGGCGCGGTCGACGTCCTCCTCCGTGCCATGGGCGATCCGCGCGATCACTTCCCCGGTGGAAGGATTGAGGACGTCGAGAAGCGCGCCCCCGCTGGAGGGCGACTCGCTTCCGTCGATGAAATGGCCATGCACGCGCACGTCCTTGGCGGGCTGGGGATGGGAACGGGATGACTTCTCCGCGACGTTGGACATGGGGTCTCTCCGGGAATCTGGGTTCGGGAACGGGCTATTCGGCGATGGCGAGGCGGGCGAGCGCGCCGCACACGCGCTTCTGCGCCTCGCCGATGTGGCGGGTGACAAGGGCCGCGGCGCGCCGCGCGTCCTGGCGCTGGAGCGCGTCCACGATCTCGGCATGCTGCAGGATGAGGCGCGCCGGATCGGAGGGGCGCAGCGCCGCGAGGCTGAGCGTGATCGCGCGGTCCATCTGGTCCATCTGGATCGCGACCGCCGCGAGGAGCCGCGCGTTGCCGCAGAGCTCGGCGAGCGCGGAGTGGAAATCGCGGTTGTAGCCGATGAAGCCGTCGGGATACGCGGCCGGGTCGAACTCGCGGAAGCGGTCGAGCCCGCGCAGCGCCTCCGAGCTCGCGCGCTCCGCGGCCACCCGCAGGCACGCGCTCTCCAGCACCGCGCGGTACTGGAACATGTCGCGGACGTCCTTCATCGAGATCGGCGCCACGCGATAGCCCTGGCGGGGCATCACCATCACGAGGCCCTCGTGGACCAGGCGCGAAAGCGCGTCCCGCACCGGCGACTTGCTCACCGCGAAGCGCTCCGCGAGCTCCGCCTCCCGCAGCTCCGCCCCGGGGGGCAGGCGGCATGCGAGGATGTCCTGGCGGAGCTCCCGGAAGATGTCGAGGCGAAGGAGCCTCGAACCGGGCGCTTGCAGGACGGGAATGGCGGTGGCGGCAGGCATCGCGTGATATCTTACCATTTCGCCCGCGCGCATGACAACCGTTTGATTGAAAACAGATATACAGTTAACGCGCGTGCGAAAAATGCCGTTTTATTGACGGCTTTTCCGCCGGTGGAATATCATCTGGCGGGAATCGCACCCAAAAGAAAATCCCTGGAGGAAAGATGGTCACCCGCCTCATCTCGTTGGTCCTCGCCGCGGCCGCGACCGCCGCCCTGCTCGTTCCCCCGGATGCCGCCGCGCAGGGCGACCCCATCCGCGTTGGATTCCTGACGGTCAAGTCCGGCGCGCTCGCCGCGGGCGGCCGGCAGATGGAGGAAGGCATCACGCTCTTCCTCAACCAGCGCAACAACATGCTCGCCGGCCGCAAGGTCGAGCTCTTCGTCGCGGACACCGCGGGGCAGCCGGCGGTCACCAAGTCGAAGGCGCAGGAGCTGGTCGAGCGCGACAAGGTGCAGGTGATCATCGGGCCGCTCGCGGCCTTCGAGGCGCTCGCGATCGACGACTTCATCCGCCAGGTGAAGGTCCCGATCATCTCTCCCTCCGCCGCGGCCGAGGACCTCACGCAGAGGAAGCCCAACCCGTGGTTCGTGCGCGCAGTGGGCACCTCCGCGCAGGCCTCGCACCCGCTCGCCGACTATGCCGCCAAGACGCTGGGCTACAAGCGAATCGCCACCATCGGCGACGACTTCGCCTTCGGCCACGAGACGGTCGCGGGCTTCCAGCGCGCGTTCGAGGACGCGGGCGGGAAGATCGTGCAGAAGCTCTGGTCGCCGTTGAACGTCGCGGATTACGGCACCTACATCTCGCAGCTGAAGGGGGACGTCGACGCGGTCTTCGTGAGCTTCGCCGGCGCGAACGGCCCGCGCTTCCTCAAGCAGTACCGCACCTACGGCGTGAAGACGCCGATCCTCGCCAACATGACGGCGGTGGACGAGGGCGTGCTCAAGAACATGGGCGACGAGGCGCTCGGCGTGGTCTCCAGCGGCTGGTACTCCGCGGCCACCGACAATCCCGCGAACAAGGCCTTCGTGGAAGCGGTGAACAAGGCGTACTCCGCGGATCCCGGCTACTACACCGTGGGCGCCTACGCCTCCGGTCTCATGCTCGAGCACGCGCTCGAAGCCGTGCACGGCAGGATCGAGGACAAGGACGCGTTCATGAAGGCGCTCCGTTCGGCGGTGATCGAGAACGACCCGCGCGGCGCGATCCGCCTGGACGAGTACGGCAATCCGGTGATGAACGTGTACATTCGCAAGGTCGAGCGCCGGGGCGGAAAGCTCGTGAACGCGGTCGTGAAGACGTACCCGAACGTGAGCCAGTTCTGGACGTACGATCCGAAGCAGTTCCTCGCGAGCCCCGTCTATTCCCGCGACTACCCGCCGGCGAAGAACCTCGAGTAACGCGACGGGGGGCCGGCCCGCCCGGCCCCCGGGGAAACGCCCGCCGTGGGATTCTGGATCACGCAGAGCCTGAACAGCCTCGCGCTGGGCGGGCTGCTCTTCACCCTGTCCGCGGGGTTCTCGCTCATCTTCGGGCTGATGCGGATCGCGAACCTCTCCCACGGCGCGTACTTCATGCTGGGCGCCTACATCGGGCTCACGCTCCTGCGCACCGGCATGAACTTCTGGCTCGCGATGCTCGCCGCCGGCGCCGCGATGGCGATCTTCGGCGCCCTCATCGAGCGCCTCGTGCTGCGCCGCCTGGCCGGCCGCACGCTCTCCCAGGTGCTCGCGACGCTCGGCATCGCCTTCATGATCGCCGACGCCTGCCTCTGGATCTGGAGCGGCGATCCCATGCCGCTCCCGGGCCCCGCGAGCCTCGAGGGCGCGGTCTCCGTGCTGGGCGCGCGCTTCCCGCTCTACCGCCTCGCCGTGATCGCCGTCGCGGCGATCCTCTACGCGGGGCTCCTCCTCCTCGTCGAGCGCACGCGGATCGGCGCGATGATCCGCGCGGGCGTGGACGACCTCGACATGGCGCGCGCGGTCGGGATCCCGGTGAAGACGCTCTTCACCGCGGTCTTCGCGCTGGGGGCGGGCCTCGCGGGCGTGGGCGGCGTCATCGCGGGCCCGATCCTCTCCGTCTATCCCGGGTTGGACGCCGACATGCTCCCGCTCGCGCTGGTCGTGGTGATCCTGGGCGGCGTGGGAAGCCTCACGGGGGCCGCGATCGGGAGCGTCGTGATCGGGTTCATCTACACGTTCGGGCAGGCGCTCCTGCCGGATCTCGCGTACGTGATCCTCTTCCTCCCGATGGTGCTCGTGCTGGTGGCGCGGCCCCGCGGGCTCTTCGGCCGGGTCACGACATGAGGTGGATGCGCATCCTCGCCTGGCTCGCCGGCGGGGCGGCCGTGCTCGCCGCCGTGCCGCTCGTGGCGGGGAACGATTACTACGTGAACCTCGCGAGCCAGGTGCTCATCGCGGCGATCTTCGCCATGAGCTTGAACATCCTCGTGGGCTACGGCGGCATGACGTCGCTCGGGCACGCGGCCTACCTCGGCGTCTGCGCGTACGCCACGGCGTGGCTCGCGCAGCGGATGGGCATGGGGCCCCTCGCCGCGGGCGCCTGCGCGCTCGCGATCACGACGCTCCTCGCGGCGTTCTACGGCGTCCTCGCGCTTCGAGCGAGC
>DATAMY010000109.1:0-7383 GCA_036266535.1 Usitatibacter sp. | reverse complement strand
CGACGCCTAGGCTGCCGGCCTCCCCCCGCGAATCCGCTCCAGCTCGCGTTCCATTTCCGCCTGCGCCCACATCCAGTCGTCCTCGAGGCGCTTCGTGCGTTCGGTGATCTCCGCGCGACGGCGCATCGCGGCCTGCAGCTCGCCACGGCGCGCTTCCTCGTAGGCTTCCGGCAACGCGAGCCAAGCCTCGGTTCGCGCGCCTTCGTCGTGGAGGACATCGAGCTCCGCCTCGATCTCGGCGAGGCGCTTCTCGAAGGGCTTGCGAACCTGCGACTCGCGCTGGCGCTGCTCGGCCTGCACGCGCCGCTCCTCCCGGCGGCTGGGCGCCTCCGCGTCGCGCGCCTCGCCGCGGCCCTCGCGCGCGCGGTGGTATTGCTTCGCCCACTCCTTGTAGTCGTCGAGGTCGCCGTCGAACGGCCCCACGCGGCCGTCGGCCACGAGCATCCACTGGTCCGTCGCGGCCGCGAGCAGCGCGCGGTCGTGCGCGACGACGACCAGCGCGCCTTCGAAGTCGGTCAGGGCCTGGGCGAGCGCCTCGCGCATGTCGATGTCGAGGTGGTTGGTGGGCTCGTCCAGCAGCAGCAGGTTTGGCCGCTGCCAGACGATGAGCGCGAGCGCGAGCCGCGCCTTCTCGCCGCCGGAGAAATCCGCGACCGGCTGCATCACCTGGCCGCCCCGGATGTCGAAGCCGCCGAGGAAGTCGCGAAGCGACTGCTCGCGCTCGCCGGGGGCGAGGCGCCCCAGGTGCCAGAGGGCATTCTCCTCGAGGCGCAGGGCGTCCACCTGGTGCTGCGCGAAGTAGCCCACCCGCAGGCCCTGCGCGCGATGGATCTTTCCCGAGAGGATCGGCAGCTCGCCCACGATGGACTTGAGCAGCGTGGACTTCCCCGCGCCGTTGGGCCCGAGGAGACCGATCGCGTCGCCCGGCAGCACGCTCCACTCGACCGCTTCCAGCACGGCGCGTTCGCCGTAGCCCAGGGCGGCTTCCTCGATGCGGAAGAGCTGGCGCGGCTTCTCCGGCGGCGCGCGGAACTCGAAGTAGAAGGGCGAATCGACGTGCGCGGCGGCCACGCGCTCGAGCTTCTCCAGCGCCCGGATGCGGCTTTGCGCCTGGCGCGCCTTGGTGGCCTTGGCGCGGAAGCGCGTGATGAACGCTTCCAGGTGCGCGACCACGCGCTGCTGCTTCTCGAAGGACGCCTGCTGCTGCGCGAGCCGCGCGGCACGCTGCGCCTCGAAGGCCGAATAGTTGCCCGCGTAGGCCACGAGCTTCGTCCCGTCCACGTGCACGACGGCGCGCACGACGGCATCGAGGAACTCGCGGTCGTGCGTGACCAGGACCACTGCGCCCTCGTAGGCCGCGAGCCAGTCCTCGAGCCAGAGCACGGCGTCCAGGTCGAGGTGGTTGGTGGGCTCGTCCAGCAGCAGCAGGTCGGAGCGGCACATGAGCGCGCGCGCGAGGTTCAGCCGCATTCGCCACCCGCCGGAGAAGGACGCCACCGCGCGCGGCTGCGAGGCCTCGTCGAAGCCCAGGCCCGCGAGGAGGGCCTGCGCACGCGGCCGCGCCTGGTAGCCGCCGATCTCCTCGTAGCGAGCATGCAGCGCCGCGAGCGCTTCGCCGGAGGCGTGCGGCTCGGCGAGGCCCCGCTCCACTTCGCGAAGCTCCGCGTCGCCATCCATCACGAACTCGAGCGCCGGCTGCGCGCTCGCGGTGGTCTCCTGCGCGACGTGCGCCACCACCCAGCGCGGCGGCAGGGCGACCTCGCCCGCCTCGGCATGGAGCTCACCCCGCACGAGCGCGAGCAGGCTCGATTTGCCGCTGCCGTTGGGCCCGACCAGGCCCACCTTCTGCCCCGGGTGGACGGTCATCGACGCCGCCTCGAGCAGCACGCGGGCGCCGCGGCGCAGGGTGAGGCCGGAAATCCTCAGCAAGGGGGAAGGACCATGGGACTGCGAAACGCGGCCAGATGGGCGAGAATGCCATTATCGCAACCCCGTCAAGTCCCGATGAACGCCGCCGCGACCGCCGCGAACCCGGATCCCGAAGCCTTCCGCCGGGAGTTCGTCGAGTTCGCCATCCGGGCCGGGGTGCTGCGCTTCGGCGACTTCAAGACGAAGGCCGGGCGGCAGTCGCCCTACTTCTTCAATGCCGGGCTCTTCGACGACGGGGCCAAGGTGGGCGAGCTGGGCCGCTACTACGCGCAGGCGGCGCTCGCCTCGGGGATCGCCTTCGACATGATCTTCGGGCCGGCGTACAAGGGGATCACGCTGGCGGCCACCACCGCCATCGCCCTTGCCGGTCTCGGTCACAATGTGCCGTTCTGCTTCAACCGCAAGGAAGCCAAGGATCACGGGGAGGGCGGAAGCATCGTGGGGGCCCCGCTCAAGGGGCGGGTCCTCGTGATCGACGACGTGATCACGGACGGCGCCTCCAAGCGCGAGGCGATGGGAATCATCGGCGCGGCCGGAGCGGCGCCCGCTGGCGTGCTAATTGCTATGGATCGCCAGGAACGCGGGCAGGGCGAGCTCTCGGCGACGCAGGAGGTGAGCCGCGAGTTCGGCGTGCCCGTCGCGGCCATCGCCACGCTCGCCGACATCCTCGCCACGCTGCGGGGGCGCCCGGCGGACCGGGCGCACGTCGAGCGCATCGAGGACTACCGCCGCCGCTACGGCGTGGCGGCACAGTAAGGCGCACGGAAAAAAACGGGAGCACACACAATGAAAAGACAAGGACTCATCCTGCTGGCGGCCGCGAGCCTCGCGGCGCCCTTCGCCGGCGCGGCGTACAAGTGCGTGAACGAGAAGGGCATCACGCTCATCGGCGACACCCCGCCCGACGGCTGCGAGCACGTGAAGATGTACGAGGTGACCACCACCGGCCACGTGATCCGCGAGATCGACCCCACGCCCACGGCGGAGCAGGCGAAGGCCTACGCGGCCGACGCCGACCGGCGGCGCGCCGCGGAAAGGGCCGCGGCCGAGCAGAAGCGCAAGGACTCGGCGCTCCTCAACACCTACAGCAACGAGGCGGAGATCGACGTCGCGCGCGAACGGAACACCGAGCCGATCCGGAGCCGCATCAAGACCACGCAGCAGCGCATCGACGCGGTGAACAAGCGCATCAAGCAGATCGACGACGAGATGGAGTTCTACACCTCGGGCAAGAGCAAGAAGAAGAAGAAAGGCGACGGGCCGCCCCCGGGCCTCGTCGCGGACCGCGAGAGCGTGGTGAAGGAGCGCGAAAGCCTCCAGGCGAGCATCCGCGACGCCGAGAAGGAAATCGTGGCGGTGAAGGAGCGCTACGATGCCGACAAGGCGCGCTTCAACGAGCTGAAGAACGCCAACTCGGCTTCGCGCTAGTCAGCGCGCGGCCTCCAGGAGCGCCTTCAGCAGGCGGCTTACTTCCTGGGGGTTTGCCTTGCCGCCCGTGGCCTTCATCACCTGGCCCACGAGCGCATTGAACGCCTTCTGCCGGCCGGCGCGGTAGTCCTCGACGAGGCCCGGCTGCGCGGCGACGACGCGCTCGATCTCGGCGCCCAGCGCGCCCGCATCCGAGATCTGCCTGAGACCCCGCGCCTCGATGATCGCGTCGGCCTCGCCTTCGCCGTCCGCCATCGCATGGAGGACATCCTTCGCCGCCTTGGCGGAGATCGTCCCGTCCGCGATGCGTTCCAGCAGCTTCGCGAAGGCGGGCGGCGAAATCGAAAGCCGCTCGAAGCCCACGCCGCGGGCATTCGCGAGCGCCGTGACCTCGCCGTTGACCCAGTGGGCCGCGAGCTTCAAGGCGGGCGCCGCGGCCCCGGCAACGCTCCCGAGGAAGAAATCGGCCTTCTCGCGCGACTCGGTGAGGAGATGCGTGTCGTACGGCGCGATCCCCTTCGCCTCGAGCTCGGCGCGCAGCACCCCCGGAAGCGGCGGCAGGGACTCGCGAACCTCCGCGATCCACGCGCTCGTGATCTCCAATGGCAGCAGGTCCGGATCGGGGAAGTAGCGGTAGTCGTGCGCGTCCTCCTTGGAGCGCATGGGACGCGTCTCGCCGCGCTCGGGATCGAAGAGGCGCGTCTCCTGGGCCACGCGGCCGCCCTCCTCGATCAGCTCCACCTGGCGGCGGACCTCGAACTCGATCGCCTTCTCGAGGAACCGGAAGGAGTTCAGGTTCTTCACCTCGCAGCGCGTGCCGAGGCCCTCGCCCGGGCGGCGCACCGAGACGTTCGCGTCGCAGCGGAAGGATCCCTCCTGCATGTTGCCGTCGCACACGCCGATCCATCGCACCAGCGAGTGCAGCGCCTTCGCATAGGCGACGGCCTCCGCGGCCGAGCGCATGTCCGGCTCGCTCACGATCTCCAGGAGCGGCGTGCCCGCGCGGTTCAAGTCGATCCCCGTCATCCCGTGGAAGTCCTCGTGCAGCGACTTGCCCGCGTCCTCCTCGAGGTGCGCGCGCGTGAGCCGCACCTTCTTCTCGACGCCGTCCACGACGAACGCGAGCGACCCGCCCGAGACCACCGGCCGCTCGTACTGGCTGATCTGGTAGCCCTTGGGGAGGTCGGGATAGAAGTAGTTCTTGCGCTCGAACCGGCTCACGGGCGCGATCTCGCCGCCCACGGCGAGCCCGAAGCGGATCGCGCGCTCGACCGCGCCGCGGTTCAGCACGGGAAGCGTCCCGGGCATGGCGAGGTCGACGGCGGAGGCTTGCGTGTTGGGCGGCGCGCCGAATCGCGTCGCGGCTCCGGAGAAGATCTTCGACTCCGTGGTGAGCTGCGCATGGGTCTCCAGCCCGATGACGACTTCCCAGGTCATTTCACTTCCGCCTCGAACGCCGGGGGAATGCGTTCGTGCCAATCGGTCGCCTGCTGGTAGGCGTGCGCGGCGGCGAGCATGCGCGCCTCGTCGAAGTAGTTCCCGATCACCTGCAGCCCGACCGGACGGCCCTTCGCGCCGAAGCCGCAGGGGACCGAAAGGCCCGGCAGCCCCGCGAGGTTGACCGGGATCGTATAGAGGTCGGCGAGGTACATCTGCACCGCGTCGCCCGCCTTCGCGCCGATGTCGAAGGCGACGGTGGGCGCCACGGGGCCCACGATGAGGTCGCACTCGCGGAAGGCGGCGGCGAAATCGTTCGCGACCAGGCGGCGGATCTTCTGCGCCTGGAGGTAGTAGGCGTCGTAGTAGCCGTGCGAGAGCACGTACGTGCCCACGAGGATGCGCCGCTTCACCTCCGCGCCGAAGCCCTGCGCGCGGGTCTTGCGGTACATGTCGGCGAGGTCCCTGAAATCGGGGGCGCGGTAGCCGTAGCGCACGCCGTCGTAGCGCGAAAGGTTCGAGGAGGCTTCCGCCGGCGCGATCACGTAATACGCCGGCACCGACAGGTGCTGGTTCGGAAGGCTCACCTCCACCACCTTCGCCCCCAGCTTCGCGAATTCGGCGATGGCCGCGCGCACCGCGGCCGCGACGTCGGCGTCGAGCTCCTTCGAGAAGTACTCGCGCGGCACCCCGATCGTGAGGCCCTTCACGCCGGTGCCCAGCTTCCCGAGGTAGTCGTCCACCGGGCGCTCGGCGCTGGTGGAGTCGCGCGGGTCGAAGCCGGCCATCACGCCCAGCATCGCCGCGAGGTCCCCGGCGTCCTTGCCGAGCGCGCCGCCCTGGTCGAGGGAGGAAGCGAAGGCGACCATGCCGTAGCGCGAGACCCGTCCATAGGTGGGCCGAAGGCCGCTCACGCCGGTGAACGACGCCGGCTGGCGGATGGAGCCCCCGGTATCCGTGCCCGTGGCCGCGGGCGCGATGCGCGCGGCCACCGACGCGGCCGATCCGCCCGAGCTTCCGCCCGGGACCGCCGCGAGGTCCCACGGGTTCTTCACGGGGCCGAAGAACGAGTTCTCGTTGGACGAGCCCATGGCGAACTCGTCCATGTTGGTCTTGCCGAGGATGACGGCGCCCGCCGCGCCGAAGCGCTCGATTACGTGCGAGTCGTAGGGCGCCACGAAATTGGAGAGGATCTTCGAGCCGCAGGTGGTGAGCCAGCCGCGCGCGCAGAAGAGGTCCTTGTGCGCGATGGGAATCCCCGTGAGCGGGCCCGCCTCGCCGCGCGCGATGCGCAGGTCGGCGGCGCTCGCCTGGGCGAGGCTCTTCTCCTCGTCGATCGTGATGAAGGCGTTGAGCGGTTTTCCGAGCTTCGCGATCCGGCCGAGGAAGTAGCGCGTCATCTCCACGCTGGAAGCTTCCTTCGACGCAAGCCGGGCAGCCAGCTCCTTCAGCGTGGCCCTATGCACCTTCCCGAGCCTCGCGCCTCGCGCCCCGCGCGTTCTTCACTCGATCACCTTCGGCACGAGGTACAGCCCGTCCTCGGTGGCCGGCGCGATCGCCTGGAACGCTTCGCGCGGCTCTTCTTCGCCCGCCCGGTCCTCGCGAAGGCGCTGCATCGCCGATTGCGGGTGCGACATGGGCTCCACGCCCGCGGTGTCCACGGCCTTCATCTCGTCGATCATCGCGAGGATGCCGTTCAGCTGCTCGCGGACGGCGGCGGCCTCGGCCGGGGTGAGCTCGAGCCGGGCAAGCTCGGCGATGCGGGCGACCTGGTCTTCGGAAAGCATGGGAAATTGCCTGTGGAAACGCCGCTAAAGCCTTAATTCGCCGCGATTTTGGGCTATTATAGTGCACCCCCTCGCGCGGGGCCCCGCACGTCCAGAAACCCCATACGGATCAAGATGTTCTCCTTCGTTTCCAAGTACTTCTCCACCGACCTCGCGATCGACCTCGGCACCGCCAACACGCTGATCTATGTCCGCGGCAAGGGCATCGTTCTCGACGAGCCGTCGGTGGTCGCGATCCGCCAGGAAGGCGGCCCCAACGGCAAGAAGACCATCCAGGCGGTGGGGCTTGCCGCCAAGCAGATGCTGGGCCGCACGCCCGGCAACATCACCGCGATCCGTCCGATGAAGGACGGGGTGATCGCCGACTTCACGATCACCGAGCAGATGCTCAAGTACTTCATCAAGAAGATCCACGACAACCAGTGGTTCCGGCCGAGCCCGCGCATCGTGATCTGCGTGCCGTACGGCTCCACGCAGGTGGAGCGGCGCGCGATCCGCGAAAGCGCGGTGGGCGCGGGCGCCTCGCAGGTGTTCCTGATCGAGGAGCCCATGGCCGCGGCCATCGGCGCGGACCTTCCCATCGCCGATGCCACGGGCTCGATGGTGGTGGACATCGGCGGCGGAACGACCGAGGTCGGCGTGATCTCCCTGGGCGGCATCGTCTACTCGGCCTCGGTGCGCGTGGGCGGCGACAAGTTCGACGAGGCGATCATCAACTACATCCGCCGCAACTACGGGATGCTGATCGGGGAGTCGACCGCGGAGCAGATCAAGAAGCAGATCGGCTCGGCCTTCCCCGGCA
>DATAMY010000108.1:0-4747 GCA_036266535.1 Usitatibacter sp. | reverse complement strand
GGCTGGCGTCCCTGCAGCTTCGCGCCCACCGCCATGCCCAGCGCGGCGGAGATCGAGGTCGACGAGTGCGCGGTGCCGAAGGTGTCGTAGGGGCTCTCGTCGCGCCGCGGGAAGCCGCCGATGCCGCCCTTCTGGCGCAGGCGGTTCATGCCCTCGCGCCCTTCGGCGAGCGGGCGCGGCGCCTTCGCGAGGTCGCCTCCTTCATCGTGCACCGGCGCCGCTAGGGCCGGGGCGTAGAATGTCCCTCCCCCGATGAGTGCCTATCCCCTCCTCGAGACCATCGACGACCCGGCGGACCTGCGCCTGCTCGACCGCCGGCAGCTCGCCCAGCTGGGCCGGGAGCTGCGCGCCTTCATTCTCGATTCGGTCGCGGCCACGGGCGGGCACCTCTCCTCGAACCTCGGCACCGTCGAGCTCACGATCGCGCTGCACTACGTGTTCGACACGCCGCTCGACCGGCTCATCTGGGACGTGGGCCACCAGACCTACGGCCACAAGATCCTCACGGGCCGGCGCGGCGGCATGAAGCGGCTACGCCAGAAGGGCGGCATCGCGGGCTTTCCGCGCCGCGAGGAAAGCAGGTACGACCCGTTCGGGACCGCGCATTCGTCCACCTCCATCTCGGCCGCCATCGGCATGGCGGTGGCCGCCCGCGCCAAGGGTGAGCACCACCGCGTGGTCGCGGTGATCGGCGACGGCGCCATGACGGCGGGGATGGCCTTCGAGGCGCTGAACAACGCGAAGCAGGCCAACGCCAACGTGATCGTGGTCCTCAACGACAACGACATGTCGATCTCGGAGAACGTGGGCGCCCTGAACAACTACCTCGCGAAGCTGATGTCCGGGAGCTTCTACGCCGCCACGCGCAAGACCGCGGAGAAGGTGCTGAAGGGCGCGCCGCCGCTGAAGGAGCTCGCCAAGCGCTTCGAGGAGCACGCCAAGGGCATGCTCACGCCCTCCACGCTCTTCGAGGAGTTCGGCTTCAACTACACCGGACCCATCGACGGCCACAACATCGATGTCCTCATCGACACGCTGGAGAACGTGAAGCGCCTCGAGGGGCCGCAGTTCCTCCACGTGGTGACGCGCAAGGGCCAGGGATACGCGTACGCGGAGGAGGACCCGATCACGTACCACGGCCCGGGCAAGTTCGACCCGGGCGTGGGCATCGTGAAGGCGAAGCCCGCGGCCGACGCGAAGCCGCGCCCCACCTACACGCAGGTCTTCGGCGACTGGCTCTGCGACATGGCGCGGGCCGACGCGCGGCTGGTGGGCATCACGCCCGCGATGCGCGAGGGCTCGGGCCTCGTGAAGTTCTCGCAGCAATTCCCCGAGCGCTATTTCGACGTGGGCATCGCCGAGCAGCACGCCGTCACCTTCGCCGCGGGGCTCGCGGTCGAGGCGATGAAGCCCGTCGTCGCGATCTACTCCACGTTCCTGCAGCGCGCCTACGACCAGCTGATCCACGACGTGGCGCTGCAGGGGCTGCCGGTGGTGTTCGCCCTGGACCGCGGCGGGATCGTCGGCGCCGACGGCCCCACGCACCACGGCGCCTTCGACCTCTCGTACCTGCGCGCCATTCCCAACATGACCGTGATGGCCCCGGCCGACGAGAACGAATGCCGGCAGATGCTCTACACGGCGTTCACGCTGGACTCGCCCACGGCCGTGCGCTACCCGCGCGGCTCGGGGCCGGGCGTGGAAGTGATGGAGGCGATGAAGGCGCTTCCCGTGGGCCGGGGCGAAGTGCGCCGCGAAGGCAAGCGCGTGGCGATCCTCGCCTTCGGCGCGATGCTCGCCCCGGCGCTCGAGGCGGCAGGGGAGCTGAACGCCACGGTCGTCAACATGCGGTTCGTGAAGCCGCTCGACGCGGAGCTCGTCATTCGCCTGGCGGGCAGCCACGAGCTCCTCGTCACGGTGGAGGAGAACGTCGTGCAGGGCGGCGCGGGATCGGCGGTGGCCGAAGCGCTCGCCGCGGTGTCCCTCCCGGCCGGGCTCCTCATGCTGGGGCTCCCCGATCGCTTCGTCGAGCACGGGGATTCGGCGCAGCTCCTCGGCGAATGCGGTCTGGATGCGGCGGGCATCGCGCGGGCGATCCGCGAGCGGCTCTCGCAATCCGGGCGCCGCCCGGGAAAGGCGGCGTGACGTGAAGGGGATCGCGATCTTCGCCCTTGCCGCTTCGCTCGGCCTCGCCGCGCAGGCCGCGGACCGGCCCTGCTCCCGGTCCGACTCCGCCAATGCGCGCCGGGCGGTCGACGCGGTCGTCACCTGGCCGCAGCTGCGCAAGGCCTGGGCGGATTATCGCCAGTGCGACACGGGCGACGTGGCGGACATGTACACCGACGCGCTGCTGCGGCTCGCGGTCTCCTGGAAGAACGCCGACCAGCTCGCGGCCGACGCCGAGAAGGACCCGCAATACAAGGCGTTCGTGGTCGAGCACCTGAAGAGCCCCGCCGCCAAGGACGACGTCGCCTCGATCCAGTCGCGCGTCTCCGCGAGCTGCCCCAAGGGGCACGATGCCTTCTGCGCGGAGCTCGCCGAGGCGCTCAAGCCCGGGGCGGCGAAGTAATGCGCCTCGAAGGAAAGAGCGCGCTCGTGACCGGAGCCGCGCAGGGGATCGGGCTCGCCTGTGCCGAAGCGCTCGCCCGCGAGGGCGCGCGCGTGACGCTCGCCGACGTGAACGGCGGGGCCGCGAGCCGCGCGGCCGCGAAGCTGCGCGAGGCGGGCCTCGAGGCCGCGAGCGTGGAATGCGACGTCTCGCGCAAGCCTTCGGCGGAGGCCGCGGTCGCCGCCGCCGTGGAATCCTGGGGGCGCCTGGACATCCTCGTGTCCAACGCGGGCATCGTGCATGCCGCCGAATTTCTCGACCTCGAGGAAGCCGATTTCGACCGCGTGATCGCCGTGAACCTGAAGGGCATGTTCCTCGCGGGGCAAGCCGCCGCGCGCCAGATGGTGAAGCAGGGCGGGGGCGGGGCGATCATCAACATGTCGAGCGTGAACGCGGTGCTCGCCATCCCGAACCAGGTTCCGTACGTGGTCTCCAAGGGCGGCATCCACCAGCTCACCAAGGTGATGGCGCTCGCCCTCGCGCCCCACCGCATCCGCGTGAACGCGATCGGCCCCGGCACCATCGCCACCGAGCTCGCGCGCACTGCGGTCCTGGGCAACAAGGAGGCCGAGCGCAAGATCCTCTCGCGCACGCCGCTGGGCCGGCTGGGGGAGCCCTCCGAGATCGGCAAGGTGGCGGTTTTCCTCGCGAGCGAAGACGCTTCCTACATGACCGGGCAGTCGCTGTATCCCGATGGGGGGCGTCTTGCGTTGAACTACACGGTGGCCGTTCCCGACTAAGGTAAACTGCGGCCCGCACGAGACCCCGAAAAGGACGATTCCATGAAGCGATTCGCCGTAGCAGCAGCTTTCGCGTTCGCGGCCAGCCTGCCCTTCGCCCGCGCGGCCGACGTTCCCAAGCCCAAGTGCGAGCCCAAGCCCGAATACCCCGGGCGCCTCGCCATGCAGTCGGACAACCGCCGCAAGGCTTTCGAGCGCGACCTCAAGAACTACCAGGAGTGCATCAACACCTACCTGGCCGAGCGCAAGGCCGCGATGAAGGCCGAGGAGGACGCGGCCAACAACACGATCGCCGACTACAACGCGTTGATGAAGAAGATCAACGACGACCAGAAGGCCGCCGCGGACTGAAGCATTCCCGCCTCGCCATCGTCGTGGTGGCGCAGCTCCTCGGCACTTCCCTCTGGTTCAGCGCCAACGCCGCCTTCGACGACCTCGCGCGCGCCTGGTCGCTCACGCCGGCGGACGTCGGCACGCTCACCATCGCCGTGCAGGCGGGGTTCATCTGCGGCACCCTGGGCCTCGCGATCACGGGCCTCGCGGACCGCTTCGCCGCGAGCCGCGTCTTCGCGGCTGCCTCGCTCCTGGGCGCATTGTCCAACGCCGCCTTCGCGTTCGCGGCAGACGGCCTCGTGGCGGGCGCTCTTCTTCGCTTCGCGACGGGCCTCGCGCTCGCGGGGATCTATCCGCTCGGCATGAAGCTCGTCGTGGGCTGGGATCCGGCGCGTGCCCCGCAGGCGCTCGCCTGGCTCGTGGGGATGCTCACGCTCGGCACGGCGCTTCCCCATGCGATCCGCGCGGCCGGCGCGGGTTGGCCCTGGCAGGCGACGGCCGTGACGTCTTCCGGGCTCGCGCTCGCCGCGGGGGCGGCGATCCTCGCCCTGGGCGACGGCCCGCACCTCCCCCGCTCGGGCGGGAGGTTTCGCTGGGGCGCCGTGGGCGAGGTCGCGCGCATTCCGGAATTCCGCGCTTCGGCGCTCGCGTACTTCGGCCACATGTGGGAGCTCTACGCGTTCTGGACGGTGACGCCACTGCTCGTTGCCGCCACCGTCATGGCGGATCCCGTAGCGGTTTCGACGAGGTCTTTCGCGATCATCGCGGTCGGCGCCGTGGGTTGCGTCGCGGGCGGCATGGCGAGCCGAAGGGCAGGCAGCGCGCGGGTGGCAGCCGCTGCGCTGGCGGGTTCCGCGGCGTGCGCGTTCGCTTATCCCTTCCTTGCCGCGACGCCGGCTGCCCTTGCGGTGTTGCTCGCGTGGGGTGTGGCGGTCGTGGCCGATTCGCCGCAATTCTCGGCGCTCTCCGCGCGCGCCTGCCCGCCGGCCCTGGTGGGGAGCGCGCTCGCGCTCCAGAACGGCATCGGCTTCGCCATCACGATCGTCTCGATTCGCATCGCGACGGA
>DATAMY010000107.1:0-42508 GCA_036266535.1 Usitatibacter sp. | reverse complement strand
GTCATGAGGTCGACCTGCACCGCGCCCGAAGGCGCGTCGGCGGCCATCCGGAAGGCGACGTTCACGGTGTCGCCCCACATGTCGTAGATGAACTTCTTCTTGCCGATCACGCCGGCGACGATCGGGCCCGTGCCGATGCCGATCCTCAACTCGATCCGCTCCCGCGAGCGGCGGCGGTACTCCTCGATCTTCACCTGCATCTCGATCGCCATGTGCGCGACCGCGTCGGCGTAGTGGATCTGCGCGCCGGTCTCCAGGCCCGCGGCGGCCATGTAGGCGTCGCCGATCGTCTTGATCTTCTCCACGCGGTACTTGTCCGCGATGTCGTCGAAGATCGAGAACACGTCGTTCAGGATCTTCACCGTCTCCACCGGCGAGAGCTCCTCGGTCATGCGGGTGAAGCCCACGATGTCCGCGACCATCACCGTCACGTCCGCGTGGCCCTGTGCGATGTTCACCTCGTTTCGCTTCAGGCGCTCCGCGATCGCGGGCGGGAGGATGTTGAGGAGGAGCTTCTCGCTGCGGTCGCGCTCGAGGCGGATCTCCTCGTGGGAGGCGTCCACCAGCATCCGGAGCTTCTGCTTCTCGTTGGCGAAGTACCAGAGGAGCGAGTAGATCATCACCGAGATCGCGGCGAAGTTCAGCACGAAGAAGACGGCCACGGTCTGCAGGTCGATCCGGACGGTCGTCCCTGAGAGGAGGTAGTCGAAGACGCCCGCCATCACCGTCATGAAGAGCCACGCGAAGAACCACGGCATCGACTGGCGGGTCCCCAGCACGGTGACGGCGCCCACCGGCGCCATGAGGCCCCAGAGGCTCACGCCGGAGGAGTTCACGAAGTTCCCGATCGCCCACTGCATGGCGAACGGCGTGAAGAGGATGAGGGCGAGCTGGATCACCGCGAAGGCGTAGACGCGGCGGAAGCGCCAGTAGAGCGTGATGGTGAGGAACGAGAGGCCCTGGAAGATGAGCGGGATCGCCGTGGAGTACTGGTATCCCATGCTCCAGTAGACGGCGAGCCAGAGGGCGGCGGCGCACATCATGAAGCCCGTCGTGAGCATCAGCATGTCGCCGGAGAGCTTCTCCTCCGGGGTCAGCATGGACGGACCGGCGGCGCGCCCGAGCACGGCGGCGGACCGTTTCCCCGGTGGATCGACGTCCATCTCGATGGTGCTCTCCCCTTGTTCTTCGAGCCGGACGAATTATGGCATAGGCCTTCCGGCGGCACAGTGGATGGTGCACAAGACGGGCGGGGCGGGACCCCTTTTTCGGCTAGAATTCCCTTCTCACCCAATCGCTTCCGGAGCACCCCGCCATGTCCATGGCAGATCGCGACGGCTTCATCTGGTACGACGGCAAGCTCGTGCCATGGCGCGAGGCCACGACCCACGTCCTCACCCATTCCCTGCACTACGGGCTCGCGGTCTTCGAGGGGATCCGCGCCTACAAGACGGAGTCGCTCGGCACCGCCGTCTTCCGCCTGAAGGAGCACACGGACCGGCTCTTCAACTCGGCGAAGATCTACATGATGGAGATCCCGTACGGGAAGGACGAGCTCATGTCGGCCTGCCGCGAGGTGGTCCGCACGAACAAGCTCGAGAGCTGCTACCTGCGCCCGATCGCGTTCTACGGCTCCGAGAAGATGGGCGTCTCGCCCGTGGGCGCGCGGGTGCACGTGGCGGTGGCCGCATGGCCGTGGGGGGCTTACCTCGGGGAAGAGGGCTTGAAGCGCGGCATCCGCGTGAAGACGTCCTCCTTCGCCCGCCACCACGTGAACGTGACGATGGCCCGCGCGAAGCTCGCGAGCACCTATGCCAACTCGATCCTCGCCAACCTCGAGGCCACGCAGGAAGGCTACGACGAAGGCCTCCTCCTCGACACGGACGGCTTCGTGGCGGAAGGCCCCGGCGAGAACATCTTCATCGTGAAGGATGGCCGCCTCTACACGCCCCAGCTCACGACGGCGCTGGACGGCATCACCTGGCGGAGCGTCCAGTCCATCTGCGCCGACCTGGGCATCGCCGTGGAGAAGACCCGCATCACGCGCGACGACGTCTACATCGCGGACGAGGCGTTCTTCACCGGCACCGCGGCGGAAGTCACGCCGATCCGCGAGCTCGACCGCCGGCCCATCGGCAGCGGCTCGCGCGGCCCCGTCACCGAGCGCATCCAATCGGCCTTCTTCGAGATCGTGAACGGCCGCAACCGCAAGTACCACCACTGGCTCACGCCCGTCCAGGCCGAAAATGTCGCTGCCGTCCGAGCTTGACCGGAAGTTCGTGGAGGTGACGGCCGCGGAGCTGCCGCTCCACTGCCCGCTTCCCTCGCAGAAGCTCTGGAACACGCACCCGCGCGTCTATCTCCCGATCGAGACCACGCGCGAGGCGCGCTGCCCGTACTGCGGGACGCTCTATATATTGACGGGCGCCGCGCCTTCGGGCCACTAGCCGCCTCCATGCGCATCCTGGTCGTCGCGCCCTCGTGGATCGGCGACGCGGTGATCTCCCACGCTCTGGTCCTCCGGCTGAAGGAGCTCGATCCTTCCGCCGCGATCGACGTGCTGGCCCCGCCCTGGACCCTTCCCGTCTACCGGCGGATGGCGGGCGTGGAGAAAGCCATCGCGCTCCCCTTCGGGCACGGCGACGTGAAGCTGGGCGAGCGCCGCCGCTTCGCGCGGAGCCTCGGGCCCTACGACCGCGCGATCGTGCTGCCGAACAGCTGGAAGTCCGCGTTGATCCCGTGGCATGCCGGCATCGCGCTCCGGACCGGCTATCGCGGCGAGATGCGCTACGGGCTGCTGAACGACCTGCGAGTCCTGGACGAGAAGGCGCTTCCCCGTCTCGTCGAGCGCTACGCCGCGCTCGCGCAGCCCGCGGGCGAGGCGCTTCGCCGTCCGGTGCCCGCGCCGCGGCTTACGTCCGATCCCGCGCGGGCCGCCGCGACGCTCGCGCGACTGGGCCTCGACCGTGCCCGCCCGGCCGCCGCCCTGGTACCCGGCGCCGAGTACGGGCCGGCGAAGCGCTGGCCGGCCCGGCATTTCGCGGCGCTCGCGGGCGAGCTCGCGGGGCGCGGCTGGCAGGTGTGGCTGCTGGGCTCGGGCAAGGACGCGGAGGCGACGCGCCAGATCCGGGCGCTCGCGGGCGATGCCTGCGTGGACCTCGCCGGACGCACGTCGCTCGACGACGCGATCGACCTCCTCGCCTCGGCGGATCGCGTGGTCACCAACGACTCCGGCCTCATGCACGTCGCCGCGGCGCTCGACCGCTCCCTGGCCGCGCTCTTCGGCTCGTCCAGCCCGGAATTCACGCCGCCGCTCGCCGCGAAGGCGCGCGTGATCTCGCTCGAGCTCTCGTGCAGCCCGTGCTTCCAGCGGACCTGCCCGCTCGGCCATACCGATTGCCTCGTGAAGCTCGAGCCCGCCCGGGTGTTGGCCGAGCTCGAGGTCGAACCCCTTCCCCTCCCGCGAGTCCAACCCGCACGATGAAGATCGCCCCCGCCCTCGCCCTTTGCGCCGCCCTGGCGGCACCCACCTTCGCCGCATCCCCCGCCGGGGACAACGACTGGAAGCGCGACAGCAGCTGGAAGAAGGAAGACGACGCGTGGCGCGCGCGCGCCGAGCAGAGCCTCGCCAAGGACAACGGCTGGCTGACGCTCGCCGGCCGCTACGTGATGAAGCCCGGCGTGAACACGTTCGGCACGGGCGCCGCGAACGACATCGTCTTTCCTCCCGGCCTGGGACCGGAGCGCATGGGCACCGTCACCGTGCCCGCCGCCGGCGTGCCCGGCAAGGTGACGGTCAAGCTCGCCCCCGGCCTGGAGATGACGCAGGAGGGCATCCCCATGACGGACAAGGTCATGGACACCTCCGAAGGCGCGCACGACTGGGTGGCGATGGGGCGCGCCTCGTTCTACGTGATCGAGCACGACGGCCGCTACGTCCTGCGGCTCGCGGACAGCCAGAGTCCCGTGCGCGCGCATTTCGGCGGGCGCGTCTGGTACCCCGTGAAGCCCGGGTACCGCGTCACCGCCCGGTTCGTGCCGTACGACCCGCCGCGCACGCTCCCGATCGTGAACGTGATCGACGAGGTCTCGGACGAGCCATCGCCGGGCTACGTCGAGTTCACGATGCACGGGAAGAAAGAGCGCCTCGACGTGGTCGGCAACGACGACGACGGGCTCTTCATCGTGTTCCGCGACGCGACCGCCGGGAAGACGACCTACGGCCCGGGTCGCTTCCTCTTTATCGACCGGAAGCCGAAGGCCGGCGAGACGTTCGCGCTGGACTTGAACCGCGCATACAACCCGCCCTGCGCCTTCAGCGAGTTCACCACCTGCCCGCTGCCGCCCAGGCAGAACATCCTCAAGACCGCGGTCGAGGCGGGCGAGAAGTATCCGCCGCGGAAGAAGGGCTAAAGGCGATGCTCGCGCGGCTCGCGGCCGCGTTGCTGGTGGCGTTCGCGGGCGCCGCCTTCGCCGCGGACGAGGCCGCGTGGCCACCGCCCGAGCCGGTGCAATCGCGGATGCGCGAATTGCAGGCGCTCATCCGCAGCCCCGGTTCGACGATGGCGGAGCGCGAGGCCGCGCGCGAGGAGCTGGCAGGGCTTCTCAAGAGTCCCGCCGGTCGCGATCGCACGACGCCGGAGGAAGCGCGGAAGGTCCCGGCCGCGCGCGCGGCGATCGAGCCGTATCCCAGCGTCGTGAAGCCGCTCCCGCCGGTGGCCACGACGAATCCGCCGCCGGCGGGCGTGGCACACCTCGAGGTCGTTCCGGCCCTGAAGCCCCCCGCGGTGAATCCGCGCACCGGCGCGCCGGCATTGCCCTCGGGCAGGTTCGCAGTCGATCCCTCGACCGGCGGCGTGCTCCACGAGGTGCCCGGCGGCTACGTCGACCCGCGCACCGGCCAGTTCGTCCCCCGCTAGAAGACCACCACCTGCCGCACCGCCTTGCCTTGGCGCAGGCGCTCGAAGCCCGCGTTGATGTCGTCGAGCTCCAGGCGATGCGTGAGGAGCTTGTCCACCGGGAGCCGGCCCTGGCGATAGAGCGCGACGTAGCGCGGGAGGTCGCGCGCCGGCACGCAGGTCCCGATGTAGCTCCCCTTCACGGTCCGCTCCTCCGCGACGAGATGCGTGATGGGGAGCGGCAGCGTGGCGGTCGGGTGCGGCAAGCCCGCCGTGACGGTGGTGCCGCCGCGGCGCGTGATGCGGTACGCGAGCTCCAGCGCCTTCGCCGATCCCGCGAACTCGAGCGCGTAATCGACGCCGCCGCCGGTGGCCGCGCGGATCGCGTCGGCCGCGTCCTGCGCCGCGGCATCGAAGGCGTCCGTGGCGCCCAGCGTCATGGCGAAGTCGCGCTTGTCCTTCGCGAGGTCGATCGCGACGACGCGGCTCGCCCCGCACGCGACCGCGCCCAGGAGCGCCGCGAGCCCCACGCCGCCCAGCCCCACGATCGCGACCGTGGCGCCCATCGGGACCTTCGCGGTGTTCACGACGGCGCCCACGCCGGTCAGCACGGCGCAGCCGAAGAGCGCCGCTTCCTCCAGCGGAAGCTCGGGATCGATCTTCACGAGCGACCGGCGCGAGACCACCGCGCGCTCGGCGAACGCGGAGCAGCCCATGTGGTGGTAGACGGACTCCTCGCCGCGGAAGATCCGGCGCCCGCCGCCGAGGAGCGTGCCCGCGCCGTTGGAGGAGGCTCCAGCCGTGCAGAGCGCGGGCCGTCCCTCCGCGCACGGCACGCAATGGCCGCAGCTGGGGACGAAGACCAGCACGACGTGGTCGCCCTTCGCGAGGTCGTCCACGCCTTCGCCCAGCGCCTCGACCACGCCCGCCGCCTCGTGCCCCAGCAGCATCGGCGTGGGCCGCGGACGGTCGCCGTTGATGACCGAGAGGTCCGAGTGGCAAAGGCCCGCCGCGGCGATCCTCACCAGCACCTCGCCCAGCCCGGGCGGCCGGAGCTCCACGTCGCCCACCGCGAGCGGACGCGTCCGGTCGTACGGCGGCTCGACGCCCATCGCGTTCAGCACGGCACCCTTGATCTTCATGTCTTGTCCCTCGAGTGAGAATTTCGGAGCGCCTCGAGCTGCTCGCGCGTGTCGAGGTCGACCGCGATGCCCGCGTCGTGGGTCGGGAGGAGCCGCACCGCGTCTGCGTGCCGATCGAGGATCGCGCGGGCGCCCACGTCGGCGTCGAGGTCCAGGAGCTCCGCCCGCAGCGCAGCGCCGAATCCGACCGGATGGCCGCGCCGGCCCGTCGCCGCGAGCACCGGCGCCGCGATGAGCGCGCCGTCCTCCAGCGCGTCGCGCACGGCGCGGATGGTCGCTGGTTCCACGAGCGGCATGTCTCCCAACGCCACGATCCAGCCGTCCGCGCGATCCGTCGCCGCGACCGCCGCGGCGAGGCTCGCCCCCATCCCGCGGGCCGTGCGATCCGATTCGATCACCTCGCAGCCGGCGGCCTCGAGCGCGGCGCGCAGCTCCCGCGCGCCCAGGGGCACGATCGCGAGCGCGTTGCCCGCGCCTTCGCGAAGGCGGCGCGCGGCGCGCGCGGCGAGTGGCCCGGACGACTCCTCGCCCGGAATCGCGGCGAGGAGCTTCGCCCCGCCGAAGCGCGTGGCCAAGCCGCCGCAGAGGAGCAGCCCGCGAATGTCCATCGCGTGGGCGAGCCCGCTCCTCAGTCGACCTTCGCGCCCGCGGCCTTCACCGCCTTCTCGAAGCGCTCGCGCTCGCGGATCACCTGCTCGCGGTACTCGGCGGGGCCGAGGCCCTCCGGCTCGATGCCCAGCTTGTCCATGTGGTCCTTCAAAGCCGGATCGTGCACGACGGCGGCCACGTCCGCGCCGATCTTCGCCGCGATCGCGGGCGGGATGCCCGCCGGCCCGGAGAAGCCGATCGTCGGCGCGAAGTCGAACCCGGGGATCGCGAGCTCGGCGATCGTGGGGAGCTCGGGTGCCAGCGGCGAGCGCTTCGCGGAGTTGACCGCGAGGAGCTTCAGCTTCCCCTGCTTCACGAAGCCCGCGAGCGAGGGCATCGCGGAGAACGCCGCGGTCACCTGGTTGCCCACGAGCGCGGGAATCGACTGGCCCGTGCCCTTGAACGGCACGTGCAGGAGATCGAGGCCGAGGGCGGCCTTCATCGCTTCCGTCGTGAGGTGATGGATGCTCCCCACGCCGGACGAGCCGTAGCTGTACTTGCCCGGATTCGCCTTCACGAGCTTCACGAACTCCTCGAAGGTCGAGACCGGCATCGACGGGTGCACGGCGAGGAAGAGTGGCGCGCGCGCGGTGAGCGAGATGAAGGTGAAGTCCTTCATCGCGTCGTACGGAAGCTTGCTGTAGATGAACGGGTTGATCGAGAACATCGAGCCGTCCGTCACGAGGAGCGTGTAGCCGTCCGGCGCCTTGGTCGCGAGGTACGTCGCCGCGACGACGCCGTTGCTCCCGGGCCGGTTCTCCACCACCACCGGTTGTCCCCATCGCTCGGAGAGCTTCTGCCCCACCACGCGGGCCACGGTATCGGGAAGGCCGCCTGCCGAGTAGGGGACCACGAGGGTCACGCTGCGGGAGGGATAATCGGACGCGCCTTGGGCGAGCGCGAGCAGGGGGACGAACGCGAGCGCCGCCGCGAGGCGGAGAAACCGGATCATGGGCCGCTCCTCCGGGGGTTTTTCGGGAAACCGAAGTCTACGCGCGCCGGCGGCCCGCGTCCCGCGCCTTCTCGAGCACAACGCCGTTGCGCGAGGCGATGAGGTCCGCGAGGATCGCGACCGCGATCTCCGGCGGCGTGCGCGAGCCGATGGAAAGGCCCACGGGGCCGCGCAGCCGCGCGATCTGCGCGGCGGTCAGGTCGAATTCAGCGAGGCGCTTCCGTCGCTCGGCGCTCGTGCGCGCGGAGCCCACGGCGCCCACGTAGAACGCATCGGTCTTCAGCGCCTCGAGGAGCGCCATGTCGTCCAGCTTCGGATCGTGCGACACCGTGAGGATCACGCTGTGGCCGTCCGGCCGGAAGGCGAGCACCGCGTCGTCCGGCATGCCGTCGATCCACCGCGCGCCCGACGCGCGCCAGGCGCCGCGGTATTCCTCGCGCGGATCGCACACGAAGACCTGGAAGTCCACGGTCGCGGCCACCTCCGCCAGGTAATGCGCGATCTCGGAAGCGCCGATCACCAGCATGCGCCAGCGCGGCCCGTGGATGCTCGTGAAGCGCTCGGCCGTGCGCTCGCATTCCTGCGTGGGCTCCGCGGGCTCGAGGGTCCATTCCCCGGTCGCGAGATCCACGCGCCGCGCGACGATGCGACCCTCGCCGATTTGCGCGAGGAGCGCCTCGATGTCCGCCGCGGGCACGTCCGGCTCGACGATCACCTCGAGCTCGCCCCCGCACGGGAGGCCGAAGCGGCGCGCCTCGTCCGCGGTCACGCCGTAGGAGACGAACGCGGGCTCGCGGCCGGCGTACTCCTCGCGGCGGCGCACGAGGTCGTCCTCGATGCAGCCGCCGGAGACGGAGCCCACGAGGATGCCGTCGTCGCGGATCGCGGCGAGCGACCCCGGCGGACGCGGGCTCGCGCCGAAGGTCTGCGCAACGGTGAGGAGCCACACGCGCCGACCCGAGCGCCGCCATTCGAGGGCGCGATCGAGGACGTCGAGATCGAGGCTTTGCATGCGGCGATGTTACACCCGGCGAAGCGGGCGAAAAACGGCCGGGCTAGGGGCCGCGGACGTGGAAAAGCCGGGCGATGGCCTCGCGATATTCGCCCGCGCCGACCCCGGAGAGGTTGTGGTGGCCCGCGCCCTCGACGCGGACGAACCGCTTGGGCTCGGGCGCCGCGGCGTAGAGGCGCTCGCCCATCGCGATCGGGACCACGGTATCGCGCGTCCCGTGGATCACCAGCACCGGCATGCGCACCTCGCCGATCTTCGAGAGCGCGTCGAACTGCTGGTTGAGGATGAGGCCCACCGGGAGGAAACCCCAGGGCGACTGGTCGATCATGTCGCGCACCGACGTGAAAGTCGCTTCCAGGATGAGTCCCGCGGCTTCGGGACGGCGGCGCGCGAGCTCGACCGCGATGGCGCCGCCCAGCGAGTGGCCCACGATGTAGCGCGGCCGGCCCGGTGCCAGCTGCGCGAGCCGGTCCCACGCCGCCTCCGCATCCTCGTAGGAGCTCTTCTCGGTGGGCGCCATGTCGGTGCTCTCGCCGAAGCCGCGGTAGTCCACCGCGAGCACCGCGAAGCCGAGGTCGCGCCAGCGGTCGATGCGCGTGACGCTTCCGGTGAGGTTCCAGCGCGCGCCGTGGAGGTAGAGGATGGCCGGCGCGTCCGCGCGCGGGCCGGCGAGCCACCACGCGTGCAGCCGGTCGCCGTCCTGGCCGACGGGGATCCACTGCTGGTCGAACTTGTGGCGCCCGCCGTCGAAGCCCCACCAGGCCTCGCGCGTGGGGCGGAAGATGAGCTCGCCCTGCTTTTCGCTCGTGAGGTAGGCGCAGCCGCCCACGATCACCGTCGCGGCGACCGCCGCGACCCTGCGTGCCGTCACTTGTGCCCGAAGAAGACCGGGAAGGCCGTCCCGCGATGCTCCGCTTCGGTCTGCACGACCACCCAGACCGCCAGCATCACGACCACGATCGCAGCGACCACTTCCACCGCGGGATTGCGCACGATCCTGCGAATCGCCTTCTGCCAGTTTCCCGATCTCGTCGGCATGTTCCTCTCCCGCCATCCGTCCTACGACCTCGCGGCGGGCGGTACGTTCCGAAAGAATTTCCGGCAGGAAGCCATCGATCAGGTCCACGTCATCGAGGAAAGAGGCAGCTTCCGCGCCCGCTTGCCCGTGAGGGCGAAGAGCGCGTTGGCTACGGCGGGCGCGATGGGCGGCGTCGCGGGCTCGCCCACGCCGGTCGGCTTGTCGCCGGAGCCCGTCAGGTGCACCTCGACCACGGGCATCTCGGCCAAGCGCAGCACCCGGTAGTCGTGGAAGTTCGATTGCTGCACGCGTCCGTCGGCCAACGTGATGGCGCCGAAAAGCGCCGCGCCGAGTCCGTAGGCGACGGCGCTTTGCACCTGCGCCTCGACGCCCATCGGGTTCACGGCGAGCCCGCAGTCGAAGGCGGCGACCACCCGGTGCACCCGCGGCGCGCCTTCCACGATCGAGACCTCCGCCACCTGCGCGCAGACGCTCCCGAACGACTCGTGAACGGCGATGCCCCGCGCCCGGCCCTTGGGCAGGGGCGTTCCCCACCCGGCCTTCGCCGCCGCGACCTCGAGCACGTTCAGCACGCGCGGCTTCGCGGCGAGGAGCGCGCGCCGGTAGGCGACCGGATCCTGGCCCGCCGCGGCGGCCGCCTCGTCCATGAGCGTCTCCATCACGAACGCCGCGTGCGAGTGGCCCACCGAGCGCCACCACAGGACCGGCACGCCCGCGTCGACCGTGTGGAGCGAGACGTCCATGTTCGGGATCGCGTACGGCGTGTCCGCGACGCCCTCGACGGACGTGGGATCGATGCCGTCCTTCACCATCATCGGCTCGAAGGGCGTGCCGGCGAGGATCGACGGCCCCGCGATCGCATGCCGCCATGCGGTGATCGTCCCCGCGCCGTCGAGGCCCACCTCGACGCGATGGAGGTACGCGGGCCGGTAGAAGCCGCCGCGGATGTCGTCCTCGCGCGTCCACACGAGCTTCACCGGCACCTTCGCGCGTCGCGCCACCTCGCAGGCTTCCACCACGTAGTCGGAAACGGGATTGGCGCGCCGGCCGAATCCGCCCCCCGCGAGGAGCGTGTGGAGGCGCACCTTCTCGACCGGGATGCGCAGCGCCTTCGCGGCGGCCTCGCGGTCCACGCCCTGGAATTGCGAGCCGACCCAGACGTCCGCGCCGTCGCCGGTGAGCTCCACCGTGCAGTTGAGCGGCTCCATCGCGGCGTGCGCGAGGAACGGCACCTCGTAGTCCGCCGCGATCGTCTTCGCGGCCGCCTTCATCGCGTCCGGATTCGCGGATTTCCTGGCGGAGGTCCCCGGCGCCTTCGCCGCCTCCGCGAAACGCGCGGCAAGCGAATCGCTCGAGACGGAAGCGTTGGGCCCCAGGTCCCACTGCGCCTGGAGCGCGTCGCGCCCCTTCTTCGCCGCCCAGAAATCCTTCGCCACGATCGCGACGCCGCGGTTCATCTCGACCACGTGGGTCACGCCCGCGACCGACTTCACCTTCTCCGCGTCGATGGACTTCAGGCGCGCGCCGAAGACCGGCGGATGCGCGATCACCGCCGTGTGCAGGTCCTTCCCCTTCATGTCGATGCCGAAGAGCGCCTTGCCCGCCGCCTTGTCCGGGGCATCCAGCCGGCGGGTCGAGGTGCCGATGCGCGTGAACGCGGAAGCGGGCTTCAACGTCACGTTCCCCGGCACGGGAAGCTTCGCCGCCGCCTCCGTGAGCTGGCCGTAGGAGAGCCGGCGCTTGCCCGGGCCCAGCACGAAGCCTTTTTCCGCGCGGCAATCCGCCGCGCCCACCTTCCATTGGCGCGCGGCCGCCTCGACGAGCATCGTGCGGGCCTGGGCGCCCGCCGTGCGCAGCTGGTCCCACGAGTTCCACACGCTCGACGACCCGCCCGTCATCTGCATGCCGAAAGCGGTGTGCACGTATTCCGGCGCGGCGGGGGCGAGCTCCGAGCGCACGCGCGTCCAGTCGCACTCGAGCTCCTCGGCGAGGATCATCGGGAGCGACGTGAGGACGCCCTGCCCGAACTCGAGGTGCTTCACGATCACGGTGACGGTGCCGTCCTTCCCGATCCGCACGAACGCGTTGGGCGCGATCGACTTCTTCGCTTCCTGCGCCTGCGCGAGCCGTCCGCGGCCCTCCGGCAGGACGAAGCCCACCACGAGGACGCCGGCGAGACCGGCGGAGGAGCGCAGGAACCGGCGGCGGGCGCTGCTGGAGGGGGCGTCCATCGCGCGCCTCACGCTTTCCGGAGCGCGGCCGACGCGCCATGGATCGCTTCGCGGATCCGCTGGTACGTCCCGCAGCGGCAGAGGTTGCCGTTCATCGCGGCGTCGATCTGCGCGTCGGTGGGCGCGGGATTCGCGGTGAGGAGCGCCACGGCGGACATCACCTGCCCCGGCTGGCAGTAGCCGCATTGCACGACGTCCTTCTCGATCCACGCCTGGTGCACGGCGCTCGCGACCGCGGCGCGGGAGGTGTTGCCGATGCCCTCGATGGTGACGACGCGCTTGCCCGCGATCGAGGCGACCGGCGTCACGCACGAGCGCACCGCCTTGCCGTCGAGGTGCACGGTGCACGCGCCGCAGAGGCCCGCGCCGCAGCCGAACTTGGTGCCCGTGAGCCCCAGGTGGTCGCGCAGCGCCCAGAGGAGCGGCGTATCGGCATCGCCGCGGAAATCGACCTGCTCGCCGTTCACGAAGAATCGGGACATTCGGATACCTGCCTCGGGGCGGAAAGCGCGGACTATAAATCAATCGATAAATATTCGCGCGACTGGGCCTGGGGAAGGCCCGAGCGCGCTTAGGGTCAATCGATAAATATTCGCGCGACTGGGCCTGGGGAAGGCCCGAGCGCGCGAATGGTGAAAATTCCGGTAAGCTCTCGCGCCGATGAACCCGCCCCGGCCCCGAACCCGAAACCGCCTCTATCCCACGCCCGACGACGCGGAAAGCGCCTTCTATGAAGCGTTCGAGCGCGGCGACCTCGCGGCGATGATGACCGTGTGGGCGGAAGCGGACGACGTCGTCTGCGTGCATCCGCAGGGTCCGCGCATCGTGGGCTTCGAGCCGGTGCGCCAGGCATGGGCCCAGATCTTCGCGGGCGCTTCCCAGATGCGGGTCGAGATCGCCGAGGTGCACCGATTCGACGGGCCGACCATCGCTGTCCACTCCGTGGTCGAGAAGGTCGGACCGCGTTCGGGCGGCGCGTCAGGATCCGTCCACGCGACCAACGTCTACGAGCTCACCGAAGGCGGCTGGCGCATGGTCGTGCACCACGCGTCGGCGGTCGCCGAGGCGACCGTCGCCGAAGAGCCCCCGGAGCCCGCGCGTACGCTGCACTGACTTTCCGCGTTCGCCGCGCTCCATCGGGAACGCAGATGAACGCGAAGAAAACAAGCGCAGATGGACGCAGATGCTTCGGTCATGAAGCGGCTCGCGTCGATCTCCAGTACGCTTTCACCCTGGTTCTTCTGCGTTCATCTGCGTGCCTTTCTCCGCGTTCATCCGCGTTCCCCGGGTTCTCGCTCGCCATGTCGGCCTGATCGCGCTGGCCGCCGGGCTCGCCGCTCCCGCGGCGGACATGAACAAGGTCGTACGCGTGGCATACCCCAGCGCCGAGAGCAAGCTCGATCCCCAGGCCGAGAGCGACGAGGCCTCCGGCGGGATCATGGACAACATCTTCGACAGCCTCCTCGAGTACGACTACCTCGCGCGCCCCGCGAAGCTCAAGCCCCGAGCCGCGGCGGGGCTTCCCGAGATCACCGAAGGCGGGCGCGTCTACACGATCCATCTCAAGCCCGGCATCCGGTTCACGCCCGATCCGGCGTTCCACGGAAAGCCGCGCGAGCTGGTCGCCCGCGACTACGTCTACTCCATCGAGCGCCTCCTCGATCCCAGGATGAAAAGCCAGTGGCTCTTCCTCGTCGATGGAAAAATCGAGGGCGCCGAGGCCGTTGTCGCGGAGGCGCGGAAGACCAACCGCTTCGACTACGACCGCCCGATCGCGGGCCTGCGCACGCTCGACCGCTACACGCTGCGCATCACGCTGACCGCCCCGGACTACAACTTCGCCTACGTGCTGGCCCTCAACGCCACGGCGGCGGTGGCCCGCGAAGTGGTCGAAGCATACGGCGACGAGGTCGCGCGCCATCCGGTCGGTACCGGTCCCTACCGTCTCGCGCAATGGACGCCCGGCGCGCGGCTGGTCCTCGAGGCGAATCCCGGCTACCGGGAGGAAATCTTCGAAAGCGTCGGCGCGGATGATCCCCGCTCGCGCGAGATCGCGGCCAACCTCGCGGGCAAGCGCCTGCCGATCGTGGGCCGGGTCGAGGTCTCGATCATCGACGAGGAGCAGCCGCGCTGGCTCGCATTCCTGGGCGGCGAGCACGAGTACCTCCGTCCGCTTCCGGAGCAATTCGCGGACCTCGCGATGCCCGGCGGCGAGCTGGCACCCAACCTCGCGAAGAAGGGCATCCGCGCGACGCCGGACGAGATCGCGTACGTGACCTACACCACGTTCAACATGCTTCCGGAAGTCGACGGCCGGCCGAACTCCGTGGGCGGCTATTCGCCCGAGCGCGTGGCCCTTCGCCGGGCGATCGCGCTGGGCTTCCGGGTCGAGGACCAGGTCGCGATCCTCGACAAGCACCAGTCGGTCCGCGCGGGCTCGCCGCTTCCGCCCTCCGTCGTGGGCGCCGACCCGCGCTTCCACGGTGCGCCGTCCGACCCCGCGCGGGCAAAGGCGCTCCTCGACCTCTTCGGCTACGTCGACCGCGACCACGACGGCTACCGCGAGAACCCGGACGGCTCGCCGCTCTCCTTCGACCATGCGTCCTATCCGACCCAGCGCGAGCGCCAGCGGAACGAGCTCTGGAAGCGGTCGATGGACGACATCGGCATCCGCGTGACCTTCCACAAGGTGGAGAAGCTTCCCGAGCTCAGGGCGGAGGCGCGGGTGGGGAAGGTCCAGTCGTTCAGCTACGGATGGATCGCCGACTATCCGGACGGCGAGGATTTCCTGCAGCTCTTCTGGAGCGGCTCCGTCGGGCAGGCGAACTACGCGATGTTCGACCTTCCCGAGTACAACGCGCTCTACGAGAAGGCGAAGCGCCTCCCGCCGGGCGCCGAGCGCGATGCCCTCTACACCCGGATGGTGAAGCTCATCCTCGCGTACGTGCCCTGGCTGGTCGAGACGTACAAGGCGCAATCCGTGCTCATGCAGCCCTGGCTCCTCAACTACAAGAAGCACCCGTTCGCGATCGAGCCCTGGAAATATCTGGACATCGATCTCGCGCGCGAGCGCCGCGAACGGCGCTAACATCTCGCATGGCCACCGCTCCCGCGCCCGCGCCAACGCCTGCGAAAGACGGCATCTTCGGCACGACCCTCGTCGTGGCGCTCGTGCTCGTCCTCGCCTGGCAGCTCGCGTACTGGACGTGGGTGTTCGTCGCGCCGCCCTCCGGGGGCGCCGTCGCGTCGTCCGCGCCTGCCGAGGTGGATCTCGCCGCCATCGCGCGGCTCTTCGGAGGCTCCGCGTCTTCCGGAGGGACGACCTCGGTCGACGGCCTCGCGTTGAAAGGCGTGGTCGCGCCCACGCCGGGCACCGCGGCCTCCGCCATCTTCGCGCCGCGGGCCGGGAAGGACATCTCCGTCTTCATCGGGGGGGACGTGAGCCCGGGCGTGAAGCTCGTCGAGGTGCGGCCGGACCACGTGATCATCTCGCGCGCCGGCGCCCGGGAGCGGATCGACCTCGCCTCGCCGCACTCCGTGGGCGCCGGGACACGCGTCGCGGCGCAGGCGCGCGGCTTTCGCATCAACGTCTCGCGCTCGGGGGCCAACCGCTACAGCCTCTCCCGGAAGGAGTTGGACGAGGCGCTGCGCGACCCGTCCCAGCTCGAGTACCTGGGCCAGATCGGCATGCCGCCCGGCGGCGGCGTGCGCCTGGACGCGGCGCCGGCGGGAAGCCTCGCCGCGAAGCTGGGCCTGCAGCCGGGCGACGTCATCAAGAAGGTGAACGGCCAGCCGGTCGCCTCGCCCGGCGACCTCGCGCGCCTCTACCAGCAGTTCGCGACGATGTCCCAGATCGACGCGGAGCTGCGGCGCGGGAACGCGACGGTCCAGCTCACGTATCAGATCCAGTGAAAGGAGGCCCGCAAGGGGCTTCCTCCAGGGGTGCGCCGCCGGATCGGCTGGTGTACACTCGGCGAAGTCAAAACACCTGACAAATCAACGAAAAAGACCCATATCGTGACGAAGTTCCTGACGTCCCTGGCGCGGGTCGCGCTCGCCTCGGCGGCGCTCGCGGCGGGGCTCGCCGCGGCCGCCCCGCCCGCCCCTTCGGCCCCGGCGGTCGACGATGAAAAGATCACCGTCAACTTCGTGAACGCGGACATCCAGTCGGTCATCAAGACGGTCGGCCAGCACACGGGCAAGAACTTCATCCTCGACCCGCGCGTGAGCGGCACGGTGAACATCGTGTCGGACCAGCCCGTGTCGAAGGACATGCTCTACCGCATCCTCCTCTCGGCGCTGCGCGTGCAGGGCTACGCCGCGGTCGAGGGCGACGGCTTCGTGAAGATCGTCCCGGAAGCCGAAGCGAAAACGAGCGCGGTGCCCACGGGTGAAGCGGCGAGGCGTGCGCCGGGCGAGAGCATCGTGACCCAGGTCTTCGTCCTGCAGAACGAGAGCGCGGTGCAGCTGGTACCGGTGCTCCGCCCGCTCGTCACCGCGAACAACTTCATCGCGGCCTATCCCAACAACAACGCGATCGTGATCACGGACTACGCGTCGAACGTGCGGCGCATCCAGCGGATCATCGAGTCGATCGACCGGCCGTCGGGCTCGGACGTCGAGGTGATCCGCCTGCAGAACGCCTCGGCGGTCGACATCGCGCAGATGCTCCAGCGCGTGGTGCCGGAGGCGAGCGCGCCCCCGAACGCCCCCGGGACGACGCCCAAGGCGGCGATCGCTGTCGACCCCCGCACCAACAGCCTCGTCGTGCGCGCGGACAACGCGCCCCTCATGCACCGCATCAAGTCGCTGGCGTTGGGGCTCGACACCCCGGGCGCGGGCAACGGCAACATCTACACCGTGTTCCTGAGGAACGCGGAGGCCACGCGCATCGCGGAGACGCTCCGCGGGCTCCTCGCCGGAAGCGAGCTCACCCGGACCACCACGACGACCACCACGCCCGCGGGCAACACCGCCTCGCAGACCACGGCCTCGACGAGCCTGGGCGCCCAGCAGGGCACGAACGCTTCCGCGCCCAACTCGGTGATCCAGGCCTATCCGCCGACCAACTCGATCATCATCTCGGCGCCGGAGCCGGTGTACAGGAGCCTTCGCACGGTGATCGATGCGCTCGACCAGCGCCGAGCGCAGGTCTACGTGGAGGCGCTCATCGTCGAGGTGACGACGGGGCTCGCCTCGGAGTTCGGCGTGCAGTGGAACGCGGGCCGCAACATCGGCGACGGCCAGACGGTCTTCGGGGGCACCAACTTCAGCACGACCGTGGGCTCGAATATCCTCGGCTTCGCGGCGAACGGCCTCGCGAGCGTGGGCGGGGGCTTGAACCTCGGCATCATCCGCGGAACCATCACGATCCCGGGCATCAACGACGCGAACGGAAACCCGCTCGCGATCCCGAACCTGCAGGTGCTCGCCCGCGCGCTCGAGGGCGACTCCAGCGCGAACGTGCTCTCCACGCCCAACGTGCTCACGCTGGACAACGAGGAGGCGAAGATCGTGGTGGGCCAGAACGTGCCGTTCATCACGGGCACCTTCACGCCGACCGCGGGGAGCGCGACGAACCCGTTCCAGACCATCGAGCGGAAGGACATCGGGTTGACCCTGCGCGTGCTCCCGCAGGTCTCGGAAGCCGGCGCGGTCAAGCTCAAGATCTCGACCGAGGTGTCGAGCGTCACGCAGGACAAGGCGCTCGTGCAGTCGGCGGACATCATCACCAACAAGCGCTCGCTCGACTCGAGCGTCCTCGTGGATAACGGCGAGATCGTGGTGCTGGGCGGCTTGATCCAGGACGACCAGTCGTCCACGATGGACAAGGTGCCGCTCCTGGGCGACATCCCGTACCTGGGAGCGCTCTTCAAGTACCAGTCGCGCAACCACAAGCGCACCAACCTCATGATCTTCCTGCGTCCCGTGGTGCTGAAGGACAAGGAAGCGGCGGCGGCGCTCACGGGCGACCGCTACGACTACATCCGCCACCTGCAGGGCGAGATCCGGCTCCCGGCGGCGGGCCTCCTTCCCGCGGAGCCCACGAAGCAGGTGCCGCCGTTGGACGACGCGCGCAAGCGCGCCCTGGGCGAATGACGGCGCCGCTCGAGCGAACCGTGAATCCCCGGGACCTCGATCCGCAGTCCGTGCGCCTGCTGCCCTACGCCTTCGCGAAGTCGAAGGGCGTCCTCGCGGCGCGGATCGTGCCCGGCGAGGGCCCCAACCGGACGGCCGCGCTCGAGGTGTGGATCAAGCCCTATCCGCAGGCTTCCACGTTGGCCGAGGTGCGGCGCATGGCCGGGAAGCCGCTGAAGGAAGTCCTCCTCACGCCGGAGGAGTTCGAGCACTGCCTCGCCCTCGCCTACACGCGCGAGCCTTCCGCGGCGGAGACCATCGTCGAGGACATCGGCGAGTCGGTCGACCTCGCGAAGCTCACGGAGCAGTTGCCGGAAATCGCCGACCTCCTCGAGGCGGAGAACGACGCGCCGATCATCCGCCTCATCAACGCGCTCCTCACGCAGGCGGTGCGCGAGGGCGCGTCGGACGTGCACCTGGAGATCTTCGAGTCGCGGGCGCTCGTGCGCTTCCGCGTCGACGGGGCGCTGCGCGACGTGGTCGAGCCGCGCCGGGGCCTGCATCCGGCGATGGTCTCGCGCATCAAGGTGATGGCCTCGCTCGACATCGCGGAGAAGCGCCTCCCGCAGGACGGCCGCATCGCGCTTCGCATCGCCGGCCGCGCGATCGACGTCCGCGTCTCGACGATCCCGACCGCGGCGGGCGAGCGCGTGGTGCTCCGCCTCCTCGACAAGCAGGCGGGCCGGCTCACGCTGGACGCGCTGGGCATGGCGAGCGCCACGCGCGACGCGGTCGACGCGCTGATCCAGGCGCCCCACGGGATCTTCCTGGTGACGGGCCCCACGGGCTCCGGCAAGACCACCACGCTCTACTCCGCGCTCTCCCGCCTCGACCGGAAGACCCGCAACATCCTCACGGTCGAGGATCCGATCGAATACGAGCTGGACGGCGTGGGTCAGACGCAGGTGAACCCGCGGATCGAGATGACCTTCGCGCGGGCGCTCCGCGCGATCCTGCGCCAGGACCCGGACGTGGTGATGATCGGCGAGATCCGCGACCTGGAGACCGCGCAGATCGCGGTGCAGGCCTCGCTCACCGGCCACCTCGTGCTCGCGACCCTCCACACGAACGACGCGCCGGGGGCGGTGACGCGCCTCATCGACATGGGCATCGAGCCCTACCTCCTCGCCTCGACGTTGAACGGCGCGCTCGCGCAGCGCCTCGTGCGCCGTCTCTGCCCGGAATGCCGCGCGCCCTACGAGCCGGACGCGGCGGAACGCACGATCTTCGGGCGCGAGGTGCCCGAGCGGCTCTACCGCGCGGTGGGATGCGGCGCCTGCAACTTCACCGGCTTCCGCGGCCGCACCGGCATCTACGAGCTCATGACGGCGGACGACGACCTGCGGAAGCTCGTGCACGACAACGCGGCGGAGCGGGAGCTGCGCGCGCACGCGGTGCGCGGCGGCATGATACGGCTGCGCGAGGACGGCCTGCGGTGGGTGCGCGAGGGTGCCACGTCGCTCGACGAGATCCTGCGCGTCACGCGCAACTAGGGCGATGCCCGGATTCCGCTACCAGGCCTACAGCCTCGAAGGAAAGCTCCAGAAGGGCGTGCTCGAGGCGGACAGCGCGCGCCAGGCGCGCGCGACGCTGCGCGACCGCGGGCTCACCCCCTACCGCGTCGACGTCATCGCCGCGAACGATCCGGCGGGCGGCGCGCGGCGCGGAACCGCGTCCCTTTCGACGACCCAGGTCACGCAGCTCACGCGCGGGCTCGCCTCCCTCCTCGAGGCGGGGCTCACCGTGGAGCAGGCCTTCAACGCGCTGATCGAGCAGGCGGAGAGCGAGCGCCTGCGGCAGGTGCTGGCGGCGCTCCGCGGCGAGGTGATCGCGGGGAACAGCGTCGCGCGCTCGCTCGAGTCCTTCCCGCACGCCTTCCCCGAGCTCCACCGGACGCTCGTCGCCGCGGGCGAGGCCTCCGGGCAGCTCCCGCGCGTCCTCACGCGGCTCGCCGACTACCTCGAGGACCGCCAGCAGATGCGCGCGCGCCTCTCGCTGGCTCTCATCTATCCCGCGATCGTGCTGGGCGTGGCCCTCGTCGTGGTGGGCGCGCTCCTGGTCTACGTGCTCCCGCAGGTGGTGCAGGTCTTCCAGCACGCGCACCAGCAGCTTCCGATCCTCACGCGGGCGCTCATCGCGTTCTCGACGTTCCTGCGCGCGACGTGGGTCGCGTGGGCGATCCTCCTCGCGGCGGCCGCGTTGGGGCTGCGCTGGGCGCTCGCGCGTCCCGCGTCCCGCGCGCGCCTGCACCGCTTCGCGTGGAAGGCCCCGATCGTCGGCCGGATGCTGCGCCACCTGGACGCCGCGCGCCTCGCCGCGACCCTCTCGATCCTCGTGGGAAGCCGCGTGCCGATCCTCGCCGCGCTCGAGGCCGGGACCGGCGTGATGGTGCTCGTGCCGATGCGCGAGGCGCTCGCCTCCGCGGCGCGCGGCGTGCGCGAAGGCATGCCGCTCGCGCGCGCGCTGGGTGCCACGAAGGCCTTCCCGCCGGTGATGGTCCACCTCATCGCGAGCGGCGAGACGAGCGGGCGCCTGGACGAGGCGCTCGAGCGCGCCGCCCGCCAGCAGCAGAACGACATCGCGACGCGCCTGGCGGCCTTCGCGGCCGTCTTCGAGCCCGCGATGATCGTCCTCATGGGCGGCCTCGTGCTCACCATCGTGATCGCGATCCTGCTGCCCATCTTCGAGCTGAACCAACTGATCGGCAAATAAAGGACGGAATGGACCAGTCACGCATCACGAACGGCGTTGGAGCGGACGATGGATCGCCCCTCAACGCCATCGGGCGGGCCGAGCGGGCCTTTACCCTCATCGAAGTCCTGGTCGTGGTGGCGATCCTCGCCATCCTCGCGGCCATCGTGGTCCCGCGCATCATGGACCGGCCGGACGAAGCGAAGGCGGTCGCGGCGAAGGCGGACATCGGCGCGATCGTGCAGTCGTTGAAGCTCTACCGGCTGGACAACGGCTTCTACCCCTCGACGGACCAGGGCCTCGCGGCGCTCGTGCAAAGGCCGTCCTCGCCTCCCGTGCCCGCCAACTGGAAGACGGGCGGCTACCTCGAGCGCCTGCCGAAGGATCCGTGGGGCGGCGACTACCAGTACCTCAATCCCGGCGTGCACGGCGAGATCGACGTCTTCAGCCTGGGCGCGGACCATGCCGCGGGCGGGGAAGGCAGCGGGGCCGACATTGGGAACTGGAACTGAGCGGCATGCCGGCCGCGGGTCCCCGTCTTCACGGGGACGGCCGGGCTCCGGGAATCGCCCGGCCGGCTTCACGCTGGTGGAAGTGCTGGTCGTCGTCGCGATCATGGGGATCGTCATCGCGCTCGCGGCGGTGAACCTCTTTCCCGGCGACGTCGAGGTCGGGCGGCGCGAGTCTGGCCGCCTCGCGCTCGCGCTCGAGCACGCGCGCGACTCCGCGTGGTTCGGCGGGCGCCCCACGGCGGTCACGTTCGACGCGGACCGGATGCGCGAGTGGCGCCTCAAGGAAGACCGCTGGCAGGACGACGCGTCGCGCGAATCGATGCTGGGCGACGGCGCGCACGTGACCGCGGTCTACGTCGAGGGCCAGCCGCTCGCGGCCGGCGAGCGCCTCGTGTTCCTGCCGGATGGCCTCGGCATGCCGTTCCGGGTGGCGCTCGAAGTGCGCGGCCTGCCGTGGGCCATCGAGGGCGATGCCGCGGGTGCGGTCGCGGTCGTGGAACCATGAGGCGCCCGGTCGGATTCACATTGATCGAAATCCTCGTCGCCGTGGCGATCCTGGCGGTCGCGCTCGCGGCCACCACGCGCGCGGCGAGCATCGCCACGGACGGCGCGATGGAGACGCGCGAGCGCCTCCTCGCGACCTGGGCCGCGGAGAACCGGCTCGCGGAGCTGCGCTCGCGCGGGGTGTTTCCCTCGTCCGGCACGACGCGCTTTTCCTCGGAGGAAGGCGGGCTCGCGCTCTCGATCGAGGAGACGGTGAGCGATACGCCGAACCCGGTCATCCGGCGCGTGGACCTCGCGGTCGCCGAGGCGCGCGATCCGTCGCGCGTCCTCACGCGCCTCACCGGCTATGTCTCGCCGTAGCGCCCCCCCGCCTGAGCCTGCCCTCGAGCGCTGTTGTCGGGGGCGAGGGCGACAGGGCTCCAGCCATCGCCCCGTCGGCTTCACTTTAGTGGAGCTGCTGGTCGCGCTCGCGATCTTCGCGCTGCTGAGCGGCTTCGCCTACCGCGGCTTGAACGCGCTCCTCGAAAGCCGCGTGGCGCTCCAGAAGGAATCGCGCAAGTGGCGCGACGTCTCGCTCTTCGTGGGGCGGATCGAACGCGACCTGGACGCGGTGCTCCTGCGGACATCCATCGGCCCGTCGGGAACGGCGCTTCCGCCCGTCTCCTCGTCCCTCGAGACGCCGACCGCGGGCGACGGCCTCGCCCTCACGCGCTCCGGGAGCCCGATCCAGCAGAACGCGCTCGCCGCGCCGCAGCGCATCGCCTACCGGCTGCGGGGCGATCGCGTCGAGCGACTCACGTGGGCGGGCGTCGACGCCGCCCCGCGCGAGGAGCCGCTCGCCGTCACGGTGCTGGCACCCGCGCGCAGCCTCTCGTTCCGCTTCATGGATTCGCGCACCGGCGACTGGCGCGCGACCTGGCCGGGCTCGACGGACCTCCTCCCGGCCGCGGTCGAGGTGACCGTGGAGCTCGCGAGCGGAGAGCGCATCGTGCGCTTGGTCGACCTCCCGAGGACGCCGTGAGGCGCGATCGCCAATCCGGCCTCGCCGCCGTGACCGCGATCCTCATCGTCGCGGTCGCGGCCTCCGCCGCCGCGGTGATGCTCGCGCAGGAGTCCGCGACGCTGGACCAGGCGATGATGGTCGCCTCCCGCGCCCAGGCGGACCAGTACGCCCGCGCGGGCGTCGACTGGGCGCGCGGCGTCCTCGCGCAGGACGGCGCGTCGGGGGGCGAGGTCGACTCGCTCGCGGAGGGCTGGGCGCAACCGATCGCGGGGCTTCCGGTGGAGCGCGCAGTCGTCGCGGGCGACATCGTGGACGAGCAGGGCAAGTTCAACCTGGACAACCTCGTCTCCGGCAAGAGCAAGAGCGAGGAGGACGTGGAGATCTTCCGGCGCCTCCTCGCCTCGCTGGGCCTCCCGCCGCAGCTTTCGGACGCGGTGGTGGACTGGATCGACCCGGACCAGGACCTCACGAGCGGCGACGGCGCGGAGGACGCTTACTACCTCGGGCTCCCCCGCCCCTACCGCGCGGCGAACCAGCCGATGACGCAGGTGGAGGAGCTCTTCCGCGTGCGGGGCTTCGATGCCGCCGCGGTGGCGAAGCTGGCACCCTACGTGACCGCCCTCGTGGCACCCGCCCGCACCCTGATCAACGTGAACACGGCGCCCGCGCCGGTGCTGGCGGCGGCGCTCCCCGACATTCCACCGGCCGCCATCGCGCAGATGATCGCGGGGCGCACCGCGAAGCCCTTCACCTCGAAGGCGCAGGTCGATGCGTGGGCGAAGGCGATCGATCCCAAGGCCTCCACCGCGGCGCTCGACGTGAAGTCCGGATTCTTCTCGGTGCGGGTGCGCGTGGCGCAGGACGACGTGCAGCTCGCCGACGATGCGCTCCTGCAACGCACGCTCGCCACGGGGAAGCCTCCCGTGGTCACGGTCGTCTGGCGACGGCCGCTCTTCTGAGGCCGCCGCGATGAAGCTCCGCATCTTCGTCCCCGCCGCCGAACGCGCCGACACCGCCGCGCGCTGGCCGTGGATGCTGCTCGACGGGAGGAACGAGCTCGCGCGCGAGGACGCCACGCCGCCCGGCGAGATGCCGCGCGCCGATCGCGTGGAGCTGGTTCTTCCCGCCTCGCGCGTGCTCTTCGCGCGCCTGGCGCTTCCGCGCGTGGGCTCCGGCACGCTGCGCGAGCTGCTCCCCTTCGCCGTGGAAGATCGCCTCCTCGCCGATCCGTCGCGCATCCACGCCGTCTCCGGGCGGGTCGACCGCCGCGGCGAGACGCTGGTCGCGGTGATCGACCGCGAGTGGCTGCTGGCGAACGTGCAGGCGCTTCGCGCCGCGGGCCTCTCGCCCTCGAGCGCGTGGTGCGAAAGCGCCCTCCTCGCGCGCGGCGAGGGCGACTGGAACCTGGTGCTGGGGCCCGATCGCGGCCTCCTCGTCGACTCGGACGGCGCGGCGGTCACGTTCGACCGCGCGCCCGGGACGGCCTTACCGCTCGCGCTTCGCATCGCGTTGGACGAGGCGAGCGCGCGCGGCGAGCGGCCGACGGCCGTGCGCGTGCACACGGAATCGGATGCGCCGCTGCCGGACCTCGAGCGCTGGAGCGCGGACGCGGGCGTGAAGCTCGTCCCGGGCTCGCGCTGGGAGACGCTCGCGCGCGGCGCGCCCGGCGCCGGGACGATCGAGCTCCTCACCGCCGACCTCGCTCCCCGCGCACGGGCCCTCGCGGCGCTGCGCGTGCCGCGCGCGGCGGTTGCGCTGGCGGCGTCGATCCTCCTCGTGCAGCTGGCGCTCGACGCGGCGCAGGCCTGGCGGCTCGACCGCGAGCGCTCGCGCCTTCGCGCGAACGCCGAGGCGATCTTCCGCTCCGCGTTTCCGGAAGCGAAGGCCGTAGTCGACCCGGTGCTGCAGATGCGGCGGAACCTGGCCGAGCTCAGGCGCTCGCGCGGCCTCGCGGCCGGAGACGATTTCCTCGTCCGGCTCACGCAGGCGGCGCGGGAATCGCCGGGACCCGTCCGATCCGTCGAATACGCCGGCGGACGCCTCGACGTGAAGCGTGGGCCGGGCCCTTCGCTCGCGCAGGCGCGGCGATGACGCTTCCGGCCGCCTGGACGCAACGGAGCGAGCGCGAACGCCGGATCCTCGCGGTGGGCGGCGGGCTCGCGGCGCTGCTCCTTTTCATCGCCTTCGTGGCGATCCCGCTCGAGCGCACCCGTAGCCGCCTCGCGCGCGAGGTGCCGGAGCTGCGGGCCGCGGTCGGGGCGCTGCAGAAGGATGCCGGCGAAGCGCGGCGCCTGCGCTCCCTGCCGCCGGCCGGGACGGGTCCCGCCACGTCGCTCGCCGCGATCGCCGCCGGATCGCTCGCGCCGCCCCCGGGCGCGCGCCTCACCCTCACCGACGCGCAGCACGTGAAGCTCGCGGGCGAGGACATCGCCTTCGGCGCGTTGGTCGAGTGGCTCGCCACGACCGCGGCGGCCCAGGGCCTGCGCGTGGAAAGCGCGCGCCTGGATGCGCTTGCCACCGCGGGCCGCGTGCGCGCGGACCTCGCGCTGGGACGCTCCTAGCCATGCGCCCCGCCGCCCTCGCGGTGCTGGGCATCGCGGCGTACGCCGTCTTCCTCGCCGCGTCGATGCCGGCGCGCTTCGTCGCCCAGCGCATCTCGGTCCCGGGCGCGATCGAGCTCGTGGATGCGCAGGGGACGGTGTGGGACGGCCGGGCGCGCGCCCTCGTGGCGGCGGGCGGGCCCTCCGCGACCCTGGACGACGTGCGCTGGCATTTCCTCCCCGCGCGGATCGCTTCCGGACGGCTCGCGTTCGCCCTCGACGCGTCCGGCGCGGGACTCGACGGCCATGCCGAGGTGGAGCGCGGCCCCGGCGCGTTCGGCGCGCGCGACGTCCATGCCCGCGCGGACGCGGCGGCGCTCGCCGCATTCCTCCCCCTCGTCGCGGGCTGGCGGCCGGAAGGCGCGGTGACGCTCGTGGCACCCGCGATCGCCTGGAACGGCCGCGAGGCGCACGGCGAGGCCCGGCTCGAATGGCGCGACGCGGCGCTCGCGATCGGGGCCGTCCGGCCGCTGGGCTCCTACCGGCTGGAAGCGCGGGCGGAGGGCGGCCCCGCGCGGATCACGCTCACCACGCTCGACGGCGCGCTCCGGCTCGCGGGCACGGGAACCTTCACCCCGCCCGACGCTCTCGCATTTGCCGGGGACGCGCGCGCGGAGGGTCCAACGGCCGCGGCGCTCGAGCCGCTGCTGAACCTCCTCGGACCGCGCCGCGCCGACGGCGCCCGCACTCTCGAATGGCATACGTCCTCCGCCCCCCGCCCGACATCGCGTTGAAGGAGCCGCCTTCCTTCACGCCCGCGCGCTGGCTTCCGCACGCGCACCTGCAGACCGTGTACGCCGCGCTCTGGGTTCCCGCGCCCTGGCCGCGGCTGCGCCGCGAGCGCTGGGACACGCCGGACGGGGATTTCGTCGACATGGATTTCCTGGACGGTCCGGCGGACGCGCCCTGGGTGCATCTCTTCCACGGCCTCGAAGGCTCGTCGTCCTCCCCCTATGCGCGGGCGCTCATCGACCAGCTGCGCGCGCGCGGCTGGCGCGGAAGCGTGCTCAACTTCCGCGGCTGCAGCGGCGAGCCGAACCGGCTTCCCCGCGCCTACCACTCCGGCGATTCGGAGGAAGTGGACTGGGTGCTGAGGAGGTTGAAGGCGCTCGCGGGCGCGGCGCCCGTCTACGCGGCGGGCGTGAGCCTGGGCGGCAACGCGCTCGCGAAGTGGCTGGGCGAGCGGGGGAGCGCGGCCTCCGGGGTCGTCGAAGCGGCGGCGACGGTGTGCGCGCCGCTCGACCTCACCGCGGCGGGAGAGGCGCTCGGACGCGGCCTCACGCGCGGGTACGCCGTCCACTTCCTCCAGTCGCTCAGGCGAAGCGCCCTCGCCCGCCTCGAGCGCCATCCCGGGCTCTACGACCCGGCCGCGGTGCGCCGCTCGCGCACGCTGCGCGACTTCGACAACGTCGTGACGGCGCCGCTGCACGGCTTCCGCGACACCGACGATTACTGGACGCGCGCGAGCGCCAAGCCGTGGCTCGAGTCGATCCGCGTGCCGACCCTGATCCTCAACGCGCGCGACGATCCGTTCCTTCCCGAATCGGCGCTCCCGACGGAACGAGAGGTCGCGGATGCGGTCAAGCTAGAATTCCCGGACCGGGGCGGCCACGTGGGATTCGTGAGCGGCGCCTTCCCCGGCAACATCGAATGGCTTCCCCGCCGCCTGCTGCACTTCTTCGAGCACCGCGCATGACCACCGTCGCCCCCGAGATCTTCAAGGCCTACGACATCCGCGGCATCGTCGACCGCACCCTCACCGTCGAGGCGGCCGAGCTGATCGGCAAGGCGCTCGGCACCACGGCGAGGAAGAAGGGCGTCACGAAGTTCGTGGTGGGGCGCGACGGCCGGCTCTCGGGCCCGAAGCTCGCCCGGGCGCTCGCGAAGGGACTCAACGCCACCGGCATCGACGTGATCGACGTGGGCGTGGTCGCGACGCCGATGGTCTATTTCGCCACGCACCAGTTCGGGACGGGCAGCGGCGCGATGGTGACCGGGAGCCACAACCCGCCCGACTACAACGGGCTCAAGATGATGATCGCGGGCGAGACGCTCGCCGCCGAGGCGATCCAGGACCTGCGGCGCGTGGTGGAGGCGGGGGACTTCGCGTCGGGCGCCGGGCGCAGCGACACCCGCGACATCCGCGCCGCGTACCTCGAGCGCATCGTCTCGGACGTGAAGCTCGCGCGTCCCATGACGGTCGCGATCGACTGCGGCAACGGCTCGCCCGGGTCCGTCGCGCCGGAGCTCTTCAAGCGCCTGGGATGCAAGGTGATCGAGCTCTTCTGCGAGGTGGACGGCCATTTCCCGAACCACCACCCGGATCCCTCCAAGCCCGAGAACCTCGAGGACCTGGTGCGGAAGCTCCGCGCGAGCGACGCCGAGATCGGCCTCGCGTTCGACGGCGACGGCGATCGCCTGGGCGTGGTCACCAAGGGCGGGAAGATCATCTATCCGGACCGCCAGCTCATGCTCTTCGCCGAGGACGTGCTCAAGCGCAACCCCGGCGCCGAGATCATCTTCGACGTGAAGTGCACGCGGAGCCTCTTCCCCTGGATCCGCGAGCGCGGCGGGAAGCCTCTCATGTGGAAGACCGGCCACTCGCTCATCAAGTCGAAGCTGCGCGAGACCGGCGCGCCGCTCGCGGGCGAGATGAGCGGCCACATCTTCTTCAAGGACCGCTGGTACGGCTTCGACGACGGCCTCTACGCGGGCGCCCGCATGCTGGAGCTCCTGTCGCGCGCGGACGACCCGTCGAAGCTGCTGGAGTCGCTGCCGGACTCGATCTCCACGCCCGAGCTCAACGTGGCGCTCGAGCGCGAGGGCGAGAACCACGAGCTCATCGCCGAGCTCCAGAAGGACCCGAAGTTCGAGGGCTCGACCAGCATCAACACGATCGATGGGCTGCGCGTGGAGTACCCGGACGGGTTCGGGCTCATGCGCGCCTCGAACACGACGCCGGTGATCGTGCTGCGCTTCGAGGCCGATTCGAAGGATGCCCTCGCGCGCATCCGCGGCGAATTCACTCGCGTACTGCAGGCCGCGCGGCCGGAGCTCTCGATACCCGCGTAGCAAAAGCTCGCTATTTGTCCCGGGCGATCTCCAGCATGCAGGGACGCGTGCCGAGGGTGCCTTTCGTGACGTAGCGCCCGGATTCCATCCGCCCCGAAAGCAGGACCTCCAGCTCCTCGCCGCGCCTTATGCCGCGGGTGCCGATCGCAGTCCCCGTGAGCTGCAGCGCGCCGTCGCTCGAGGGCTTCCCGGTGGCGGAGATGTGCCCCGGCACCCCCTCGGGCCGCCGCGTGAGCTGGAACATCCCGTTCTCCATGCGGACTTTCACCTCGTCGGCGACCTGCGGGGCGCCGAAATACGCGCCGCATTGCAGCGTGCCGATCCAGCGCTCCGGGGGCGGCGCGCTCGCGGGCGCGCCGCTTTTCGCGGGCGGGGAAGCCGGCGACGCGAGGGCGAGCGCGGGCATGGGCTGCGGTGACGCGGGCGTGGACGTGGCGATGGGCTTCGCGGAGCCCGGAGTGGTGACGCTGGATGCGGGCGTCACGCGCGCGGCCGCCAGCTCCGCGGCCGCCTGCCGACGCAACGTCTCGGCCTCCGCGCGTGCTCGCGCTACCTCCGCCTCGGCGCGCAGCTTCGCGATCTCGAGCCCGGATCGGGCCTTCTCGCTCGCGAGCTCCGCCTGCGCTTCGCGATGCGCTACGTCGAGCCGCTCTTCGGCCATCTTGCGGGCCTCGTCGGCGGCCGAGGGATTCGTGGGAGCGGCGACCCCGGGCCCCGGAAGGGCGACCGCCTGCGGGAGCGCAACGCCGTCCGGAAATGGCGGTCCATATTCGAGCCACACGATGGCGCCGAGGGCGGCGAGCAGGGCGACCCCGCCCACGGCCGCATGCGCGCGGCGCATCGGCCGCTTCGCGCGCACGGTGCCGGAGACCCCGGCCGCGACGCGGTAGACGCGAATGGGCCGGTCGATGTTCTTGAGCGCCTGCTCGCCCATCTCGACGAAGCCCAGGTCGAGCTTTCCCGCGATCTGGTCGTAGACGCTCGAGGAGATGCAGATGCCGCCGGGCTCGGCGATGCCTTCGATGCGAGCCGCGACATTGACCCCGTCTCCCAGGAGGTCGTCGCCCTTGACGACCACGTCGCCGAGGTTGATGCCGATGCGAAACCGCATCCGGCTCGCCTCGGGAAGGGCCGCGTTGCGCGTCTCGAGCGCCTGCTGGATCTCGACCGCGCAGCGCAGCGCCCCCACCGCGCTCGCGAACTCGGCGAGGACGCTATCGCCGGCGGTCCCGACGATCCGGCCGTGATGTGCTTCGATGAGGCCATCGATCACCACGCGGTGCGAGGAGAGCACCTGCACGGTGCCCTCCTCGTTCCGGCCCATGAGGCGGCTGTAGCCGACCGCATCGGCGGCGAGGATCGCGGCGAGCTTGCGCGTGACGGTTGCAGCCATGGGGCCGATGATTCAACGGTTCGGGCCGCGGGTCAACCCTTGGGCGATGCGCCGCTACTTCCGGCGTTTGCGAGGCGCTGGTTTGGGCTTCGGCGGCGGAGCCTGTGCCGCGTCGGTCATCGTCTTCCCCGCCTGCGCCATCATGTTCCATGCCCACATCGCGGGGTTTTGCGGCGGGGGCGGTGCCCCACCCTCGCCCTGGAACGCCTTGGCCGCCTTCTCCCCGCCTTCGAGCATGGCGCGCTGGTATTCGAGCGACTTGATCGAGAGCTGCAGCATCGTGAGGTTGGCCTTCAGCCAGTGCTCGACGGTCGCGAGCTCGGCGATCTTCCGCTCGATCTCCTTCGGGTCGAGCACCGGGAACATGAGGCTCTGGAGCGGATAGGCCCCGGGATTCACCATCTTCTGCCACAGGTCGAACATCTCCTGCGGCGTGACGGGCTTAGCCATGCCTCGCGATGAACTCGCGCATGCGGGGATAGATGAGCTCGCGGTACTTGCGGCCGCTGAAGATGCCGTAGTGGCCCACGCCCTTCGCCTCGAAATGCTGCTTGTCCTTGGCGGGGATGCCGCGGGTGAGCCCCTGGGCGGCCTCGGTCTGGCCGTTCCCGGAGATGTCGTCCAGCTCGCCCTCGATCGTGAAGAGGGCGGTGCCCTTGATCGCCTCCGGCCGCACGCGCTCGCCCGCGACCACGAGCTTGCCTTCCGGGAGCGCATGGCGCTGGAACACGCGGTCCACCGTCTCGAGGTAGTACTCCGCGGGAAGATCCATCACCGCGTTGTACTCGTCGTAGAAGCGGCGATGCTGCTCCGCGCTCTCGCCGTCGCCCCGGACCAGGTGGTGGTAGTACTGCACGTGCGATTCCATGTGCCGGTCCGGGTTCATCGCGACGAACCCCGCGAACTGGAGGAAGCCCGGATAGACGCGCCGCATGAAGCCCGGATAAGCCATCGGCACGCGCTGGATCACCTTCGCCTCGAACCACGAGAGCGGCCGGTGCTTCGCGAACGTGTTGACCGCGGTGGGGCTGCGGCGGGTATCGATCGGGCCGCCCATCATCGTGAGGGTGCGCGGAAGGGGATCGCCGTCCGCGGCCATGAGAGAGACGGCCGCGAGCACCGGCACGGTCGGCTGGCAGACCGAGATCGCGTGCGCGTCGCGGCCGAGGAAGCCCAGGAACTCGCGCACGTAGGCCACGTAGTCGTCGAAGTGGAAGGGGCCCACCGCGATCGGGATCTCCTTCGCGTCCTTCCAGTCCGTGATCCACACGTCGTGGTCGGCGAGGAGCGTCCGCACCGTGTCGCGCAGGAGCGTCGAGAAGTGGCCGGAGAGCGGCGCGAAGACGATCACGCGCGGCTGGCGGGGCGCGCCTTCCTTCTCGAAATGGAGGAGCCGGCAGAAGGGCTTGTCGATGTCGCAGCCCTCGTGCACGACGTAGTCGCGCTCGCCGGAGCGCACGGACGCGATATCGAAGTCCGGCCGCTCGTAGCGCTGCGTGAGCCGGGTCATGAGGTCGAAGGCGGCGGCGACGTTGCGGCTGCCGGGGAGGTACGAAAGGGGGCTATCCGGGTGGCCGTAGAGCTCGTTCGCGGCCCGGGCAAAGACCCTCCACGGCTCCATGGCCGCGCGCTGCCAATCGTAGAGCTGGTAGAGCATCGCCTCCAAGATCGGTTCCTCTCCCCGTCTTCGTGCTGCAACGCCGCATAGTGTAGCCGCTTTCCCCGCAAATATCAGGATTGCGCCGCAGCAAGACGGGACGTGCGCGCCCGAGCGCCCATCTGATAATCTTCCCGGACCAACCCGTACCGCGAACCCATGCCCCCGGACAAGCACGCGATCGGCTCCGATCCGCACCCCCTCTTTCCGCCCATCGAGCCGTATCGCAGCGGCATGCTCGACCTCGACCCGCCGCATCGAATGTATTACGAGGAGTGCGGGAACGTCCGGGGCGTCCCGGTCGTGTTCCTGCACGGCGGGCCGGGCGCCGGCTCGAGCGCGGTGCACCGCCAGTTCTTCGATCCGGCGTTCTACCGCATCGTGGTCTACGACCAGCGCGGCGCCGGGCGCTCGACGCCCCTGGGCTGCCTCGAGGCGAACACCACCCCGAACCTCGTGGAGGACCTCGAGCGCCTGCGCCGGCACCTGGGGATCGAGCGCTGGATGGTCTTCGGCGGCTCCTGGGGATCCACGCTCGCGATCGCCTACGCGGAGCACCATCCGGAACGCTGCCTCGGGCTCGTGCTGCGCGGGATCTTCCTCTGCCGCAGGAGCGAGATCGACTGGTTCCTCCATGGGCTGCGCGCGATCTTCCCGGAGGCGTGGCGCGCGTTCTCCGGATACGTGCCCGAGGACGAGCGCGGCGATCTCCTCACCTCGTACCACCGGCGCCTCATCGATCCGGACCCGGGGATCCACATGCCCGCTGCGCGCTCCTGGAGCGTCTACGAGGGTTCGTGCTCCACGCTCCTCCCGAATCCCGCGCTGGTCGCGGACTTCGCGACGGACCGCGTGGCGCTGGGCCTCGCGCGGATCGAGGCGCATTACTTCGTGAACGACATCTTCCTGCCGGAGGATTTCCTCCTCTCGAACGCGCGGCGCCTGAAGGACATCCCCGGCGTGATCGTGCAGGGACGCTACGACATCGTCTGCCCGGCCATCTCGGCGGACGACCTCCACCGCGCGTGGCCGGAGGCGGAGTACACGATCGTTCCGGACGCCGGCCACTCGGCCTTCGAGCCGGGCATCCGCTCGCGCCTCGTCGCCGCCACCGAGGACTTCAAGCGCCGGCTCTAGGGCGATTCAGGCTGAAAGGCTTGGCGAACCACAGATGAACACGGATGAACACAGATGGCTTGTGACAGGGAATTCGTGGCATCAATGGGCACGTCGCAATCATGACTCGCAAATCATCTGTGTTCATCCGTGTTCATCTGTGGTTCCAACGCCTTTGCCCAATCAATCCGAAGCGGCGAGGCGGGTGATGTCGCGGATGTAGTCGCGGATGCGCTCCTGCAGGTGCGCGCGCTGCGCGGGGGAGAGCGTCGCGCTCAGCTCCGCGATCATCCGGAAGTTCGCCGCATCGCGTTGGCGCAGCTTCGCCACGTACTCCGGGCGCCGCCATGCGTCCGATTCGAGCAGCACGCGCCGCAGGCCCGCCGCGATGCGGTCACGGTCGTGCGTCCGCGCGAGCGCGAGGATCTCCGTCTGCCGGTAGCGGCGGTCCGCGAGGCGCTCCTCGACCATCGGCACGCCCGCGGCTTCGTGGCGGTACACGATCGCGCGCTGCGCGGGCGAGAGGCCTCCCACCCACTCCTCGATGTGCGACGCCACGCGCTTCGCCGATTGCACGCGCCGCTCCTCGAGCGTTCCCTTCGTGGACTCCTTCACCAGCCGCTCGTCGTCCTCCGCGAAGCGGTGCTCGAGGTGGGCGAGCTGGCGCTCGTCCAGCCGCGCGAAGAGCTCGGCCACGTCCGGCAGCACGTGCTCGACCACGCGGTCGTAATCCGCGCGCACGTCGCCCCACGCGGCGGCGACCTCGGCCTCGCTGTACGGCCGCGAGGAGCGCTCGGCGACGGAGGCGAGGAACCCGCGGTAGCGCGGAAGCTCGCGCGCGCGGTGCCAGGCCATCGCCCGCTCGATGCGCGCGCCGACCCATTCCTTCTGTGCGGGATCGAGCCCCACGTAGTCGTCCACCATCCAGCCCAGCATCGGCGCCGCGCTGGAGTACGCGAGCGATGCGCTCATGTAGGCAAGGCGGGTGCAGGCCGTCGCGAGCAGCGCCGCGAGGGCGAGCACGAGGAATCGGGCGCCGCGGTCCATCACCAGGGGATTGGCTTGCGATCCCGGAAGAACTGGCCGGTCGGGCCGTTGGAGGGCAGCAGGCAGAGCCAGACCGCGGTATCGGCGCCCTCTTCGACCGATCGCGGCGCATCGTCTCCGCCCATGTCGGTCTTGACCCATCCGGGGCTCATGGAGTTCACGAGGATCCCCGTCCCGGCGACTTCGGCCGCGAGGGTGCGCGTGAGGGCGTTCAGCGCCGCCTTGGAGACGCGGTAGGCGGGGCTCCCCTCGCCCATCTGGTGGAGCTGTCCCAGGCCGCTCGAGATGTTCACGATGCGCCCGAAGCGCACCTTCCTCATGAGCGGCACCACCTCGCGGCACATGCGCACCGCGCCGAAGAGGTTGGTCTCGAAGGTCTCGCGCCAGACGGAGGTCGGCGTGTCCACGACGCGCGAGGAAGTCGCCTCCGGGTAGACGCCGGCGTTGTTCACGAGGATCGAGGGCGCCCCGTGCTGCTTCGTCACGTGCTCGACGAAGCGCTTCACCATCTTGGTGTCGTTCACGTCGAGCGGGAATGCGTCGATGTTGGCGCCGTCGCGGCGAAGGGCCTCGAGCGCCGCGTCGCACTTGGCCTGGTCGCGGCAGCCGAGGACCACGAAGGCGTCCTCCTTCATGAGCTGGCGGGCGATCTCGCGGCCGAGGCCGCGGTTGCCACCACTCACGATGGCGATTCTCTTGGCGGGCATGCCGGTATGATACGGCACCGCGTCCGTTTCCGATTCCGAAATGCCGAAGCTCCTGCGCGCCGTGCGCCTCGACGACTCCGACGATGCGGTGTTCCGCGCGTGCGGCGCGGCTAAGGACGGCGAGCCCGTGGTGACCGGCGGCTATGCCGTCTGCGACTTCACCGGCGAGCGCCGCTGCGATCCCTCCTGCCATTGCGAGGCCTCGTTCGTTGCCGTGGGCTCGACCTCCCGCTGCACGATCGCGGAGGTGGTCGAGGCCACGGAGGAGGAGCTCGCCGCCGAAGTCGACGCGCTCGCGTGGCATCTCGTGAAGGCCTGGGGCGCACCGTCGTGGGAGGACGCGCGCGCGGTGGCGCAGGAGGAGCTTCGCCACACCGCGGAAGTCTGCGAGACGCTCGCCCCCGGATCCTGGATCACCGTGAAGCGCGAGCGGCGCGCGGCGAGCGACGAGGTGGACGAGCAGTATTCCGTCTACGACCGATTGATGATCGGCGCCCACGGCGCCTGAAGGGAGCGGCATGCTGCGGATCCTGGGACGGCTTTCCTCGATCAACGTGCAGAAGGTCGTCTGGTGCTGCGACGAGATCGGCCTTCGCTACGAACGGATCGACGTGGGCGGCAAGTTCGGCGGGAACGACACTCCCGAATACCTCGCGAAGAACCCGACCGGGCTCGTGCCCACGATCGAGGAGGACGGGTTCGTGCTGCCGGAATCGAACGCGATCGTGCGCTACCTCGCCGCGCGCGAGGCCGCGGGCACGCTCTGGCCGGACGACCTGCGGGAGCGCGCCCAGGCGGACCGCTGGATGGAATGGCAGGCCACGACCTTCACGCCGGCCCAGCGCGACGCCTTCTGGCAGCTCGTGCGGACCGCGCCGGAGAAGCGCGACATGGCGGTGGCCGAAGCCTCGATCGCGAAGACCGAGAAGTGCATGGCGACGCTCGACGCCCAGCTCGCGGGGCGGCCCTTCCTCGCGGGCGAGCGCTTCACTCCCGCGGACATCGTCGTGGGCTGCGGCGTGCACCGGTGGCTCAACATGCCCGTGGAGCGCGCGCCGCGCCCGAACGTCGAGCGCTACTACGAGCGGCTCAAGTCGAGGCCGGGCGCGCGGCAGGTGACCTCGCAGCTTGTGACCTGAGGCGGGCGGCGAGCCTTCGCGCGACGGCGGCGTGCGCCGCGATCGCGACCGGCGCCGCGAAGAAGGCGAGGAAGGCGCCGGGGCCGGCGAGGAGCGCCAGCGGCCCGGACGCGGCGAGGGTCGCGGCGAGCGCGGCGTCCACCCCGAGCGCGATGCCGGCGAGGAGCGCGAGGGGCACGCGATCGACCCGGGCACCCACTGACCGGTCGATGCAGCACGCCGCGAGCGCGAAGAAGGCGCCGAACGCGGCGAGCGCGCCGTCGACCGCCGGGTCGAGCCGCGTGAAGACGCCGTCCGCGGCGCCCAGCGCCACGAGCGCCGCCCACGCCGCCAGCGCCACGAAGAGCGAGCGGGCGCCCGCCGCGTCGATACGAACGTTCGTGCTATTCATTGGCGAATCCATGTGAGTCCCCTCAGTCCCTCTAGGCCGCGTTGGTGCGGAGCAGCCGATCGAACGCCTCGCGGGCCCTGCGCTGCGCCTCCTGGTCTCCCAGGAGGAGCTCCGCGCGGGTGAGCGCCAGGATGAGGCCCACGAAATCGAAGGCGATCTGCTGCGCGTCCGCCTCGGGCGAGAGCTCGCCCGTCTCGATCGCGAGCTCGATCGCCTTCCGGAGGCCGCGTTCGAGTTCCTTCTGGCGCTCGATCACGGCATCGCGCATCGGGCCCGGCTGGTGGAGGTATTCGCGCGTGGCGGCGTCGATCGGACAGCCGCCCGGGAGGTGCGCGCGGCGCGGCCACGAGACCCAGTGCTCGAAGAGCGAGCGCAGGCGCTTCACGCCCCGCGGCGCCTTCAACGCCGGGAGGAACACGCCCTCGGTGAACTGGCGCGCGGCCTCGTCCAGGGCCGCGAGCTGGAGCTCCTGCTTCGAGCCGAAGTGCGCGAAGAGCCCGCTCTTCGAAAGGCCCGTGCGCTCGGCGAGCGTGCCGATGGTGAGCGACTCGAAGCCCGAGGCGCTCGCCTGCACGACCGCGGCCGCGAGGATCTGCGCGCGCGTGACCTCGCCCTTGCTGGCACGGGCCGGGACGGAGGCGCGACGGGAAGCGGCGGCAGGCATGGCCACAGAATAGAACGATCGTTCGTACTATGTCAAGCGGCCGGCGGACCCCGCGAGGATGCGCTGGAACGTCACGAGCATCCCGGCGGTGGCGCCCCAGATGTAGCGCTCCCCGTAGGGCATCGCCCAGTACTTGCGCAGGCGGCCGCGATAGAACGCGCTCTCGTAGCGGTGGTTGCGCGGGTCGAGGAGGAACGAGAGCGGCACTTCGAAGACGTCCTCCACCTCGTACGGATCCGGGCTGTAGGCGAGCGGCGGCTCGGCCCAGCCCACGACCGGGGTCACGCAATAGCCCGTCGACGTGCAGTACTCGGGAAGCCGGCCGAGGACCTGGACGCGCTCCGGCGCGATGCCGACCTCCTCGCGCGCCTCGCGAAGCGCCGTGTGCTCCGGGGTGGCATCGCCCTCGTCGCTGCGGCCGCCCGGAAAGCTGATCTGGCCCGCGTGCGCCGAGAGATGCGCGGTGCGCTGCGTGAAGACCACGGCCGGCGCGCCGGGATGGTTCACCACGAGGAGCAGCACGGCCGCGGGCCGCGTCGGCTGGGCGCCGGCGAGCTGCTGCTTCTCGAGGTCGTCCGCGGTGAGGAGCTCGCCCACGGGAGGCATCGCCGCGAGACACGCGGCGATGGCGGCGCGATCGGGCGGCGTGAGCGTGGGGGACGGGATGGGGCTCCTCATCGCGGACAGTATAGGGAAGGTATGATGCGCGGGCGATGATCCTCCACGGCTATTTCCGGTCCTCCGCGGCGTACCGCGTCCGCATCGCCTTGCACCTCAAGGGCCTCGAGGTCGAGCACCGCTTCGTGCATCTGCGCCGCGGCGAGCAGCGCTCGGAGGCCTACCGGCAGATAAATCCGCAGGCCCTCGTGCCGACGCTCGAGGTGGCCGACCGGCGGATCGCGCAATCGCTCGCGATCATCGAATACCTCGAGGAGCGCCATCCGTTGCCGCCGCTCCTGCCGCCCGGAGCGGAGGACCGCGCGTGGGTGCGCTCCATCGCGCTCGCGATCGCCTGCGACATCCATCCGCTCGACAACACGCGCGTGCTCCAGTACCTGGAGGGCACGCTCGGCGTGGATGCCGCGCGGCGCGACGCCTGGTACGCGCACTGGATCGCCGAGGGCTTCCGGGCGATCGAGCGCCAGCTCGGGGAGCGCGCGGGCGGCCGCTACGCGTTCGGCGACGAGCCGGGCCTCGCGGACGTGTGCCTCGTGCCGCAGGTCGCGAACGCCGCGCGCGTGAAGCTCGACATGGCGCCCTACCCCCGCATCCGCGCGGTGAACGAGGCCTGCCTCGCGCATCCCGCCTTCGACCGCGCGCGGCCGGAGAAGCAGCCGGACGCGGAATAGCGGGAACTTCCGGAGGGCCGGGCGCAATAGGGGTGACGCCCCACGCCCATGACCATGGCCCCCGGAGATCCGCAGCCTGAGCTGGCACTCCTCGCCCGAATGCGGCGCGGGGACGAGGCGGCCTTCGTGGCGATCTACCGGCGCCACCGCGACGCGATCTACCGCCTGGCGCTGCTCTATGCCGGTTCCGTGGGCACGGCGGCGGATGTCACGCAGGACACGTTCGTCCACCTCATCACCCGCGCCTCTCAATACGACCCTTCCCGCGGCACGCTGGGCGCCTGGCTCTGCGGCGTGGCCCGCAACCTGGCGCGCCGCGGCGAGCGCGAAATGCCCGTCGATCCCGCGTCGCTCGCCGACGACTCGGCGTTGGGGGACGATCGAATCGATCGCGACACGCCGCTCGACCGCGTGCTGCGCCACGAGGCGGCGGAGGAAGTACGCCGCGCCCTGGCGGCGCTCGCGCCCCACTACCGCGACGTGCTGATCCTCTGCGAGCTCTCCGAGCTCTCCTACGCGGAGGCGGCGCAGCTCTGCGGCATCGACATCGGCACGGTCCGCTCGCGGCTTTCGCGCGCCCGGGCCCGCCTCGCGCAACGCCTCGAACGCTATGTCGCCCCGCAGGGCGCACGGGAATGCCATGAATGACGATCCGTCCGACGCCGGCCTCGATCCGGCGCGCTCCTCGCTCCTCGACCTGCGGCTCGATGTGCTGCGCCGCGGCGCCGCCGCCGAAGCCGCGCCGGATCACCTCGAGGCGGCGCTCGTCGCGCGCTTCCGCGACCATGCGCGCGCCCGCCGCTGGCAAAAGGCGCTCATGCCGCTCGCTGCCGCGGCGGTCGTGGCGCTCGTCGCCTGGATCGTGCGCGCGCCGATTCCGGCGCAACCCCGGCCGGCGCTCGCCGAGGAATCGGACGGCGGACCGTTCCTCGCGCTGCGGCCGCTCGATGCGGTCGCGCTGGAGCGCGGCGTCACCGTCGTGGCCGCGCAATTCCCGCGCGCGCTGCTCGCCGAATGGGGCCTGCCCGTCGCGCCGGATCGCGCCGCGGAGCCGGTCCATGCCGAAATGCTCTATTCCGCCGCGGGCGAGCCGCTCGCCGTGCGGCTCGTTCGCTGACTCTCTCCGCGAGGCCCTCCATGCGCGCACTCCCGATCTTTCCCGCGATTCTCATCGCCGCGTTTGCGGCCGCAGCGCAGCCCGCACCGCCGGCACCTCTCACGCCATCCCTCACGCCTCCCCCCGATTCGCCGCACGCCGACGCCTTGCGCGGCGAAGCCGAGGCGTGGCGTCGCTGGGCCCAGGATTTCGGGGACGACATGCGCGCGTCGATGGGCGCGATGTTCGTGAGCCGCGTCGGCAGCACCGCGGTCGTGAAGGGCTCCCCCTACAGCGCCGATGTCATCACCGAGAGGAACCAGCGCCTCGAGGGCGGCAACGTGATCACGCACGGCACGCACGGACACGTCTATCGCGACGGCAGCGGCCGCGTCCGGCAGGAGACCGAGCGGCACGACGGCAAGCCCGGCACCGTGTTCATCGACGACGCCGAGGCCGGCATGCGTTACATGCTGCTCCCCGGGCGCAAGCATCCGATCGCGATCCGCGATCCCGCCCACACGCGCCCCGGGACTCACCACAGCGAGTCGCTGAGCCTCGATGGCACCGAGGTGAAGGTCGAGGACGGCAGGGCGTTCGTGAACGGCAAGCCGGTCGACCCCGGCAGCGTGCATGTCAAGTCGGCCTCCGGCAAGGAAGTGCGCATCGAGAGGGGCCGGATCTACGTCGATGGCCGCCCCGCTGCGCCGGCCGCCCCCACCGGGCAGAACGTGACGGTCGTGTCGCGCGCCGGTGACGACGGCCTCACGCGGGAGGTGGTGAGGGTCGAGGTGATCCGCCCCGACGACGACATCCCGCTCGCGCCTCCGCCTCCCCCGGCGCCCGCGATCCCGCCGCTGCCGCCCACGGTGCCCGGCGAGCTCGAGGCGCCCATAGCGCCGCTGCCTCCGATGCCCGGCATGAACACGCTGCGCTTCGAGAGCACGGCGGGGCTCGGCCGCGGCGTGACCCGCAGCCTCGGCACGAAGGAGATGGCAGGCCTGCGCTGCGATGGCCGGTCGACGGTGTGGACCATCCCCGCCGGACAGATCGGCAACGCGAAGCCCATCGCGATCACGTCGGAGTCCTGGTACTCGCCCGATCTGCAGGTCACGGTGTATTCGCGCTATGACGATCCCCGGACCGGCGAGTCGATCTACCGCCTCGCGAACGTGAAGCGCGGCGAGCCGCCCGCGGAGCTCTTCAAGCCGCCGAAGGAGCGCTGACTGCCCCGCTCTATATAATCGGGCCTCTTCCATCGACGAGGCCTTCCATGGGCAAGGGCGACAAGCGCAGCTTCAAGGGCAAGGTGTTCAAGGGCAGCTACGGCAAGACGCGCCTGCGGAAAGGCAAGAAGAAACCCGTGGTTCCGGGGACGGCCGCGACGACGGCGAAGCGCCGGCCCTAGAAACCCGAGCCGGGCTCCCGCAGGAACGCCTCCTCGGCCGGGGTCGATGGCCGCCCGAGCGCGGCGTTGCGGTGCGGGAACCGGCCGAAGCGCCGGATGATCGTCCGGTGCTTCTCCGCCCAATCGGCGACACCCCGCGTCGCCTCGAAGCTCGCGAGCGAGCGCATGAGCTCCACGGCCCGGTCCTGGTCCGCGAGCGCCTCGCTGTGCTCGAACGGCATGTAGAGGAACTGGCGCTCCACCGGCAGGACCTGCAGGTCGTCGCCGCGGGCGAGCGCCTCGCGCGCGCACTCCCGCGCGTGCGCGTCCTGCGCGAAGGCGCGCGCGTCGCCGCGGAAGAGGTTCCGCGAGAACTGGTCGAGCACGATCACGAGCGCCAGCATCGGCTCCGGCGAGGCGCGCCAGGGCTCGCACTCGCCGGCGGCGGCCGCGCGGTGGAGCGGGCCGAAGCGGCGCCGGATCTCCGCGTCGAACGCGCCGTCCTTCCGGAACCATTCGCGCCGCGCGGGCCCGCGTTCGGCGAGCGGCCCGAACCAGAAATCGAGGACCGCGTCGAAGGGCGCGGCCGGCGGCGCTACTTCGGGCATTCGCCCTTGGGACACCGGTTCACCTCGACCGACACGTGGGCGAGGGAGCCGATCGGCACGAGTCGCGCCCGGTAGGCGGCCGGCGTGAGCGGCCGGTCCGCGACCACCGTGATGATCGCGGCGTGGCTCGCGCGTCCCACGCGCCAGACGTGGAGGTCCGCGATCTCGGCGTCGCCGTCGCTTTCGATCGCGCCGCGGATGCGGTCGACCACCGGCGCGTCCATCTCGCGGTCGAGGAGGATGCGCGAGGAGTCCCGCATGAGGGTCGCGACCCACGAGACGATCACGCCGCTCCCGACCAGGCCCATCACGGGGTCGAGCCAGGTCCATCCCATCCAGAGGCCCGCGGCGAGCGCCACGATCGCGAGGACCGAGGTGAAGGCGTCGGCGAGGACGTGCACGTATGCCGAGCGCAGGTTGATGTCGTGATGCTTCGGCTCCGCCGCATGGGCCCGCGGCTTCGCCCCGTGCGCGTGGCCATGGCCATGGTCGTGCCCATGGTCGTGGTCATGTTCGTGGTGATCGTGCGAAGGGTCGCGTCCGTGCGCATGCCCATGGTCGTGGTCGTGGCCGGACTCGAGGATCCACGCCGAGACGAGGTTCACGACGAGGCCGAGGCCCGCCACGCCGAGCGCCACGCCGAACTGGATCGGGGCGGGCTCGACCAGCCGGTGCACCGACTCGATCACCATGGCGAGCGCGACCACGCCCAGGAGGAGCGCGCTCGAGAATGCCCCCAGCACCTCGATCTTCCAGGTCCCGAACGTGAAGCGGGCGTCGCGCGACCAGCGCCGGGCGAGGAGGTACGCGGCGCCCGCGATGGAGAGCGCCACGACGTGCGTCGCCATGTGCCAGCCGTCCGCGAGGAGCGCCATGGAGCCCGTCATCACGCCTGCGACGATCTCCGCGACCATCGTGGCCGCGGTGATAGCGACCACGGCCCAGGTGCGCCGCTCGCCCGCGCGGTTTCCCGCGTCGAACGCGTGGTCGTGCCGCCAGCGGCTCAAGTCGTGGGTGGTCATGCCCCCATTTTAGGCGCTTGCGCCACACCCGGGGCCCGGCGCCGGAGCTCGCGCCGGCGCAGGAGGAAATACATGGCGGGCACCACGAACATCGAGAGGAGCGGCGCCGTGACCATCCCGCCGACCATGGGGGAGGCGATGCGCTGCATGATCTCCGAACCGGTTCCCGAGCCGAACATGATCGGCAGGAGTCCGGCGATGATCACCGCCACGGTCATCGCCACGGGACGCACGCGAAGCGCAGCGCCCTCGATCACTGCGTGGGCGAGGTCGGCCTCGTCCCGCAGGCGCCCGTCCCGGATCCTCGTCTCCACCGCCTCGTTGAGGTAGACCAGCATCACCACGCCGATCTCGGCCGCGACGCCGCCCAGCGCGATGAAGCCTACCGCGCTCGCGATCGACATGTTGTAGCCCAGGAGGTAGACCAGCCAGAAGCCCCCCACCAGGGCGAGCGGCAGCGTCGCCATGATGAGCAGGGCCTCCCCGAACC